>CAYOVN010000020.1:0-33057 GCA_964407425.1 uncultured Gemmatimonadaceae bacterium
CACTCAGGACCAGGGGAAGCTCCCCCGGGAGGTATTCCGTGTACCCCCCTCGGCCCTTGAAGCTGGCTCCCGGGGTGGCCTCAACGGTCTCGGCCTGGATTTCCGCAGACAGGGCTCCTGCTGTGGCCCGGATCACCTGGGCCGCGCCAACCTCCGGCCCGAGGATCCATGGAACTCGGGCCCGCCCCTGGGCGTCGGTTTGCCGGCCGGTGACCGGTGTCGTTCCCCCTCCCGCCACCACCTGGAACGTGACGAACACCCCGTTCATGGGGGCACCGAACTGGTCCTTTACTTCAACCGTGGGGCCTTCCAGGAGAACTGTGGCTGGAGGCGCTTGGACCGCCATTCCTTCAACGGCAGTCAGGGTGGTAGGTAGGCTCTTCTCGGTGGTGGGTCCGGAAGAGTCGGACGAGCAACCGTGAAGGCCGATAGCGGTGGAAAGAACCAGGGCCCACAGGCCGGGTCGCCGGGGGCCGGCACGGCCCGTTTTATTCCTCAGGTATCTCATGTATGAAAACTAGGAAGACGGGTAGAGTCGAGCCAGGGGATAGAACATTTTCCCCAGAACCGGGGTTTCCCTATCTTCATTTACTCAATAGTCGCGTCTTCCCGAACCAGGAGGGATTCCATGGCCCAGGCCGATTTGGTCCAGCGAATGCTCGGTGCTGCCACCCTGAACATCGACACGTACGAAGAGGTGGAGGCCGACGAAACGGCTACGATGCAGGCGGGAGCGGTGGTGGCCATGGTTGCGGTGGCTTCGGCCATCGGCGCCATAGGTAGTGGAGGTGGCTCTATACTCCTCGCGCCTGTGGCTGCAATCTTCGGGTGGTTGGCTTGGGCTGGGGTGACCTACCTCATTGGAGATAAGCTCCTTGGGGGGACGGCTAGCTGGGGAGAACTCCTTCGGACCTTGGGTTTCGCCCAGGCTCCCGGCGTCCTTCTTGTCCTTGGGATCATTCCTCTCCTGGGCGGCTTTGTTCAATTTGGGGTTTTCTTTTGGATGCTATGGGCCGGGATCATCGCCATCCGCCAGGCACTGGATTTCAGCACGGGGAAAGCGGTTCTCACTGCCGTGCTGGGTATCATCCCCATGATCATCCTCCAAACGATCTTTTGATCTCCCCTCGCCGGAGCACCTCTGCCCTCAAACTCCATCGGGTCGAGCCTGGTGGAAGGCGGTCCAAGAAGGACCAGGTGGCGGTGGAGGAGCCCCTGGAGATCAGGGTGGAGTTCTTCCGGGGAAGGACCCGGGAATCGCTACCTGTGGCCGTGACTATGCGGACGCCGGGCCACGACTTTGAACTGGCGGCCGGTTTTCTTCGGTCCGAGGGTATTCTTTCATCCCGGGACCAGGTGAGAGAAATCACCTACTGCCAAACGGAAGGCCCCCAGGAATACAACGTCCTCTCGGTCCGGCTTAGGGACGGCGTTGCCTTCGATCCGACTTTCCTGGCCAGGAATTTCTATACCTCCTCCAGCTGCGGGGTCTGTGGCAAGGCGTCCATCGAGGCTATCGAGGTGCGGGGGTGCGGCCCACTTCCAATGGGAACGTTGGCCGCTTCGGCCGAAGTCCTGGACGCTCTCCCGGACCGGCTCCGGGAGGGGCAGGCGGTCTTTGAAAAGACGGGAGGCCTCCATGCTTCCGGCCTCTTCGATGCCGACGGGGAGATGAGAATCCTCCGGGAGGATGTGGGCCGTCACAATGCCCTGGACAAGGTGGTGGGCCATGCCTTTTTGGACGGCAGGCTGCCACTCAGTGAAGAGATTCTTGTCGTGAGCGGTCGAACGTCCTTCGAGATCATCCAAAAGGCCATCGCGGCCGGGATCCCCCTGGTCGTGGCGGTGGGAGCTCCTTCCAGCCTTGCCGTTGAGCTGGCCCGGGAGTTCAACCTGACTCTCATAGGTTTTGCTCGGGGTGGAGGATTCAACATCTACTCCGGCGAAGATCGGGTGACGGATTGGGAGGCCTGGGGGGAGTGACCGAACTGGTCGGGGGCATCGGAGGAGCTTCCTCCCGGCGTCTTTTGGGGGCTGTGCTGGCCGGAGGGATGAGCCGGAGGTTCGGGACCGAAAAAGCCCTCTTTCGTCTGGGCGGGCGCCCGATGGCTCGCTATGCGATGGATGCCCTCGAGCCGTGGACCACCCAGCAGGTCGTCATAACCAATGAAGACGGAGTCTCGGAGGCCTTGGGGGTCCAGGGTCGGCCGGATGATGTGCCGGGCCTGGGGCCAGTGGGGGGATTGATCACAGCCCTGTCCTGGGCCGGTGAGTTGGGCCTGGATGGGGTCTTTCTCCTCGCCTGCGACCTCCCCCTGGTCTCTTCTGACCTGGTGGGTAACATCATCAGGAACTGGCCGGCCGAAGCTCTGGCGGTTGCTCCCGGGAGTCGAGGGCCTCTGGGTTTTGAGCCCCTCTGTTCCGCCTTTTCCGTGGCTGGTCTTCCTCGCCTGGAAGAACTCCGGAAGGGGAGGGGAGGCGGGGGTTTCTCCATGAAGGATGCGTTCGTCCGACTGGAGGGTGTTTTGATTCCTGAGGACAGGGTGGGGGCGTCAGAGGATGTGAGATTGTCCTTTTCCAATGTGAATACTCGGGAGGAGGCTTCGGTGGCCGAGAGTGTCCTTCGGGGCCGAGCTGGGGGGACCTCCCCCACGACTTCTGAGCCCCCGGTTGTCTGCATCATCGGCAAGAAAAATTCAGGGAAAACCGAAACTACCGTCGCCCTGGGGTCGGAGTTGAACCGGCGGGGCTATCGGGTCATGAGCGTGAAGCATGGACACGGCTTCCAGCTGGATGAGCCCGGTCGGGATTCGTGGAGACACAGGCACGAGGGCGGGGTCATTAGGACCGTATTGGCGGGCCCGGCGGACTTTGGTGTCATAGGGAGCTGGCCCGGGGAGGAGATGGGTCTCACGGAAATCGCCCAGCGGTTCCTTTGGGATGCCGATATCGTGTTGGCTGAGGGGTTCAAGAGTGCTTCCCAGCCGAAGGTCGAGGTGTTTCGGGGCGGCCTGGGCGCAAAGACCTTGCATGGTCAGGGGGATGGGCGGCCGGAGGGAATCATCGCAATGGTCTCCGATCAGGAGAGCCCTGGGCTGCCGATTCCCGTTTTTGATTCGACCCGGGAAGATTGGGTTCTGGAACTCGCCGACTTCCTGGAGGAGCGCTTCCTACCCAGGGAAGAGGGAATTTGAGTGCCAAGGAGTTGCCTCAGGGCCGGCTGACCTCGTTGGACGCCTTTCGGGGGCTCACCATCGCCGGGATGATCCTGGTGAACAACCCGGGGAGCTGGAGCCATATCTACGCACCTCTTCGGCACGCCCAGTGGCACGGTTGGACCCCCACCGACCTGATCTTCCCCTTCTTCCTCCTGATCGTCGGCGTCTCGGTTCCTTTTTCCTTTGGGAAGCGACTCGAGGGGGGGGACTCCAAGGTCACTCTCTTCCGTCACATCCTTCGGCGGTCCGTCATCCTGTTCGGCCTTGGCCTTTTTATGGCTGCATTCCCCCGATTCGATTTTGAGAACCTTCGGATCATGGGTGTCCTCCAGAGAATAGGCTTGGTCTACCTATTAGCCGCCTCTTCCTTCCTGGTTCTGGGCCGGACAGCCCGGGCGTGGGCGGTGGTGATCCTTCTGATAGGGTATTGGGCCCTTCTCACTCTGGTACCTGTCCCCGGGTATGGAGCCGGGGACCTCTCCCCGGATGGGAACCTCGGCGCCTACCTGGACCGGATCGTGTTCGGTCATCGCCTTTGGCAGGGGACGTGGGATCCGGAGGGTCTTCTCAGTACCCTCCCCGCTGTGGGGACCACCCTCCTGGGAATCTTCACTGGTGAGTGGGTTCGCTCCGGGCGATCCCCGATAGCAAAAAGCGGAGGCCTGGTTCTGGGGGGAGTGGTGGGTATTCTCCTGGGGCTCCTTTGGAGCATGTCGTTTCCCATCAACAAACCGCTCTGGACCAGTTCCTACGTGCTTTTTACCGCCGGAGCTGGCTTGGTGCTACTGGGCCTCTTTTTCTGGCTCATGGAGATTCGGGGTTGGAAAGGATGGGCCCAACCCTTTGTTGTTTACGGTATGAATGCCATCGCGGTATTTGTTGCGTCGGGGTTGGTTGCGAAGCAAATGGGACTGATCCGGGTAGGAGCAGAGGAGGTGTCCCTGAAGACTTGGATTTACGAGAACCTCTTTGCGTCCTGGGCCGGGCCGCTGAATGGGTCCCTCTTTTTCGCCCTTTCGTATGTCCTGGTCTGGCTGACTATCATGTGGATCCTCTTTAGGCGGAGGATCTTCATTAAGATCTGACCATGAGCCGAGAGTCCAACCGTCCAGCGTGGGAAAGAGCCCGTTACCGCCGCTCGGCGGTGGGTCGGCTCGATTCGGCCCCCCCGGGTCGGGGCGCCGCCTGGGCCACTGGCTTTGCCCTCCTCTTTCTACTTCTTTCTCTACTCGCCCTCGTTCTGGTTCCCCAGCGCCTGGAAGAAGATGTCCGGGGCGTCCGGGATCAGATCAAGGATGTCCTTGAACCTGCCGTCGGTCTGGCCACGAACGTACAGTCCCTCCAAGCCCGGCAGATGGAGGCATTTTACTCCTTCCTCCTGGTGGGAGATGCCGCATCCCGGGTTCGATACCGTGAGGCTAGAGAGGAGGAACAGGTGGCCCTGGACTCCCTGGCAATTCTGACTGAAGGGATGTCCATCCGGGTTCGGGAAGAGATGGCGAACGTGGGTCCTCTGTCCTTCTCCTGGAGCCTCGGGCATGAGGAAATGCTCGCCCGGGACCTCTCCGGAGACACTCCCCCCCCTGAACTCAGGTCGGAGGCGGCCCGGCAGAGGCTGATGACCGAGCAGGCCTCCTATGCGGAGGTGGTTTCGGCGGCGGCGGATCTTCGGGAAGTCCTGGTTCTGGAAATGCAGGCCAGTGAGACGACCATGTCCAGCCGGCGCGTCCTCCAAGCAGAGTACACGAGAGCGCTGGTAGTCCTGGGCCTGGTGGCGACGCTGGTGGTCTTGATTCTGGCGTGGCGCCTCCGCTTCATCATGATCGAATCGGAGAATCGGCGCCTGGATGCCCTCATTGCCCGGAGGGAGGCGGATGGCCTTCTCAGGGCAACCGGAGACGGCGTTCTGGGGATGGATCTCGAGGGTCGGTGCACCTTCCTGAACCGGGCCGGCGCAGAACTTCTGGGTTACTCCCTCCGGGGAGTCGTAGGTCGGGACGTCCACAGCCTGCTGCACCATTCCTATCCCGACGGCCAACCGTTGCCCCGGGAAGAATGCTCCATTTTCGGCGCCGTGGCTTCCGGGGAGACCGTCTCCGGGCTCACCGACACCCTCTGGAGATCGGGATCCAAACCATTCCCGGTCCAGGTCTCCGTTCGGCCCATGATGGACGGACCCGAGCTCCGGGGCGCGGTGCTGAGTTTCACCGATATGACGGGAACCCGGGCCGCCGAGGCCTCTCTTCGACAAGCTCTCCAGGCAAGGGATGAAGTATTGGCCGTGGTCTCCCACGACCTGAGGAACCCCGTCGGGACCATCTTCTCTGCTGCCAGCCTCCTTCTCACCCTCGATCCATCCCCGGAAAAGCGCCGAGAACACCTCCTGGCCGTGAAACGATCTGCCGAGCGGATCAATCGCCTCATCAAAGATCTTCTGGATGTGGCCCAGCTGGAGGTAGGGGTCCTTTCGGTCCACCCGGGGCCCTTTCATCCGGAGCGACTGATCAAGGAGGTCGTGGACGCCAATCGGGGTAGGGCTGAAGAAGGGGAGCTTTCCTTCGAGCTGTCGGTTCCGGAGAATATTCCTAAGGCATGGGGCGACCCTCACAGGGTGGTCCAAGCGCTCACAAATCTGGTTGAGAATGCTTTGAGGGAAACGCCACCCGGTGGGAAAATTACCCTTGGGGTTGAGGTGGACGCTTCCGGAAACGGACTTCGCTTTTCTGTGGCGGATACCGGGGCCGGGATCAAAGCCGAGGACCAGGAACGGTTATTTGATCGTTTCTGGCAGGTGAGCAGGAAGGATACGGGGGGGGCCGGGCTCGGCCTCTCCATCGTGAAGGGAATCGTGGAGGCCCACGACGGTCAGGTTTGGGTGGAGAGCGACGAGGGGAAGGGGAGTACGTTCTGGTTCCAACTCCCACGGCAACCGGAGGAGCAGGCCTAGATCAGGCCCACCCCCATTCGCCAGCTCAGCAGCCTTTCTACTTCATTGGTAGTAAGCCGGGTGATTCCCAAGGCTACGGCTTCCGAAGCTTGGGCTTCATCGTCCACCGTCCAAGCCATGACCTCCACGCCGGCTTGAATCGCCTCCTGGACCCGGTCCGGGTTGTTGAGGGCCACGCCGATCTCAACGTCCAAAAGGGAGCCCTCATCCACCGCTGCCCGGTCCAGGGCATCGGAAAACCCATCGGCATTGTCCACGAGATAGGCCCGAACCATATCCGGGGCGGTCTCCTGAAGTCGGTTCATGATGACCCAATCCGAGGAAATAAACACGGAAGATTCGACCCTTTCCGCATCTCGGGTGTTCGTCACCATCCGGTCCAGATCTTCGATCTCCCTGTAACCCTTGATGTCCTGGTATACCCGATAGACCCGGTCGCGGAGGTCCGTCAAAGCCTCCGCCTGCGTGAGAATCTTTTCGCCGGCGAACTCCTTGCCGAACCAGCTTCCTGCATCAAGGGCCTTCAGCTGTGCCAGGGGGCGGCGCTTCAAGGGTCCCACGCCGTTGGTTGTCCGACCCAGCATTGGGTCGTGAAAGAGCACCGGGGTGCCGCAGGCGGCGGTCTGGAGATCGTACTCAATCGATTCGACCCCGGTTTCGATGGCAGCCGCCAGGGACGCCAGGGTGTTCTCAGGGGCACGGGCGCTAAACCCTCTATGGGCGATGATCTCGGGAGTGGGTCGGGACATCATGATTTTGGAAGCCGGTCCGGTTCGGGTTCGGAGTCTGAGCGAAGTTGGCGATCGAAAGTGGTGCCCTCTTCCAGGCGATGAAAAGTGCTCTCGAGGTTTTCGATGTGGGTTTCCAACAGGCCTACCCTTCGTTCCAGGATCTGTACGCGTTCATCCTTTCCTCGGCCTTCGAACACACGGCCCAGGGCCTCAACGATTGGCTTCAGGGCGTACCGGGCCGTCAGCCCGAGCACCGGAACCAGGACCACAGAGATCCCCATGATGACGGCGATGATCGCCGTGAGGTTGATCGGCTGAATTTGCAAAACTAGGCCCTCCGTCGGTTTCGAGATCGGCGAACCGATTCTACTAGTTGAACCTTGGAAAGGGTGGTTGCCCGTATGGATCAGCGCAAGGTTCATTTCTGTTTCGAACCATTCAGGCTCCGATCCCGTCAAAGATGGTTAGAACAACAGGGCCCGTGGGAGGATCCACCATCGAGCATACCGTGAAGGGAAGCCCCGGCAATGAGGGAGAGGATGTAGCCCTCGCCGTTGCCGGCAATCACCGAGCTTTTGAGCGCCTTTACCGGCGCCATCACGGGCGTGTGTATTCCCTGGCCCTGAGAATGGCCGGGGCGGAGTGGGCCGAGGATCTGACGCAGGAGGTATTCATAAGGTCCTGGACGAAGCTTGCGGGGTTTCGAGGGGAGGCTTCTTTCGGGACCTGGCTCCATCGGCTGGCGGTTAACCTGATTCTATCCCGGCGGGAAACCCTCAGGCGTCGGAGCAAGAGGCAGATGCCCGATGCCGGAATCCTGGATCGAATCCCCGCCCGTCAGGGCCAGCCCGGGTTCGCGGTGGACTTCGAAGAAGCCCTTCAAAGGCTACCCGATAGGGCGAAGCAGGTGTTTCTCCTGTACGACGTGGAGGGGTATCCCCACGAGGAGATCGCCCGAAACATGGGAATCAGCACCGGGACGTCGAAGTCACAGCTCCATCGAGCCCGGCTCATCATGAGAGAGTACCTGAAATGAACGAATGGTCGACAAGGATGAGAATACGATGAGGGGTCACCCGGATCCCGCCCGGTACTCAGCCCTTCTGGATGGGGACGTGCCGGCGGACGAGGTTCGAGACCTGAGGGAGCACCTCCAAAACTGCGTGGAGTGTTCGACGCTATTCGGTGACCTCCAGAATATCCAGGAAACGGCCCGGGAGCTTCCGGAGCATCGCCCACCTCGGGACCTTTGGCCGGGAATTGCTAGTGAGATTCAGGGTGGGATCGAACGGGATCCTCAGGTAATCCGACTTCATGTTCCCCGGCTGTCCAATAGAAGAAGTTGGAAGCGGTCCGTCCGGCTTCCACTTCCCCAGGCAGCCGCTGCCGGAATTGTTTTGGCTCTCCTGTCAGGGGCTGTTGGTGCCGGAATCGGGTCCCGCGAGGGAGGGGAGGGGGTGGTTCAGACGGCCGACTCTTCAATTCCTGCCATACCGTCCTGGGTGAGCCAGATAACCGAGACTCAACCTGGGCTGGAGGCTCGGGCCCTGGAGGTGGCGGCCCTGGAGGAGTCCCTCTTTCAAAGTCGAGGGACCCTGGATCCGGCGACGGTAGAGGTCCTGGAGCGGAATATGATGGTGATCGATGAGGCGATCCGGGAGTCTCTGGCGGCCATCCGGGTTGATCCCGGGAACCGTTTCCTGAAGGACAATCTCGAACGGGCGATTCTGGCGAAAGGTGAGTTCCTTCAGGATGCGGCCCTCTTCGTTGTTCCTGCGACCTGAGGATAATCTGTGAAAGCTGCAATCGCCCTCCTCCTCCTAACCAGAGCGATTCCCTCGCCCGGGGACACCATCGTGGACCTCCGGGTGGGTGATCATCTTATCCTCCAGGATTTGTCCGGCTCGGTCTCGGTGGAGAGCTGGGATCGGGATGAGCTTCGGGTGGAGGTGGGGGAAAAAGGGGAGAACTCCGTCCGAGTCCGGCGTAGCGGGGGAGATCTGGATCTCCGCTTTGTCGACGACCGCGAGAGGGATCGGGAAGCCCGTCTCCGGCTGACGGTGCCGGCCTGGCTAGACCTGACGATCTCCGGAAGAGAGGTCGAGGTGGAGATCCGAGGCGTGGACGGAGAAATCTCGGTCCGCAACCTGGAGGGGGACCTTCTACTCATAAACCTGGGTGGAGCCGTGAGCGCCTACACTGCCCAGGGAAGTATCGAGGCCCATGGCCTGACGGGGGAAGGGAAGCTTAGAACCGGGGAAGACGATATCTGGGTGACGGAATCCACGGCCTCCCTGGAGCTCCGGACGGTGGATGGGGACATTACCCTGATGGACATGGATGCTCCGCGAATCCAGGCACGAACCACCGATGGGGAAATCGAGTTTTCTGGCCACATCCTGGGGGGTGGGGACTACGGTTTCTATTCCCATGAGGGTGACATCGACCTTGAAGTCCGGAACCCAGTGAACCTCGACGCGACGGTGACGGTGTACGGGGGAGAGTTCGTCTCGGATTTCCCAGTCCGGGCCCAAAGCCTCCGAACCGGTGAGGGATTGATGTTCTCACTGGGATCCGGTGGCGCCCGGTTGGTGGTTGAAACTTTCGATGGAGACGTCCGGTTCCTGGAGAGTGGAATGCGGGTGACAATAGAGAGATTTGGCGTTGACAGAGTCCCGACTATTAGGAGAATAAGATGAAGCTTTGGATTGTAAGGCCATTGGTTTGCGCCCTGAGCGTTGCCCTTTTGACGGTTCTAGGGCCTAGGGACGGTCAAGCTCAGGAGGTGCATAGCTTGGGAGGAAACCAGGTGGCGGTGTTCAACCTGGCGGGTACAGTCGAGGTCGTGTCCGGCTCCGGTAGTGAAGTGGTGGTGGAGATCACCCGGGGCGGTGCCGATGGGGCGCAGCTTGATGTGGCCATGGATGAGGTGGGAGGCCGTCAGGCCCTCATAGTCCGTTATCCGTCCGACCGCATCGTGTACAGCAGGATGGGGAGAGGATCCAAGACCAAAACCCGGGTTCGTGGGAATGGCGCCTTCTTTGGTGATTGGGGTTTGGGCCGCGGGAACGAGGTTGAGGTTGCCGGTTCAGGTAATGGGTTGGAGGCCTGGGCTGACCTTCGCATTTCCGTGCCCCGAGGCCAGGACTTCGCCCTCTATCTGCTCGTAGGTGAAACGGAGCTGCGGGCCGTGGACGGAACCGTGCTTATCGACACCGGCTCCAGCTCCGTCCATGCTGAATCCGGCAGCGGAGAGCTCTCCATCGACACGGGTTCGGGGGGAATCGTCGTGGACGGTTTCGATGGAGAGTTGGATATCGACACCGGGTCCGGAAGCGTGGAATTCATGTCGGTTCGGGGCGGGGATGTCCTGGTGGATACCGGGAGTGGTTCCGTTTCCGGGTCCGATATCTCAGCTGGGAGCCTTGAAGTGGATACCGGATCGGGAGAGATCACGTTGGTGGGGGTATCATCTCCTGATATCGTTCTCGATACGGGGAGCGGAGAGGTAGAGGTGGAGCTTCTTTCCGACGTGGATCACCTCGAAATCGACACGGGTTCGGGTGCAGTGACCCTCAGGGTTCCCGAATCGGTAGGGGCCGAGGTTGAGATGGATACTGGCTCCGGCGGAATCGACCTGGACCTCCCTTTCCAGGTGACCCGGATGGAGCGGGACAATGTGAAGGGCGTTCTGGGCGACGGGGTCGGCACCATCATCATCGACACAGGCTCCGGAAGGATTCGTATAATCGGGCGTTGAATCCCGGAAGCCATTCCCGGGATCAAGGGAGGGGGAGGCAATTGCCTCCCCCTTTTCTTGTGGTGGAAAAACGCCAAGGTTCTTCTCGTGTGGTTTTCCAGCCCCGCCATCACTCATGAGGAAAGCTCGATGCGGCCCGATCCGTCCGATTTCAATTTCTGGCAGGCAGTGGATGTCCGATTCAAGGATATCGATGTGGGCGGTCATGCCCATCATTCTCTGGCTCTGGTCTATTTCGAGGAGGCCCGGGCCGGGTATTGGAATCGGGTGGTGGGCTCCAAAGGCCCTGAGGAGGTTCCCTTTATCCTGGCCGAAGCCAGAGTCAGATACCACCAAAGGGTCCTTTACCCTCTCCGGATGAAGGTGGGAGTCCGAGTCCCAACCCTGGGGAAGAAGCATTTTGTGATGGAGTATTTGGCTCTCGACGAAAACGGCACCGAGTTGGTCTCGGGAGAGACGACCATGGTGATGTTCGACTATAGGAAAAAGGAAACCCAGCGGATCAGCTCCGAGGTCCGGGCTGCCATCGAAGCCCAGGAGGGAGCTTGAAGGCGCCGGCGGTGAACCGGGAATTACCCACGTGGACCTGGAACCGGGATCTTTTTGCTACGTAACTTGTAATAGAAAGTAGGATTGGGGAGTATCTCTCTAGGAAGATATCCAATCAAACTAATTTTTCGAGGCGGATTCCACGGAGTGCTGTTGACCTTAACTCCGGCCTCTCTATAGATTTTCAGACTTTACGAGGGGAGTGTACCGGTTTCCGGGGGGGAGCACTCACCTTTCAGGGGGATCATGGAGGTCCTCCGTTCTGCCCGCACGGTTTTTGGCGGCTTCCCCCGGTGGTGCGTTGTCGGTCTATTTTCAGGGAGAAGGCAAAATGAACGGACGGATCCGGCTCGGGCTCCTGGCCTTGGTCACGATAAGTCTCACGGCCATACCATTTCACTCTCAAACGGTTTCTGCTCAGGTAGCTTCTGCCCGCTTCCGGGTGATGGTTCCGGAGATCCAGCCACGAGACGGCGCCGACAAGAAGTTCGGTGAGAAGCTCGCCGATGAGCTTCGTGATCTCATCAATGAGATGGCTACTCACCAGCCCATTGAAGAGAAAGAACTCAAGAACGCTCTGAAGCAATACGATCTGGACATGGAGGATCTGGGCTGCACCCAGGCCCGCCAGCTAGCCGGCCTCATCAACTCTCAGGTGGTTTTCTGCGGTGGCTATGCGCCCGAAGGTGAGGGTTTCCGGGTGGAGACGAAGTTCATCTCCTCCAGTGGCGAGGAGTTCCCTGTTGATCCTTTCTCGGTACCGGAAAAGGGTCAGAAGGAGGCCGCTCAGACGATCTACGGGGCACTCCAGGTTCAGTCCGATCAGGCCAGGGCCGCTCAGTTCTGTGGGGACTATGCTTCCAGCTCCCAGTGGGACGACGCCCTCAACACCTGCTCGCAGGCCATTGAGCTGAACCCCAATTCGGTGAACTCCAGATTCACCAGGGCTGCCGTTTATCGGGAACTGGATCGGAACGAAGAGGCTCTCGCCGAATTCCAGATCGTACTCGGGCTCGACCCCCTTCATGAAAACGCCATGCAGAATGCCGGTTATCTCTCGGCCATGCTTGGTAAGGATGAGGAGGCTCGGGCCTACTACGAGCAGTATCTCATGCTCAATCCGGCGAACTCCGGGATCCGGATGCGGATCGCATACGAGTTGGCCCAGGCCGGTGACCCCTTCGGGGCCATGCAGTTCATCGAAGTCGGCCTCGAGGTGGATGGTGAGGACGTTGAACTTCTGAAGCAGCATGGTGGCTTCGCTTTCACCGCCGGCGCCGAGTTGAACCAGGGGCAGGAGGAAATGCCCGCGGAGGCCGTCGCCCTCTTCCGGAAGGCCCTTGTTTCCTACGGAAAGGTGTATGAAATCCTGGGTGCCGAGATGGACTCAGCCCTCCTTCGGAACATGGTTGTGGCCCACATCAACCTGGGCGAGTACGAAGAGGGTGTAACTCTGGCCGAGGGGATTCTCGAGACCCACGGGGGAGAAGCGGCCATCTGGTCGATCTACGCCGATGCTCTGCAGCGCGCGGGTCGGGTGGACGACGCTGTTGGGGCCCTGGGCGAGGTCAAGGGATTGGACCCCGAGTACCCGAATATTTCGGTGAGGCAGGGGAGCTGGCTCCTCCAGGATGGTCGGATCGACGAAGCGATTCCCTTCCTTCAAGATGCAGTGGCCCGGGGCGAGCAGTCTGTTGATCAGGTGGCCTATCAGGTCTTCGCCAACGCGGTGAATGAGGGAATCCAGAAAGACAACTGGAACTTTGCCATCCAGACCCTCCGGTTGGCGAAGGAGTTCGAGGTGTCCGATCTGACCGGGCAGGAGTTCGACTTCTTCCTCGGGTATTCGATCTTCAATAAGGCTACTGCGCAGTCTGAACCTCAAACTCTGGAAACTGCCAAGGCTACGCTGCCTCAGTTCCAGGAGGTCCTTCGTTTGATGCAGAGCTGTGGTGGGTATGCCCAGCGCAACAACCGAGAGAGCAATCGCCAGGAGCTCCTCAACGCTGCCAACACCTACGTAGGAATCCAGGAGGCCATCATCAAGCGGGGTCGTTGACCTCCCCGTTTAACCCTCCCTGAATCTGGTGGCGGCGTCGGGTTTTCCCGACGGCGCTGCTTTTTATGCCCCCCCCCAATGAGCCCAAACCCCTCCAAACACCTCTTTTCCCCTCCCGGGGGCAGAGTGGGGGGAAGTGGGAATATCCAAAAACTCCCGAATATAAACCGAAAATCTAGAGGGTGTCGGTAAGCTGGGATTTCGCGAAACCCACTGAAAAATAAGGAAAATACCTGGTGCGTGCCTATGCAGCACCGGATAGGTCGGGTTAAGAGGAATTCCAAATAAAACCTCTTGCGCTCTCCATTTGGCTGCTGTACTTTGCCTTTAAGCACCATTCTATACCACTTCAACCCACTGGGTACCACCAAGTGAGCGGATTTCTCGGCCGGTATGACTTCCAAATGGACGAGAAGGGACGAGTCTCCCTTCCGGCTGCTTTCCGAAAGGGAGCAGGTGGGGAGCGGTTCATCCTCATCCAATGGGAGAAGCCATACCTCACCCTATTCCCGGAGGATGTTTGGGCTGAGGTCCAGAAGCGCCTCCTGGAATACCGCCGGGCAGATGCCGCTTCCGGGAATTACGTCCGTGAGATAACCGCGAACGCTGTGGAGGTCTCGCCGGACAAGCAGGGGAGGATCCTCATCCCCTCCTGGTTAAAGGAGGCCGCCTTCCTGAAGGGGACGGTGGTGCTGAGCGGTGTGATCGACCGGGTGGAGGTCTGGGACCCGGATGAGTTCGAGAAGGCGGTCCAAGAGAAGGCGGAAGACTCCCAGCGCTTCCGCCACCAGATCTTCGGATGACCGCGGCTCCCGAAGGCTGGGAGCCGCTGGCTCTTTTGGGCAGAGGATAGGGACGTGTCCGGGGAAACGGCTTTCCATCTCCCCGTGATGGTGGAGGAAGTCCTGGAGGCGCTTTATGGGGCACGGGAAGGGACGATCCTCGACGGCACGCTGGGGGGTGGGGGACACGCCGGGGCGATTCTCAGCCGCTGGCCCCTTTGCCGAGTGATAGGAGTGGATCGGGATCCGGAAGCGATAGCAAGGGCTCGGATTGAGCTGACCCAACATTCAAAAAGGCTCCGCATTCTTCAAATGAGATTCGACCAGGCCATGGACGATGCCGGGATGAAAAAGGAGGGGCTCAACGGCGCCCTCCTGGATCTTGGTGTGTCTTCCTGGCAGTTGGATGCGGATGAGAGGGGCTTCGCCTTCCGAAGAGGCCTCTCCCTGGACATGAGGATGGGAGGGCGGGAATCGGGTGCCTCCGCCGCCGACATTCTCAACACTGAGACCGAAGTGGAGCTGGCTCGGATTTTTCGTGAATACGGCGAGGAACCGAAAGCCAGGCGGCTGGCCAGGCAGATCGTCCGCAGAAGGGGAGATCGTCCATTCAGAAGCAGCGACGACCTGGTGGGAGCGCTGGCGAGGGCCACGGGACGTCCGCCCCATCCCCGGGGAATGGCCAGAGTGTTCCAGGCCCTCCGGATCGCTGTGAACGAGGAACTCTCCGTTTTGGCCGAAACCCTTCCGATGATCAGGGATGCGCTGAGACCTCAAGGGATCCTGGCCGTGGTTTCATATCACAGCCTGGAAGATCGAATCGTGAAACGATCCTTTCGGGATTGGAGCCTGGATTGTGTGTGCCCTCCTGGACTGCCGGTGTGTGCTTGTGATCACCGCTCCATGGGCGCACCCCTGTTCAAGAAGTCCCGCCAGCCGACGGAAGAGGAAATCGCCCGCAACCCCAGGGCCCGGAGCGCGCGCCTCAGAGCTTGGAGGAAAGCGGCATGAAGGGGCTCACCGGGACCAGCAAGGTGGCACTGGCCGTTGCGGCTCTTCTCTCCTCTCTGAGTTTGGTCTCAATGAGACAGAGGACAGCTTTGGACACCATGGCTTTCCTCGACTCTCTCCGGTTGGATGAGGTCATGAAGGAAGCGACCCGGGAGAACCTGAATAGCCGGGTCCTCCATCTGGAGAGCTGGGGCAGGGTGTCTGAGGATGCCGAGATGCGCCTGGGAATGCGTGAGGCCGGAGCCTCGGACATGGTGATCCTGCCCCGGGAGGGGAAATGACTCAGTCCCCCCCTTCCCAACTTCGCTTCAGCTGGCGGCGGCGCCTTCTTCTCGGCGGTTGGCTTCTCGGCGGCCTCATCATCGTGGGCCGGTCGGCAAGCGTCCAAATCCTCGAGGGGGCCCTCTGGACGGAACTGGCGGCGGGCCAGCACGAAAGGGCTCTGAAAGTTCCGGCTTCCCGGGGCACGATCCTGGATCGTAGCCAAAACCCCCTGGCTTCCAGCACCGAGACCTTCCGGGTCGGGGTCGCGCCGGGTGAGTTGAGGGACAACACCCGGGATCGGGACATCGACCTTCTTGCATCGGAGTTGGGCCTCCCCCGGAAAACGATTCGGTCCCTGTCGGATCCGGAGACGAGGTGGGTGCCGGTTAAGGGTACTTTCCCACCTCAGATAAAGGAGACCCTGGGCTCCATTCAGGGTGTTTATCTGACCCGGGAATGGACCCGGTTCCACCCCTACGAAGCTTTGGCCCAGGACATTCTCGGGACGGTCAGGGAAGGGTCCGGGAGGGGAGGCATCGAAGCTGGGTTCGACGAGCATCTTCGGGGAACGGCCGGCGAGGAAATACAGAGTCGAGACAACCGGCAAAACCCCATTCCGGGGAGATCCATCCTGGTGAAGCCACCGGTGGCCGGCGGGGATGTAATCCTGACCCTGGATCGGGATCTTCAGCAACGCGGATATGAGGCCCTGGCCGACGCCATCCGGGAAACAGGTGCAAAAGGCGGGAACCTCGTCGTTTCAAATCCAAAAACGGGAGAGGTCCTGTCTCTGGTTTCCATCCAGAACAATAAATCCGGGAACCTCTCCGCCATCAGTTCGCCGTACGAGCCAGGGTCTACCCTGAAGCCGTTCACGGTGGCCTCCATCCTCTTCAACTCCGTCGCCACCCTCGCCGACAGCGTCGATGGGGAGGAGGGTTACTGGGTAGCCGGAGGGAAGCCCCTGCGAGACGTAACTCCCCACGGAATGATGACCCTAGGGGGTGCCCTTCGGGTTTCATCCAATGTCGGGATCGCCAAGGTCGCCGAGGGACTTTCTCCTGGAGACCAGTACCAGATGCTCCGGGACTTCGGATTTGGGTCCAGGACGGGAATCGCCCTCCAGCCCGAAGCCTCGGGTAAACTCCCCAGGCCTTCGGAATGGTCCCTGCCTTCTCCCTCCAGGCTGGCCATCGGATACGAGATCTCCGTGACCCCCCTCCAGATGGCCATGGCCTATGGTGCCCTGGCCAACGGTGGGAAGCTGATGGAGCCCAGGATCGTAAAGGAGCTTCGGGATCCAGAGGGTCGGACCCTGTTCCGATCCGAACCGAAGGTGGTCCGCGAGGTCATCTCTCCGAGGCTCGCAAGAGAAATCTCAGATGTTCTGGTCAGCGTGATCGATGACGGGACCGGCACCAAAGCCAAGTTGTCCACCTACGCGGTGGCCGGAAAGAGTGGGACCAGTCGCGCATACGGGCCTGATGGATACGGAGAGGGCCACTACAGCTCCTTCGTGTGCTTCTTCCCAGTGGAAGACCCTCAGCTCGTGGTGTTTGTGAAGTTGGATCGGCCGGAAGGCACCTACTACGGTGGTGCCACAGCCGCTCCAGTTACCCGGGAGATTATGGAGGCGGTGCTTGCCGCTCACCAGGCTCCCATCGATTGGGAGGCCATGGCTTTGGCTTCCCTAGACCGGCGGCAGCCGAGGAGTAAACCTTCTCCGGGGGCTCAATTCGCTTCAAGTGATCCTTCCCCAAGCCCTACCGTCCGTACGCCCCGGACCACCACACCATCGGAGACGGGCGCTGTTGTCCCCGACGTCTCCGGTCTTTCTCCTCGGCTGGCCGTCCGCCGGCTTCATTCACTTGGTTTTCGCGTCCGTCTGGACGAGGCGGGGCCGGTCGTAGGCACCGATCCTCCGCCTTTCACACCGCTATCGCCGGGGGATACCGTTCGGATCCTGGTGGGAAGGGCAGGGGATGGTTAACCCCGGCCTCTCCTTGGATCTGGTGGCTGATCGCCTCCGGGATGCCCAGCTCCTGCTGGCCTACGAAGGCCCCGAGAGCACCACAATCTCAGGTGTTTCTCAGGACTCTCGAGACGTTTCCCCGGGTGACGTTTTTCTGGCCTGGAAGGGTGTCGACCACGACGCCCATGATTACGTGGCCCCTGCAGTGGAAGCCGGGGCCGTGGCCGTGGTTCTGGAGCAGATCGTTCCGGGCCTGAAGGTCCCACAACTGCAGGTGAGCAACGGCCGCCTGGCCGGAGCTCTGGTTTCCGATTGGGTATATCGATCCCCCTGGACGGACCTCTTTTTGACTGGCGTCACAGGGACCAACGGGAAAAGCACCGTCACCTTCCTTATCCGGCATCTCCTGGGCCGGAAGAGTGCTGCGAAAGCCATAGGGACCTTGGGCCTAGTGGAGGAGACCGGAGACATCCGACCGGGAACGGAAGGCCTCACCACCCCGGGCCCCGTCAAAATCTCCGGCTGGCTCCGAGAAATGGTGGAGGACGGAGTGGGGAGCGTCGTGTTGGAAGCCTCGTCCCACGCCCTGGCTCAGCACCGTCTGGACGGGATCCGCATGGATGCGGCCGTCTTCACGAATCTCAGCCAGGACCACCTGGACTACCACTCCGATATGGCCGGCTACCTGTCTGCCAAAGCCCACCTTCTGAACCTTCTCAAGACGGACGGTTGGGCCGTAGTGAATCAGGACGATGAGGCATGGATCCCGCTTCCCACCCACCCCGCCCGTACCATCCTCTTCAGTACGAAGCCAGGACCAGCCGAGGGTGGGATTGCCAGGGAAAAGAAGGCCCCCCGGATACAGGCATCGGATCTGGAGCTGATGTCCGACGGATCCCGGTTCACACTGGAGGTTGAAGGTGAGAAGGCCCAGGTCTACCTCCCCCTCCTCGGTGGGTTCAATGTGGAGAATGCTCTAGCGGCAGCTGGGGCGGGTTTGGTGGCGGGGCTGACGGTGGCGGAGATTGCCGAGGGGTTGTCCTCGGCTCCCCAGATTCCGGGCCGCCTGGAGCGGGTTACGGAAGAGCCCTTCCCGATTCTCATCGACTTCGCCCACACCCCGGATGCTCTCGAGAGAGTTCTGGCCACCGTTCGGCCCCTGGTGAGAGGTCGCCTGTTGGTCCTCTTCGGGGCCGGTGGTGATCGTGACAAGGGGAAGCGACCTCTCATGGGGGAGGTTTCGGCCCGGTTGGCGGATCTCTCCTTCGTGACCTCCGACAATCCCCGTACCGAAGATCCGGATGTCATCATCGACGACGTCGTCGAGGGCATGGGAGATGCCCCGATCCGACGCTTCGTGGACCGGAAAGAAGCCATCGGTGCTGCGTTGCAGGAAGCCCGGCCCGACGATCTAGTCCTCCTGGCCGGGAAAGGCCACGAGGACTACCAGGTAGTCGGCCTGGAGAAGCTCCCCTTCGACGAGAGCGGGATCGTGCGGGAGTTCCTGGCGATCGGGGACGGGGGGGATAGGGCATGACCTTCCGGTGGACCGACGCCGAGGTTTCTGGGGCTCTGGGCCTTCCTCTCCAAAGGAGCGACCGGTATCCGGAATACGGGAGAATCTCCACTGACAGCCGGTCCGTGGAACCCGGCGATCTGTTCCTGGCCCTTTCCGGAGAGCGGTTCGACGGCCACGACTTCCTGTCCAACGCCTTCTCCCAGGGGGCCACCGGGGCCGTGGTTTCCCGCCCTGTCGAGGCTCCGGAGGGAACCGGGCTCTACAAGGTGCCGGACACCCTGGTCGCTCTGGGGGCTCTCGCCAACCATCGGCGGAAGGCTCTTTCCGCGACGGTCGTTGGAATCACGGGATCCTCCGGCAAGACCAGCACCAAGGAACTCCTCGGCGCAGTCTTGGAAGGCAGCTTCCGGACTCACGCCACTCCGGGAAATCTCAACAATCGGATCGGCCTTCCACTGACCCTTCTTTCCGCGTCGGATGAGGCCGAGGTCCTGGTGTTGGAGATGGGGACAAACGAACCAGGAGAGATTCGGGCCCTCACGGCTATTGCGGAGCCCGGGATCGGCGCCATCACCACGGTCAGCGAGACCCATCTGGAGAAGCTCGGGTCGCTGGAAGGGGTGATGGAGGAAAAGCTGGATCTCTTCCGAGGCCTGCCCGAGGACGGCATTGCCCTGGTTGGTGACGAACCGCCGATCCTGTCCGAGGCGGCGCGGCTGGTTTCTCCGGCGGTCAGGGTTACGGGTTGGAGTCAGCGGGCCGAAGTGCGACACCGACCTGAAGCCGCCGCCGTTGCCGGAAACGGTTGTTATCAGTTCCAGTGGCGCGGGGAACCGGTGGTACTCCGGATGCCCGGGCGCCATGCGGTTCAGAATGCTCTCCTGGCTCTCGCTATCTCGGAAGCTCTTGGTGTGCCGGAGGTAGAGGCGGCTAACCGAATCGGGACAGTGGAGTCCGGAGGGATGCGGAGTGAGGTGCGAATCCTCGGCGATTTCACCCTCCTGGTGGACTGCTACAACGCAAATCCCCAGAGCCTGAAAGCGGCCCTGGACCTCCTGGTCAAGATCGAAGCAGCGGGTCCCAGAATCGCTGTCCTCGGGAGCATGCTCGAATTGGGCGATCGGTCGGAAGCTCTTCACAGGGCGGCCTTGGAAGATGCCATGAGCTACCCCCTGGACCTGGTTCTGGCCACCGGCCTTTTCGCGGGAGTCGCTTCGGACCTCCAGTTGGGCCCTGACGGCCCTGAGCTCCGGATCGCGGAGGAGTTGGATAGGGCGGAGGAGCTTCTTCTCGACTCACTGGAGGGCAGGGAAGTGGTTCTGTTGAAGGCGTCCCGGGGCGTGGCCATGGAGAAGCTGATACCGAGCCTGGAACGTCACTTCGGACCCGGGAAGGCTGCCTGACATGCTCTTTCACCTTCTTCCCCAGTTCGCCGACGTCCACATCGTCTTCAACCTGTTCCAGTATATAACCTTCCGGGCTGGGGGGGCGGTTGTGACAGCTCTTCTGCTCTCCTTCGCTCTGGGCCCCATGACCATTCGGTGGCTGACCCGAATGAAGGTAGGTCAGGTAGTGCGGACCGATGGCCCCGAGACCCATCTGGAGAAGGCGGGAACGCCCACCATGGGTGGGGTGCTGATCATCATGACCGCAGGAGGGTCCACCCTCCTTTGGGCCGATCTGACCAGCGAGTTCACGATTCTGGCCCTGGTTGCTCTTCTCTGGATGGGACTCCTGGGTTTTCTGGACGACTACCTGAAAGTGGTTCAGAAAAGGTCCCGGGGACTGGTGGCCCGGTACAAGATGGCGGGGCAGGTCGTGTTCGGCCTGGGCCTGGGCCTGTACCTCATCTATCAGCCGATTTGGCCGGTTCCCCCGAATTGGACCATGGTCCCCTTCTTTGCGGATTGGGTCGCCGTCTTCTGGGTGCCGGCCTACATCCTCTTCGTCCCCATCGTTGTGGCCGGGACCTCGAACACTGTGAACCTGACCGACGGGTTGGATGGTCTTGCTGCAGGACTTTCGGCCATCGCGGTCATGACCTTCGGGGTCTTCGCCTACTTCATCGGCCGGGTGGATGCGTCGGCGTACCTGGGCCTCTTCTATCTGCCGGGGGCAGAGAACCTCTCCATCTACGCCGCAGCCCTGGCCGGCTCAGCCATAGGCTTCCTTTGGTTCAATGCTCATCCGGCCACGGTATTTATGGGGGACACGGGCTCGCTGGCACTCGGTGGAGCGATCGGCGTCATGGCCATCCTCCTGAAGACAGAATTCCTGCTGGTCATCGTCGGAGGTGTCTTCGTAATGGAAGGCCTCTCGGTCATTCTGCAGACCGGCTACTTCAAATACACAGCTCGGAGATACGGGGCCGGTCGGCGGATTTTCCGCATGGCTCCCATCCATCACCACTTCGAAAAACTGGGGTGGGCCGAGTCGAAGATTGTAGTGCGTTTTTGGATCCTTGGAATCCTCTTCGCGATGATCGGCTTCTCCACGCTGAAAATCCGATGAGGCTCGAAGAAAGGGATGCCGGAGGGCTGAGAAGTGCGGCCCCCGGAGCGGCAGATGAAGCTTTTGGAAGGGAAGTCGGTTTCGATTATTGGCCTGGGAGCCAGCGGGATGGCCGCATCCCGTTTGGCCCTAACTCATGGAGGTGAAGTCTATGTCTCGGACTCGAATGTTGAACCCACAGCTGCAGCTGGTGCAGCCGAGCTCAGAAGCCTGGGAGCCCGGGTGGAACTCGGAGGCCACGACCTGGAACGAATGGCCCGGGCAGACACCGTGGTGGTCAGTCCTGGAATCCCACCAGACGCTCCGGTGCTCAAGGCCCTCCGGGCAAATGGATGCCGATGGGTATCCGAGCCTGAATTCGCCTTTCGGTTCCTCAAGGGTCCACTGATCGCTGTGACCGGAACGAACGGTAAGACTACCACTGCCGCCATGACGGCTCGTCTTTTTGAAAAGGACGGACTGGTCGCGGGCCTCGGCGGGAACATCGGATCCGACTTCGGGCCGCCGGCATCCGGCCTCGCCCTGGCGGACCCGGCCCCGGATTGGTTCGTGGTGGAAGTGTCGTCTTTCCAGTTGGCGGACATGGTGGACTTTTCCCCTTCCATCGGTGTTGTGACGAACCTGGCCCCGGATCACCTGGACCGGTATCCGACGCTGGATGACTACTACTCCGACAAGGCCCGCCTCTTTCAGAACGCAACGCCCGAAAGCACCTGGGTCCTCAACGGAGATCTTTCGGAAGTGGAGGAGTTGGCTGGAGACGCTCCCGGTCGACGCTTCCGCTTCAGCTCACAGGGCGCAGAGGATTCCAACGCCTATCTCCAGGACGGGGAACTCTTCCTCCGCCTTCCTGACGAAGATGGAGAGAGCGTCCTCGCCGTGAGGGAGTTGGGTGTACTCGGTCGGCATAACGCATCAAACGCCCTGGCCGCAGCTCTGACGGCTCGTCTGGCGGGGGTATCAACATCCGCCATCGCGGCCGGGCTCAAGGAGTTCAGGCCCCTCCCTCACCGGATGGAGTTGGTGGGGGACAGGCAGGGACGAAGCTGGGTAAACGACTCCAAGGCGACCAATGTGGCGGCCACATCAGGGGCTCTTCAGAGCCTTGAAGGCCCCTTGGTCCTCCTTCTGGGAGGAAAAGACAAAGGGGAAGATCTGGAACCCCTCAAGCAGGCCATCCACCCGGGAGTCCGGTTTGTGGTCCTTTTCGGGGAAGCCCGTCTCCGGATGGCGGCCACCCTGGACGGATCAGTCCCCTTGCAGGTCGTGGACGGATCCTTCGAGGACGCGGTAAACACGGCCCTGAAGTTGTCCCTGCCGGGAGATCTCCTCCTTCTTTCTCCGGCTTGCTCCAGCTTCGACATGTTCCGGAACTACGTAGAGCGGGGGCTTCGGTTCTGCGACTTCGCCCGAGGGGACGCTTGAGATGGCACCCAGGCCCCTGAACGTTGCCCCGGCCTCCCCCGTGGCCATTCCCGACTCCGGATTGGGTCGGGGTTGGGAGCCGGCGGTTCTTATGGGGGTGACGCTCGCACTCTTCACTTTCGGCCTGCTCACCCTTTCCAGCGCAACAACCTTCCTGGTTCATCAGGCGGGTGAGAGTGCTCCTCACTTCGTCCTGAAACAGGCCGCCGGCGGGGCTCTTGGCCTTGCCGCCCTGGTGGTATGTTCCCGGATTCCAGTCTCATGGTGGAGAGTCATGGCCTGGCCGATCCTCGGTGTGACCCTGTTGATGCTTCTGATCCTTGTCATCCCGGGGACCCATGCCATCGCTCCCGTCATCAACGACTCCCGCCGGTGGCTGGTGACGCCCATCGGGAGAATCCAGCCTTCGGAACTGGCCAAGGTGTCCATCGTGATCTGGACGGCGGCCCTGGCTGTAAAGAAACAGTCTCAGTTCCGGAGCCTTCGAAAGGGCTTGCTTCCCTTCCTGGTGGTGTGGGGCTCCATGATGCTCCTGGTGGTGGCTGAACCGGATATGTCCACAGCTTGCCTTTTGGGGCTTCTGGCGGCGGTGGTGGTCTTTGCCGCCGGCGGACGGATTGCCCACTTCCTCTTCATCGGAATCTTCGTCTTTCCCATGCTCATGCTGAAGCTTGGGAGTGGCTACTGGTCAGAGAGAATGAGTTCGTTCTGGAGTCTTGGATCGGATCCACAGGGTGTTGACTTCCAGGTACGTCAGTCCCTGATCGCCATCGGGTCCGGAGGATGGACCGGAGTCGGCTTCGGGGAGGGGCGACAGAAATTCGGCTTCCTGCCTGAGCCCCACAACGACTTCATCTTCGCCATGATCGGGGAAGAGTGGGGACTCATGGGTGTTCTCCTGGTGGTCAGCCTCTTCATGACGTTGGTCATGGTGGGGTTCAGGATCGCCCAGCGGGCTCCGGACCTGTTCAGCGAATTGCTTGCGATCGGCCTCACCAGCCTGATCGCCATCCAGGCACTTCTTCATATGAGCGTGGGCCTGAGCCTGGTTCCCAATACGGGGTTGGCTCTCCCTCTCATTTCCTATGGGAGGTCGAATCTCCTGGTGACCATGGCGGCCATCGGGATTCTCATAGCCGTGGCCCGTGCTCAACCCGAGGGGAGGAGGGGTCGTGGTTAGTTCCGGTTCCCCTTCCAGCGTTGCCGTCTTTTCCGGCGGTGGAACCGGGGGGCACCTCTATCCGGCATTGGCTCTCGCCGAGGCCTTCTCCGCGTTACGGCCCGATTTCCGGATCCTCTTTCTGGGGGCCCAGCAGGGCCTGGAATCCAGGATCCTTCCGGAGCGCGGGGTGGACCACTTCCTGGTGCCTGTTCGGGGGTTCCGGCGCGGTCGGATTTTTGAGAATCTGTCTGTTCTCTGGGCCTTGTTTCGGTCGCTGTTCCTTACGGGTCAGCTCTTCTCCCAGCTGCGACCGGCTTTAGTTGTGGTGACGGGAGGTTACGCCTCGGGGCCTGCGGGCCTCATCGCCGCCGCCATGGGGATTCCGTTGGCCCTCCAGGAGCAGAATGCCCGGCCGGGCTTTACGACCCGCGTCCTGAGTCGGTGGTCCCGGCAGGTACACCTGGCCTTTCCTGAGGCTAGGGAAGAGCTTCCGGCCCCAGCCCGGTCGAAAGCTCTGCTCTCCGGAAATCCTGTAAGGCCGGTACTCCCGCTGGAGCCCGGGACATGTCGGGCAGGCTTCGGCCTGGCCGAGGGCGGCAGGGTGGTCCTCGTAACCGGGGGAAGCCAGGGAGCCCAAGGCATCAACAAGGCAGTTTTGGAGGCCATCCTGGGGGTCCAGGAGGGGCGGCTGGAACGTCCTGCGGACGTTCAGCTTCTCTGGGCAACGGGCCCTGGGAATTATGAGGAGGTAAGCTCCCAACTGGATCGGGTCGGGGACCCGGGCTGGGTTCGGGCGCAGGGCTACATCGAAGAGATGCCCGAGGCCCTCCGCATCTCGGATCTCGCCATCAGCCGGGCCGGAGCCATGACCACCTCCGAATTCCTGGCTTGGGGAGTCCCGGCCATCCTGATTCCTCTTCCGACCTCTGCCGCTAACCATCAGGCTCTGAACGCTGATAGCCTCGCTCGGTCCGGTGCGGCGGTTCATTTGCCGGAAGCTCAGCTGTCGGGGTCCGTTCTTTGGGAACAGATCCTGGTTCTTCTCTCGGATCAGGACCGCCTGTCCGCCATGCGGAATGCCGCCCTGAAGGAAGGCCGCCCGGAGGCGACCCGGGAGATTGCGGAAGCTCTTGTGGATCTCCTTTCCGGTCAGCCCGGGGTGCGGACGACTCTGGAAGGGGAGGCACGATGACCAGCGCCCCCGCTTTCGTGACGGACGGTGGTCCGGTGCACTTCATGGGCGTCGCTGGGGAGGGAATGGTATCTCTCGCGGAGCTCTTCGTCCGGAGTGAGCTCGAGGTGACGGGATGTGATCTTCAGCCCGGGCTAACGGCACGATCCCTCTCCTCCTGGGGGTGTGAGATCCTGGCCGGCCATGATCCCGATCATGTCCAAAACGCCTCCGCCCTAATCGTTACCGCCGCCGTGCCGGAGGATCACCCCGAGATCCAGGCTGCACGGGGCCGGGGCATCCCGGTTCTGAAACGGGCCGAGGCTCTGGGACTTTGGGTAAACCGTGGGCGGGTTCTGGGGGTTTCCGGCACGCATGGAAAAACCACCACCTCCGCCATGGCCACGGAAATCCTCGACGCGGCCGGAATGGACCCGACCGGTTTGGTTGGGGGCCGGGTCATAAACTGGGAATCGAACCTTCGATTCGGCAGTTCCGACCTCTTTGTGGTGGAAGCGGACGAGTATGATCGCTCCTTCCATCAGCTCGAACCCGAGATCGCCGTGGTCACGAATCTGGAAGCCGACCATTTGGACATCTACGGGGATCTGGAAGGGGTCCAGATGGCTTTTCATACCTTCCTCGACCGAGTCCCTCCCGATGGCCATGTGGTGGTGTGTGGGGATGACCACGGGGCCAGTCGCCTCCTTCCCAGGATTGCCGGTAAGGCCCGAACCTACGGGTTCAATCCAGGGTGTCAGCTGAGAGCCGTGGATCTGGTGGAAAATGAGGGCCAGGCCGTTTTCCGCGTGGTGGAAGACGGGACGGATCAGGGAGAGATGGGCCTTCAGATTCCGGGGCGGCATAACGTGAGGAATGCGTTGGGAGCTGCCGCGGCGGCTCGATGCCTTGGGGTGGAATGGGATGCGATTCGGAGGGGCCTCTCCGCTTTCTCGGGCGTGGCTAGACGTTTCGAGGTTCTGGGCAAAGTGGGGGGCATTCTGGTGGTGGACGACTACGCTCACCACCCCACCGAGATCCGGGCTACGCTGGAGGGCGCCCGAGAGCGGTATCCCCACCGACGGATCGTGGCGATCTTTCAGCCCCACCTTTTTTCTCGAACCCAGGACTTCAGCCGGGAATTCGGGGAAGCCCTTGCCCTGGCCGATGAGGTTTGGGTTTCCGAGATCTACCCGGCCAGAGAGGACCCGATTCCTGGGGTCACGGGCATGCTGGTGGCCCAGGCGGCCATGAATGCCGGCGCCCATTCGGTCTCATTCCACCCTGATCTGGCGGATCTTCCGGGCAAGCTGGAGCCGACCCTCAAAACGGGTGACCTGTGCCTGACATTGGGCGCGGGGTCCATCGAGTCCCTGGCAGGCGATCTTCTCCAGGCCCTCTCTTATCGAGACCGGGGGGCTGAACAATGAGGCGCTGGCTGACCTTCCTGTTTGTTTTGGCTCTCGCCGTGGCCCTTGGGGGCGTGTTCCGAAGGGTTCCAGAGGCTTTGGCGGAGGTAGAGGCTTTCAGGGTCACCGAGATCCGGCTCCGGGGAGAGCGCTTCTTCACCCATGAGGAAGCGGTACGGACCCTGGACCTGGAGACGACCGCCAGCGTCTGGGATGACACCAAGGTCCTGAGGGGCCGGCTGGTGGAACACCCCCTGGTGAAGGATGTCAGTATCTACCGGCGGTTTCCCCATGCCCTCCTTATCAAGGTGGTTGAGGAAGAACCTGTGGCCCTGTTCCCGAACCCGACCCTGGAGCCCGTCGATAGGGAAGGGCGAGTTCTACCCATCGACCCGGTGGTCCACAAGCTGGACCTCCCGATCATGACAGCTTCCCCCGGGGAAGGAGCCGGATCCCTATCCCCCGAGGGGCTCAGAACTCTGGCAGGTGAGATCGCCCGCCTCGCCCAGGGGGATCCCGAGTTTCACGCCCGGATTTCTGACTACGCCCTCCACCCCGGAGGTGATGTGACCGCCCGGATCTCCGATCCCCCCGTCAGGCTCCACTTTCGGCCCGGTCTCCAAAGTGGGCGGATCCAGGCGGGCCTCAGGGTCCTTGTGGACGCCCAGGATCGGTTCGACAAGGGGGATGTGGCCGATCTGGATCTCCGTTTTGACAACCAGGTCGTGGTTCGTTTCGGCAGGGCCGGAGGAAGATGAATATGCGAGCAAATCTCATAGCCGCCCTGGATATCGGCACCACAAAGACCTGCGCTGTTATCGGAGAGTTGACCGGTGACCTCTCCCGCCGCCCCAGCCTGAAGGTCCTGGGTGTTGGGCAGGCTAGGACCTCCGGGATGCGGCGGGAAGTGGTGACGCATATCGAGGAAACCACCGACTCGGTGAAGAGGGCCGTCAAGGAGGCCGAACTCATGGCCGGAGTGACGGTGGATCGAGTCTATGCAGGGATCTCAGGTGAGCATATCCAGGCAATTTCCTCCTCCGGTGTGGTAGCGGTGGGTGGTGAAGAGGTCATGGCTTCCGATGTAAGTCGGGTTCATGAGGTTGCTCAGGCATTCCCCCTCCCCCCCGATCGGGAACTCCTTCATGCGATTCCCCAGGAGTACATGGTGGATCATCAGCGAGGGATCAAAGACCCGGTAGGCATGGCGGGGACCAGACTGGAGGCGGAAGTCTACCTGGTGACATCGGCCTCGGCGTCTACCACCAATATGCGAAAGGCCGTTTCCCGAGCCGGCTACCGGATTCAAGAGCTGGTTCTGGAGCCCCTGGCCTCTGCCCGAGCCGTTCTGACTGAGGATGAAAAAGAAGTCGGAGTGGCCATGGTGGAGATGGGGGGAGGAACAACCGGTGTGGCGGTCTACTACGAAGGGAAGATCCGCCACGTGGCGAGCCTTCCCTTCGGTGGCCTCACGGTTACCAACGACCTGGTAAAAGGGCTCTCCATTCCTTTCGCCGAAGCCCAGAAGGCCAAGGAACAGTTCGGAGCGGCTTTCGCTCAGATGGTGGATCCCCAGGAAACCGTGGAGCTTCCCGGGCCGAGCCCGGGACAGCGGCGCCACGTGGCCCGGGAACTCATCGCCCACATCGTCGAACAGCGCCTGGACGAAATGTTCGGACTCGTCCAGGAGGAGCTGGACAGGGCCGATGTCCTGGACAAGCTGGGGGCCGGCGTGGTCCTCACCGGCGGCACCACGAGCCTTCAGGGGACCGTGGAGTTGGCCCAGCAGGTGTTCGCCGCTCCCGTTCGGGCCGGAAAGCCTTCAGAGGGATTGGTCGGTTTGGCCGACTCGGTGGCTCTTCCCCGATTCTCCGCGGTCGCAGGTTTGGCCTTATACGGTGTCGACCGGTTCCAGGAGACGGGAGAGGGTGCGTCTACCCTCACCTCGGGCCTCGTCACCAAGGTCACGGCATGGTTGAAGGAGTTTTTCTGATGGTGAGCCAGGATAGGGCTGCGGCCGTCAGTGCAAAGTTTGCTTTTTTCATTCACAAAACGGTGTCTGCTCACACCAAGTCCCGGAGGTAGGAATGATGATCTTTGAGTTCGAAGAAGCCCCGACCCGTAACGCAAAAATGAAAGTCATCGGTGTCGGGGGCGCGGGTGGCAACGCGGTCAACCGCATGATCGATGAAGACCTGGAGGGGGTTGAGTTCCTCTCGGCCAACACGGATGCCCAGGTCCTGAAGGGATCCCAGGCCCAGGTCACCATTCAGTTGGGGAAGAAGCTCACCAGGGGCCTGGGTGCGGGCGCCCGGCCGGAGATCGGACGTCAGGCCCTTCATGAGAGCAGGGAAGAAGTACGGAAGGCTCTCGATGGCGCCGACCTGGTCTTCATCGCCGCCGGGATGGGTGGAGGCACGGGAACAGGGGCTGCTCCTCTGGTTGGGGAGATCGCCCGGGAACTTGGAGCCCTCACCATTGGTATCGTGACACGACCCTTCTCCTTTGAAGGTCGGAAGCGGATGAGGCAGGCCGAACAGGGTCTGGCCGAACTCCGACGGACCGTGGATACGATGATTGTGGTCCCGAACGACCGGCTCCTGAGCGTGGTCGGGAAGGGTACCTCCTTCCGCGAAGCTCTGAAACGGGCCGACGAGGTGCTGCTCCATGCAACGCAGGGGATCAGTGACCTCATCAGAGTCAAGGGAGAGGTCAACGTCGACTTTGCAGATGTCCGGACCGTCATGGCGTGCCGTGGGCCGGCGCTCATGGGTTCAGGCTTCGGCGAGGGAGAGGACAGAGCTCAAGAGGCGGCCCAGGAGGCTATTTCTTCGCCCCTCCTGGACGAGGTTTCCATCGCTGGCGCCCGGGGTGTCCTCATTAACATCACCGGCGGGATGGACCTGGCCATTGACGAAGTTTCGCAGATTTCTAGCATTATCCAGGAGGAGGTAGGGGACGAGGCCGAAATCATCTTCGGTGCCGTTCACGATCCGGCTCTGGAAGGTCAGATTCGAGTGACCGTGATCGCCACGGGATTCGATCGGTCCGACGTGGACGATGGGAAGGTCATCCGCCCCGAGTTCGCCAGACCGCCCCAGCCTCAGCCAGCGGAGCAGGTCCAGGCCCAGCCGATGCAGGCCAGGGCAGTGGCCGTCGGTGGCAGCAGTGAGCCCATGGAGATGCCTCTCCAGAGGTTCCCTGACCGGGTCATTACCACAGAACAGATTCGGGAGCTGGACATCCCGACCTTTATCAGGCGCCAGATGGACTGAGATTTGAATGAAAATTCCTAAACCCTCTTCACCCCTGGCTATCGTTGGAATCACCGGGGGCCTGGTTGGTGCTCTCCTTATAGGGCAGAGGCTTTCGGCCGACCCCCCGGAGGTGGGTCCGCTAGAACCGGTTCTGGCGGCTCCGGCCGAGCGGTTGGAAGTGGTGTCATTGGCCCGGGGGGAAACCTTCGGAGAGGTGCTGGAGGCTGCGAACATCGGTTGGTCGGAACAGAACACACTCCTTTTGGCCTTTCGCGAGCAGGCGAACCCCAGAAGGATGAGTGAAGGCACTCCAATCACCTTCCGGTGGTTTCCGAAGGGCAATGATCTTCGGGGAATCGATGTAGCCCTGGACGGAGACGAGACAGTCCGCCTTCAACGGGACGGGGCGGGCTGGTCCTCGAATCTGGTGTACACACCGATAACGGTGGACACACTCTATATAGCAGGGACCATAGAGGACCTCCTCTGGAACTCAATAACCGATCACACCGGTCTCACCGAAGAGCTGTCCTGGGAGGCCCGAACGCTGATCGTGGATTGGATGGACAAGGTGTTCCAGTGGCAGATTGACTTCAGTCGTCAGGTCAAGGCGGGGGACACCTACCGTTTTGCCATGGAGAGGCACTCCAGGCCCAACGGGACCATGAAAATGGTCAGCCATCTCATCGCCGCCGAGTACGTGAATCAGGGGACTCCCTATAGGGCCGTCTGGTTCGACCCCAACGACGACGGGGACGGGACCTTCTACGACGAAGACGGGAAGTCTGTCCGGAGGGCTTTCCTCATGAAACCCATCCCTCTGAGTCGAATCTCCTCCTCGTATTCCAGCGCCCGCCTCCATCCCGTCCTGAATACAGTGAGGGCACACCGGGGTGTTGACTTCGCAGCACCGACCGGGACACCCATTCAGGCCACCAGTGACGGCGTCGTGATTTACGCAGACAGAAAGGGCGATCTGGGGAACCTGGTGGAAATCCGGGCCCCCAATGGGTGGGTCAGCCGGTATGGGCACATGAGTCAGTACCAGGATGGCGTCAGGGTGGGCTCCCGGGTCAAGCAGGGACAGACCATCGGGTATGTGGGGATGACGGGCCTGGCCACTGGCCCACATTGCCACTATGAGCTCCGGAGAAATGGCCAGGCGCTGGACCCCCTCTCCATAAAACTCCCAGCGGGGGATCCTGTCCCCACCACGGCCTGGGGTCGATGGGCCCTGGAGTCGGAAGAGCGACTGGGAATGCTCTCCAATCTGCCGGGCCCGCCTATCCTGAGACAGGCGGAAGATTCTGATCCCGACTCCACCGATCCGGGTTCGGAAGCCGGAGGGGTTTGACCCGGAGGGGCGGAAGGGCTTGAGCTTGAAATCCGGAGGGGTTTGACCCGGACGGTTCATTCGGTGACCATGAGGGGACTCGCTCGAGTGAGTCCCCTCATTTTCCGTTAGGTCTGCGCTACCTTATCAACGCCGACACGTTCACCCGTAACCCTGGACCCACAGAACCTTCGGACCATGGCCCGACTCTTTCGAAAAAAATCTGAAAAGAAAACGTCCCTCTGGGGACGGGTAGTCAAGCTTGCCCTCACCGACGTACGAGTCGTGGTGGGGGGCATGGATACGGAAAGCCTGGAATCCCTGGAGGAGCGGCTACTGTCCGCCGACTTCGGGGTGCAGGCCACGCTGAGACTGGTGGATAAGGTCGAGGAGTTGGCCCGGAAGGGAAAAGTCCGGGGCAAAGAGGGTCTTCGAGGGGCTCTCCAGGACGAACTGAGGGCCATACTCCAGCCCGCCGAAGACCCCTACCTGAAGGCCGCCGATTCGGGACCTACTGTCTACCTGATCTGTGGGGTGAACGGCGTAGGGAAGACCACCTCTATCGCAAAGCTCGCCCATTGGTTGAGGGAAGAGGGGCAGTCGGTCATGGTGGCAGCCGGCGACACCTACAGGGCCGGAGCCGTAGAGCAGCTTTCCATCTGGGCCGATCGGGTGGGAGCGAGTTTTATCGGAGGTCAGCGGGGAGGAGACCCTGCCGCTGTGGCTTTTGACGCTATCGAGGCTGCCATCGCCCGGGATGTGGATGTTCTTTTGGTGGATACGGCGGGTCGGCTTCACACCCACAAGAACCTCATGGAGGAACTCCAGAAGGTAGACCGGGTGATTCGGACCAAGCTGCCCGGTGCTCCACACGAGAGCCTCATCGTCCTCGACGCTACGATTGGGCAGAATGCCCGGTCCCAGGTCGAAGCCTTCTCCAAGGCCATCCCCCTCTCCGGCCTCCTTTTGGCCAAGATGGACAGCTCGGCGCGGGGAGGAATGGTGGTTGGCCTTCTTGAGGAATTCGGCCTCCCGGTCAAGTTGGTGGGGACCGGGGAGCAGCTGGGCGACTTGGAGACCTTTGATCCTGAGAGTTTCATCCAGGGGGTATTCCAGGAGAGCTGATCCCTCACGACTTTTCTCAACTCGACAAGCCGATCCAGTTTCTGAAGGGGGTCGGACCGAGGCGCGCGGAATCATTCGGGCGAATGGGAATTGTCATGGCCCGGGACCTTCTATATCACGTGCCTCGGCGGTACGACGATGCTTCCACGATCCAACCCATCAATGCATTGGACGTGGGCATGGATGCCACCGCCATGGGGCGGATCAGGAGCAAAGGCATTGTCCCAACCCGGTCCGGGCTGAGGATCTTCCAGGCCGTACTCCAGGACGACAGCGGCATGATCACCTGCGCCTGGCCAGGGCAGCCCTGGATGGACCGGAAGGTCAGGAAGGGGGATCTCCTCCTTGTGACAGGTCCGGTCAAGTTCTTCCATGGACGCCAGCTTCAGCCGAGGGAATTCACCCTGCTGGGGAGGGAAGGTGAGGAGGATGAGGAGGAGAATGGTGTGGCCGGGACCATCTTCGTTTCCTATCCGGCCAGCGAAGACGTGCCCCAGTGGGTCCTGCGTAGGATCTTCTCGAAGAACCTCGATTGGCTCCTCAAGCAGGCCGAGACCGAAGAATTCCTGAATCCGGGTGAGAGGGAGGGGCTCGGACTCCTACCCCTGGGACGGGCTCTTGCTGCCCTTCATCGCCCGAAGGATCTCCTGGGGGTGGAGGCTGGCCGGCGGCGGCTGGCCTACGACGAGCTCTTCTTTCTTCAACTGGTCCAGGCCCAGGCCCGGCACGAGCAAACCGTTGTTCAGCCTGGGATCCAGTTCCAGAGAACCAACGAACTCATCAAACCGCTCCACCAGGCTTTGCCCTTTGAGCTAACGGAGGCTCAGGCCCGGGTCCTTCGTGAAATCTTCT
>CAYOVN010000021.1:0-32043 GCA_964407425.1 uncultured Gemmatimonadaceae bacterium
ATACTGACCACTCAGGCTCCTCCTCCCGCCTACCTGCCCAGGGATACCCTCCGGCTGGACGTGCGAACTGTTCTTGAACCCTCCCGCCTACCCAAATCCCCTCTGGGGAATTCGCTAACCGGAATCCTGGGGATCCAATTGACTCCCGAGGACTTTTTGGAGGGTGCTGGAGTCGAAATCGAGGTGCCCATCGGGTCCTACGTCGAGGCCCTGGTCGCCGTGAATGAGGGGGGAGAACTGGAAGTGCCGGCCACCCTTGCCCTTCTTTCGGCTTTTGAACCTCTTTCCCTCTATTTTGCGGCGTTTGAGGGTCCCAATTCTCCCCATGGGCCCAGGCTCCGCCTGATTTTGACCATTGCAGAAGATGTGAGGATTCGATGAGACGCATACTTCTCCTCGCTTTTCTCGGGTCGATCTTTTTTTGCCAAGGGGTAGGCGCCCAATCTCTCTTCGGAGCCAAAGGTCTGGGTTTTCCTATTGAGCCTCTGGACGCTCGGGCAAGGGCGTTGGGAAGCATCGGCGTAGGCCTCCTTGGGCCTTCCCTCAACCCAACAGACCTGGCTTCCGCCGCCAGGATATTCTTGCCCTCCGCTCAGCTCACTCTTCAACCTCAGTGGGTGACTGGGGAGCTCGCCGGCCAGCCGGTGGACAACAAAGGGACCCGGTTCCCTCAGATCGGGATCTCCTACCCTGTGTCCTCGGCCAGCGGGACTGTAGTCCTACATTTCAGTTCCTATCTGGACCAGCGTTGGGAGGTGCTGCAGGAATCCGAAGCGGTCCTACTGGGCACATCGTATCCTGTAACCGACAAGTTCCTGTCGGACGGTGGTGTGTCCACGGTACAGGTTGGATGGGCTCAGCGGCTGGGTGACGATCTGTCTCTCGGCTTCGGTCTCGGAACCAGAATGGGTAATGTTACTCGTACTTTTCTGAGGACCATCGAGGCTGGTGGAGACTTCACCACCGTTCCGTTCCGAACCGGTGGGCAATGGCAGTACAGTGGGATGACCGCCGCTTTTAGTTTTCAATGGGACCCCATCAACGCCGTCCGCCTCGGCGGGGCGGTGAACTGGTCCCAGGACTTGGAAGCGAGGTCGGTGGAAGCCTTTGAAGAGGAGCAGCTATTCTCCAGGTCGGAAACCTTCGCTCTGCCCGTGGAATTACGTTTTGGCGCTTCCGGGATCCTCACACCCCGCCTAGCGCTTACGGTTGGCTTCTCCTATGCGGATTGGAAGAGCTCGAATGAGGTCCTTCCGCAGGAAGCTCTGGTGGGGACAATTTGGAGCTATGGTGGTGGGATCGAGTGGGCGGGTCCTCGCTGGGGGGTTCGGAATTTCCCGTTCCGGCTAGGTTATCGGCAATCGGCGCTGCCCTTCACCTTCGACGGGAAGGAGCCCAAGGAGAACGTCCTTACCGGGGGTATCGGCTTGAATCTCATCCCCCAGGAGGTAGGGTTCGTCGGAGGAATCGACTTCGGTATCGAACGTGGAAGGCGGGAGGCCGGTGCCCTATCGGAGAAGTTCTGGCGTGCCTCTATGACATTCCGAGTGGGGAGCTTCTAGGGGGATCGGTTGCGCGTCCTTTTCAGGACTTTCGGTTGTAAAGCCAACCAATATGACACGGAAAGAATGCGCCAGGAGCTGGAAGCTCTCGGTGCAGATCCGTCTGTGGCGGCTCCCGAAGCCCAGGTCTGCGTGGTCAACACCTGTACGGTCACAAACCAGGCCGACGCTGATGCCCGGAGGTTCATTCGGAGGATCCAAAGGGAGAACCCCGGCTTGAAGGTTGTGGTTGCCGGATGCTCCTCGGCTCTGAATCCGGATGTGTACAGGGACATGGAGGGGGTCGTCGCCGTTGTGGAGGGGCATGACCCGGTTGAAGTCGCCCGAGCTACGCTGGGGAGTGAAGAGAGGGTCGGGTGCCATCCTCTCGGTTCGCCCCCCCCCCTGGAAGGAGGGCCTCGGAGACCCTTGTCGGGTGAGTTGCTCCATCGCCGGGTGGGAGGGACTCGGGGGTGGCTGAAGGTGCAGGACGGGTGTGACCGGAAGTGCTCTTTCTGCGCTACCCGCCTGGCCCGGGGGGAGAGCCGGTCCCGGCCAGTGGATGAAGTGGTGGCTGAGGCCAGACTCCTTGCCAGCGCTCATCCCGAACTGGTGATTACGGGCATCCACATCGGACACTATGGATTGGACCTGGAGGGAGAGCTGTCCCTTTCGCGGTTGTTGGCCGCCCTGCTTGAAAAGGTCCCGGATGTACGCTTCCGCCTCGGGAGCATAGAGGCCACGGAAGTCGATGATCTCCTTCTCGATCTGATGGAAACCTCCGGGGGTTGGCTTGCCCCCCATCTCCACATGCCGCTGCAGAGTGGATCGGATCCGGTCTTGCGGCGGATGATGCGGTGGCATACCCGTGAGATGTACCGGGCGAGAGCCCTTGAAATTGTGGATCGGTTCCCGGTCCTGGGTCTCGGGGCTGATGTGATTACCGGGTTCCCCGGTGAAACCCCGGAAGACCATGGTTCTACGAAAGCCCTTTTGGAGGAGTTGCCCTTTACTTATCTGCACGTGTTTCCGTTTTCCCCCAGAAACGGGACTCCGGCAATGGACCTCCCCCATCCCGTGCCCCAACGAGTCGCCGGGGAACGGGGGCGTGAGCTGAGGGAGTTGGCTCTGGAGAAGGGAGAAGGGTACCGGTCGCGGAGAGTAGGGAGTGAGGCCTCGGTGGTTCTGGAGGGTGGAGGCGGATGGGCCCTTACCGAGGACTACCTGAGGGTAGAGGTTGTGCCCGCCATCCTGGACGGGGAAGAAAGGTCGAAGGATCTCCTTCAGGGGAGGCTCCAGGGCTCGGGGGAGCATCTGTGTATTGATTTGTCCCAAGGAAAGATGGATTGAGTACCCATGAAGACCCGTAAAAAGGCCTACGTCGAGACTTATGGCTGCCAGATGAACATCAGCGATGGAGAGTTGATGTCTGGAGTCCTGGCGTCCAATGGGTACGAGCTGGTGGATGCCCCGGAGAGTGCGGATGTAGTCCTCGTGAATACCTGCGCCATCCGGGAACATGCCGAACAGCGTGTTCTGGGCCGGGTCGCTCACCTGAACGGGCTGAAGGAGAAAAACCCGGACCTCCTCCTGGGGGTCACCGGCTGTATGGCCCAGAGGATGGGGGAGGAACTCCTGGAGAAGGCACCCTACGTTGATCTGGTCATGGGCCCCGACGGATACCGGGGCCTTTCGGAGGCGCTAGGAAGTTTGGGCACCTCCCCGGCCCCCGCCGAAGATGCTCCCCCTCCGGCCCTCAATGCCTCCTCCTCCCCAAATGTCGAGTTTTCCGGCCTGGTCCAGTTGGGCGGGAAGGGCCAGGGTAAACATCGTCAGGTGACGGTCCTCGAGTTGGACGGTGCCGAGAACTACGAGGGCCTGGAACTCCGGCGGACCTCCTCCGTCTCGGCTTGGGTCCCCATTCAGCGAGGGTGTGACCACCGGTGCACCTTCTGTATCGTTCCTTACGTCCGGGGCCCTGAGAAGAACCGGAATCCGTCGGCGGTCCTGGAGGAGGTCAGAGGGATCTCCGGGTCGGGGATATCCGAAGTGACACTCCTGGGGCAAACGGTGAACTCCTATGAATCCAACGGGTGGGATTTTCCCCGGCTTCTGAGAGATGTGGCCTCCACCCCCGGAATCCGACGAGTGCGGTTTACCTCCCCTCATCCGAACGACGTAACCCCTGAGCTGGTGGAGGTCATGGCGGAGGAAGCAGCCGTGTGCGAACAGCTGCACCTGCCCCTCCAGTCGGGGAACGACCGGACCCTCAAGCGGATGCTCCGCCGCCACACGGTGCCGGAGTTTATGGAAAAAGTTGAGATGATCCGGTCGGCCATACCGGACATCGCCCTATCAACAGACATTATCGTGGCCTTCCCGGGCGAAACCAGGGAGGAATTTCTGGACACGCTGGCGGTCCTGGCCGAGGTTCGCTTCGACGATGCTTTTACCTACCGGTTCTCCCCCAGAGATGGGACTCCGGCAACCCGGTTTCCTTCCGAGGACCTTGTTCCGGAGGAGGAGGGGCGAGCTCGCCTCGACGAGCTGATCCAATTGACGAGAGGGATTCAGCGGGATATCAACGAGAGTGAGGTAGGAAGGATTGAAGAAGTCCTGGTTGAAAAGGAAGGGAAGGAAGCAGGGTTCATGCTCGGCCGAACCAGACGGCATAAGGTTGTGGTCTTTCCGGGAGACACGAATCAGGTGGGATCGTACCGAAACGTGTTGTTGACCCGGACCACTGGAGCCACGTTTGCGGGACAACTGGTGGGCGCCACCGGCGCAGAGAGACGGAAATGAGCAGATTCCTCAGCGTTTTGTCGATACTCGCGGTAGTCCTCCTGGCCATGGGCTTCGCTGCGGCGAACGCCGGTCACCGGGTCACCATCGACCTGGGTTTGTTCACCCTCTACCAGGTCCCTGTTACCCTGGTGGCCTTCTCCGGGCTCTTCGTCGGGATGGTGGCCATGTTCGTCACGGGTGTTTATACCGACCTGAAGGTCAGGAGGATTCTCCGGGACCGGTTTTCCGAAGAGTCCCGGCTGGAACGAACCGCCATCGACCAGACCCAGCAGGATCTTTTCGGGGGAGATCCAGATTCCGAAGATGGGGCGGATGAGGAGCAACTCCTGGAGGCCGGGGAAGGGTTGGAGATTGAGGGCTCGGAAACCGAGTCGGAGGCGGACACGGAAACACCCCTGTCGGAGATAGAAAAACCATCGGACCCGCAACAAGATGTGTAGCCCAATGAGGTGGTCCGGCTAGCCCATCTGCCACCGGTGGTGGGTTTCGCCCTGGCCCTTGGAGCCGGGGCCACCCTCCGCCACCTGGGCGTTCCTTTCCTCTGGACGCTCGCCTCCCTCCTGGCCCTCTCCTTTCTCAAGCAACCATGGCATCGCCCAGGCCGGTTCCTTTCAGCACTGGGCGTCGCGCTTTTGTCCGGATTCCTCCTCACCGGGTCCTGGATCCGGGGGGTCGAAAGGGATTGCAGATTCGACCTTAGGGAAGGGGAGGTGATTCGGGCGACCGGTTGGCTGGCCGGGCCTCTGGTGGGGGGAATGGGAGAGATTCGCCCCGACGGTTCCGGTCCTGCCGCCTCCAGATGCCGGCGGCCAATTCGGTTGCTTGCTCCTGGCCCGGATGGTCTCGGGCTATCTGGGGGGAGAATCGTCATTCGAGGGAGGTGGAGGAAAAGTCCAAGAAGGGGCGACCGAAACCCCATGTGGGCCGGGTACCTTCGGGTTGATTCGGCAGGGGTGGCGCCAGGCGGCAGATCGTCCCAATGGCGAGGGGTTCGGGAGAGGATTACCACATGGGTCCGATCCAGCGCCGAGAGGCTCTATCCTGAGACCTCTTCGCTGGTCCTTGCCCTGGTTTGGGCCCGGAAAGACGGCTTGGACCGGTCCGTGAGGGAGGCTTTCTCCAGGGCGGGGGTGGCCCATCTCCTTGCCATATCCGGGTTTCATGTCGGCGTCGTGGCAGGGGTCCTCTTTCTCCTCCTGGGACTTATGGGAGGAACCCAGACCTTTCGTTTTGTTGCCTCGGGGATTGGAGTCTGGATCTACGTGGTGACCATCGGCCTCCCAGATGCGGCATCCAGGGCCGCCGTCCTCCTGAGCCTTCTCACCGTGGGCCGAATCGCCAACCGTGCGGTTCACCCCCTCGGGGCCCTGGCGACGGCTTTCTTGGGTCTCCTCCTCTTCGATCCCGGCGCCCTGACCCGACCGGGGTTCCAGCTGTCCTTCGCCGGGGCTACCGGGTTGGTTCTGGGGTACCGCCCAATCTCAGAGGGCCTGGATCGCCTCTTCCGAAAGCGAATTCCATCGGGGCTCCTTGGAGGGATCGGAGCCGGGGCGGCCGCCACCCTGGCGACCCTACCGTTGGTGGCCTGGCATTTTGGGCGGATATCCCTGGTCGGGATTCCCGTCACGCTCCTGGCGACCCCCCTCATTGTTCTGGCTATCCCGGGCATTTTTCTCAGCCTCCTCCTTCTTGCTCTGGGTCCAGGCCCCGCTTCGGTGGTGGCATCCGGGGTGGAGGTGGTCCTTCTCGTTCTCCTCGAGATCGTTCAACGGGCCTCTGCTCTCCCTATGGCGTCATTGTGGGTCCCCCATAACCTGGTCCTCCTCGGGACCGGGGCGTTGGCGGTCGTTGGAGTGCTCGCATTGAGTGTTCCGGGAATGATGAGGGGACCAAGGGGCCGAATCCTCTTCCTTTCCGGGGTGACAGTCTTCTTCCTGGGGCCTCCCGGACTCCTCCTCCTGGAGCGAGGGAGCCTGGAATTGGTGGTCTTGGATGTGGGCCAGGGAGATGCTTCCCTAATTCGGTCTCCGGGAGGCCGGTGGATCCTGGTGGATGCTGGCCCTAGTGGCTTGGGGTATGACGCTGGTGAACAAACCGTAGTCCCGTTCCTGAGGGGGAGGGGAGTCTCGGAGCTGGAGTTCATGATTCTCACACACCCCGATATGGATCATGTGGGCGGCGCTTCCTCGGTTTTGGAAGAGATGGATGTAGGGGCGGTGCTGGATCCTGGGATGCCTGCCGGGACCGAGGCATTCCTTGGGGCTTTGGAAACGGCAAGGGCCCGGGGCATTCCCTGGAGGGTCCTTCAGGCCGGGGATTCCATCAACCTGGACGGTATGGTTCTGAGGGTTCTGGCTCCTGAAGGCGAAGGGGAGGGCAGGGAAGAGGACGGGGCCAATCGGGCATCCATCGTTCTGGAGGTCAGATTCGGAGCGTTTTCCGCCCTCTTGACCGGGGATGCCCCGGCGGAATCGGAGACCCGTTTCCTCCCCCGGACTCTTTCTCCGCGGATCAACGTCCTGAAGGTAGGTCACCATGGAAGCTCCACGTCCACGAGTCCCGGGCTCCTGAGACGGATCAATCCGGAGGTCGCCCTGATCTCCGTGGGTCGAAGGAATCGTTTCGGTCATCCCACCGCCGAGGTCATCTCCCGGCTCAGGAATGGGGGTACTCGGATCTTTCGGACGGACCAGGTTGGCGCCCTTGTGGTTAGGGCTCAGGAAGACGGCAGGTTCTCGGTTTCCCACGACGGCCTATAGCTTTGCGTTTTTGGTCCGATACTGGGAAAAACGGATCCAGTTGCCTCCCCAGACCTGGTGAGGTATATGGTCCATTCATAGGTTCGATTGGGGACTCAAATCCTTCTACCTAAGAATAGAGGCGGGATCATGGCTGATAGTGCTGTCGTAACGATCGATCGGCACATCATGGAGGAAGAGCGGAAGTACCCTGAGGCCACCGGCCGCCTCAGTAACATCCTCACGGACCTGGCCTTGGCCGCCAAGCTGATTCAAAGGGAAGTGGCGAAGGCGGGCCTCGTGGATATCCTTGGGAAGGCAGGGAAGGAGAACGTCCAAGGCGAGCAAGTGGAGAAGTTGGACGAGTTCGCCCAGGAGGTCATTCACAAATCCATGGACCACGGTGGGAACCTCTGTTGCATGGTTTCGGAGGAGGAGGAAAACCTCATCCCGATTCCCCCGGGTTTCCCCGTAGGTGATTACGTCCTGGTCTTCGATCCCCTGGACGGATCTTCGAATATCGACGTCAACGTCTCCATCGGGACGATCTTCTCCATCTACAGGAAGGTCTCATCAGGGGAGAGGGGCACCCTGGAGGACTGCCTTCAGCCCGGCCGGGATATGGTGGCTGGTGGGTATATCCTGTATGGGTCCTCCACCATGATGGTGTACTCTGCGGGACGGAGCGTCCATGGCTTTACCCTTGATCCCTCCATTGGAGAGTTCCTTCTAAGTCACCGGAACATCCGTATTCCTGATCCCCCACAACGGTACTACTCGGTCAATGAAGCCTACTTTCAGAAGTGGGCTCGGGGTCAGCAGAGGATGGTGGCGTGCCTGAAGGGGATGGGTGACAAGGAGATGCAGCCCTTCCGTTCTCGGTATATCGGATCTCTGGTGGCTGACTTTCACCGGACCCTCCTCAAGGGCGGGATCTTCATGTACCCGAGGGATTCAACCAGCCCCCTGGGAAAACTCCGCCTCCTCTATGAGGCAGCTCCCATGGCTTTGATCTGCGAGCAGGCCGGCGGCCGGGCTTCGGACGGAGAGGTGGACGTCCTCGATATCATGCCCGAGAGCCTTCATCAGAGGACTCCGCTGTACGTTGGTACCAAGGAATTTGTGGACATGGCCGAGGAGTTCCTGAAGCAGGATCCGGAACTGCCCTGCTAGTAAGGAGATTCGGCCACTCTTGAGGACTCCTCAGATTTCTGAGGGTGTGTCAGAAAACTGTAAGGAAATCGAGGTTTTGGTTGGTCCGTAAGTCGTTGTTGCCAAGCGACTTACGTTTTGAGTACAAGTGGCATTAATATTGCACTCAGCACCTTTAGTATTTCCCCGCCCCTTCGGGGCCCCTGGCAACTAGGTCAGGGTTGGCGTGATCGAGGCTCGAGAGAGGTCGGCGGCCAGCGGGCACTTCGTAACCTCCAGAAATGGATGGAAACCACATGAAGCACCTTCGGTACTTCCTCATGGCTGCGTTGGTGGCGATGCCACTGACCGCCTGTGACGAGGACAGTGACCCCGTCGTCGAGACTATCGAATACGGGACCGTAACGGGTACGGTATCGGCTGAGGGGACCGGCCTTTCCGGCGTAGGAGTTACGCTGATTGGGCCCACCTCCTTGTCCGCCTCCACCGGCGCCGGTGGTACGTACACGTTTACGAACGTAGAAGCGGGTAGCTACGGAGTCGCTATTGACGCCTCCTCACAAACAGATGTCTCCTTCTCCCAGACCTCAAAGGCCACCTCCATCGCCAACGAGGGTGACCAGGTAACGGTGGACTTCTCTGGGAGTTACATCCGTACTGCAACCATCACCGGTACAGTGACCGCTGACGGTGCACCTCTCGGCGGAGTCGCCGTGGCGGTCACCGGTGGTCCTGACAACTTTACCAACAACTCGGTGACGAACGCTGGTGGTGAGTACTTCGCCACGGGCCTCCGGGCCGGCACCTACACCGTGACCATCACCGGACCTGACGGGGTTACTTTCAACACGACCTCCGCTCCGGTTACAGTTGCCACGGGCGAGACCAAGACTGCTCACTTCCCTGGTGACGCCATCCAGATGGCGACGATCGCTGGTGCTGTGACCGTCGACAACGTCGGCACCGCCGGCGTGGCCGTTGCCCTCTCCAACACGGCTGGCGCAGTTGCTGCCACCGAAAGTGGAGTTAACGGCGCGTACATCTTCATGAACGTCACTCCTGGTTCCTACACCGTTACGATCACCCAACCGGCCGAAACCACTTTCGACGTCTTGGCCAAGGACGTGACCGTGGCCGAGGGCGACGCTGGTGTCATCAACTTCGCCGGTGCAGGCCCCGTAGAGCCCGCAACGCTTTCCATCCAGTCCATCACCGTTGGTGGTGCCCCGATCGTGTTGACGAACGTCGCCGGTCAGATCGAAGTCACGCTGAATCTTACCCGCGGCGACAGAGACCTGGACCACGTTGACGTTCTCATCGACGACGAGGTTGTCGCCTCCCAGACCTTCGCTGTTCCGGTTTCCCCGGCTGAAGGCGTTGGCGAGGAAGAGATCATCACGCTGAACGTCCCGACGACGCAGGTTCGCATGGTCGGTGACTTCTACGTGCCCGTAGTCTTCAATGGCGGCGCCTTCGTTTCGGCCAACCTCTATGAGGTCGGTGCGACGGCTCCCATCCCCTCGAACGAAGTGCCGGTGGTTATGAACAACATCGACGCACTCTTCCTGGGCGCTGCCGCTTTCACGCCTGACACCGACACCCCGAACTTCGTATCTACTGTCCCGAATACGTGGTACACCGGGAACGCGACGTTCGTCGGGCCCCAGTATCTGGCTTATAGCACCGTCGTTCCGACGGGTGTGAACTGGCCTGACGCTGGTAGCGCTGTCTGCGCCGTGACCAGCTCCCTGGCTGGGGCTGCCGACGCTGGCCTTCTGATCACCAACAACTACAACTGCGCCGGCGTCGAAGGCACCGTGGTTCCGAACGCAGTGGCCTCACCTGGATTCGTTCCGGTGGTTGCCCCGGCAGGACCGGACGGCAGCACCGTTCTGTATCCGACGCTTGGTTTCAGCACCCTGGGTGCTCCGTTCATGCTCGATTCCGACGCGCGTTGGTTCGTAATTCCGCCGGCATTCCCGGCCGCCAACCCGCTGATTCTCTACATGGACAACAAGGCCCCGACGGTTGAGACACACGGTCAGGCCCTCAGCACTCTGGGCGTAGGCGGGTTCTTCGTCGCCTTCAACGACCTGTTCGACCAGCAGTGGGTCAACGCTACCTATCCGTTCCTTCAGGATGTTGCAGCCGTTGACGGCGGTACCGGCGTTGATGCCGCGACCCGCATGACGTACCAGTGGGATGGCAGCACTTCTACCACCTTCCCGCTCGGATTCTGCAGCACCTCCGCTACGATGGTCACCCTCGGTGGCGATCTGGCTGAGAGCATCGCCAGTGATGGAACGCCAGACGGCTACAAGCTCTGTGCTTCCGCCGCTGACAACCTCGCCAACATGGGGTACTCCCTGGCATCGAACTGGTTCGGTGTGGACAGCGTTGCCCCCACGGGCAGGGTCCATGGAACCACGGTTGCCGGTCCGGTCATCGCCGGAACCCTGCCGACCATCTCCACCACTGCTAACACCACCATCTACAACATCGCCTTGCCGGCACCTGGCACGGACAGCTGGGGTGTTGAGGGTATCGACTCTCGCTCCGGTTTCGAGGCCACCAATGCAGTACCGGCTATCGCGGTGCCGCTCTATCAGATGGGCTATCCGGCTGATCAGCGCCTCACGCACACCGACGTTAATGGTGTCACCGAGGAGGTTGGTGTCAGCGCCATGTCCCTCGTCCTCACCGACACGTGGGTCCGGACTGCGGCTGAACTGCCGTTGCTCGGGGCTTTCGTGCCGGGCGACCCTGGCTACTACTCCTACACGGCGGTCCTGACGGACCGGGCCGGTAACTCCTTAACCATCGCGGACCGTAACTGGCTGGTTGACCAGATCGCCGCCCCGACCATCGCCTTCCTGAGCTATGCGCAGACGTTCTACGCACCGGGAACCGATGCGACCTTCGTGATCTTCGGAGCGGATGACCTCGAGGTTATCAACTCCACACTGACCATGGACTATCCGACCATCCTTGGAACCCTCGGGATGCAGCATACACAGATGGTTGGGGCTCGCTGGGATGGTCTGAATCCCTTCGACGCCATGGCCTTCACCACGGCTATCACGGGTGTGACTCACACCGTGCCTGGAGTCCTGGGCCGGTACGACTTCACCTGTAGTGGTGTTGCTGCTACTCCTTACCTGAGTTGTGGAGTGCTCGCCAACACCATCAACCCGACCGTCGGTGAGTTCAACACCGATTTGGTTGGCCCGAACTTGGATGCTCGGGACCTCCTGCCGGTCACTGCTACCCCGACCATGTTCGAGGATGCTGGTGGCAACTTCAGCGCCGCTGGTGCTGCGGTACCGTTCAACGTGCTGCAGTGGTCTGATACCACTCGGGCCCCCTGGCTGGACGACAGGGACCTTGACCTCAACCAGGATCTGATCACTTGGAGAATCTTCACCGACGCCACCAGCTACTTCGCTGAGCACATGGCGCCGACCTCCATCGAAGATCCGTTCTTCGACTATGCCGCTCTGGTTCTGAACGATGCGGGTACGATCAAGATCTGCGGCGTGTATCCCGATCCGGGCCTCACGGACAACGGTGTAAACCGGTTCTGGACCTACAACCAACTCATTCCACTCGCCGGCACCCTCTGCGGCGACGCGAAGACCTTGAATGCTGCGGCGACATACCACGTCGTTGGTGTCTTGGACAACGCTGCCCTTATTTCTCAGGGCATCCTGTAGAGCTCCACTACCCTGGCCTAGCCAGGGTGTGAAGAAGGCAACCCCCGTCCGGCTTTTGCCGGGCGGGGGTTCGTCTTTATGGGTCGGTCAGGATATTCGGGGAAGACCGGGTTGGTCGGGTGAGATGTGAGGTTCCGGTCAATCGGGGAGGGAGAGACCGGAGCTGCAGGGGGGTGGGACCTTAACGGGGACCGCTGGAATCACACTCTAAATGGTGAGCGCGCCAAGAGGCTTAGAGGAGTTCTGCCTCTACCTCTTCCAGGAGGTTGACCTTCGCTTCATAGGGTAGGAAGGCGGCCTGGAAGCCCAGGAGGGAAATCTCCCTTAACTCATCCAGCCCAAAACCGAGATGTTGGTGGGCAAGCCAGTATTCGTCGGTGAGGGTGGTTCCGGAGATCAGACGGTTGTCCGTGTTCAGCGTGACGACCAGGCCAGCGTTGAAATAACGGCGAATCGGGTGTTCCCCCAGAGTAGGGGCCACCCGGGTCTGAACGTTCGACGTCAGGCACATTTCCAGGGGGATCCTGAAGTCGTTGACGAAGCGCTCCAGTTCCGGGTCCTCCATGAGGCGTGTGCCGTGGCCGATTCGCCTGGCATGACATTGGTGGATCGCCTGAGAGATGGACTCAGCGCCAGCGGCTTCCCCGGCATGTACGGTGATGGGAAGGTTGTGGTCCGCGGCGTACTGGAAGGCTTCCAGGTGGTCCGAAGGCGGATTCCCGGCTTCACCCCCGGCAAGGTCGAATGCCACGACTCCCTGATCCTTGAACTGGACCGCCAGTTCGGCCAGCTGCATGGAAACCGATGGCTCGAAGCTACGGATTCCACAGATGATCAGCCCGGTCCGAATCCCAAAATCCGTTTCTGCACGGTTTAATCCCTGGAGAGGCGCTTTTACGGCCTCCTCCATGGACATCCCGTTGTTGATGTGAAGGGCAGGGGAGTATCGGACCTCCAGATACCGGATGTTCTCTCCGACGGAATCCTCGGCCAGTTCATAGGCCGTCCGTTCCAGAGATCCTGGTGTCTGCATGAGGGATAGTGTGATGGCGAACTTCTCCAGGTACTGGACGAGGTTCTTGGAGTCGGCCGCCCGCATCTTCTCCGCCAGGGCCTCGGGCTCCGAATCCGGGAGTTCCACCCCGGCGGCCTTGGCCAGCTCCAGCATGGTGGAAGGCCTGAGGCTCCCATCCAAATGAACATGGAGCTCCGGCTTGGGCAGGGCTTGGAGTGTTTCTCTCGTCAACTCAGCCATTGTGGGGCGCTCCAGACCTCAGCAGCATTTCACGTCGCCCGGGCGGATCAATCCCTTGTCCAGATCCACCAGTGGCGCAGGATAGTCCCCTGAAAAGCATGCGTCGCAGAATGGGCCGCCTTCTTTTGCGGCTTCTACCATTCCTTCGAGGGACAGATATCCAAGGGAGTCGACCTTCAGATGGGCCTGGATCTCCGGAACCGTGAGACGGTGCCCCATGAGCTCTTCCTTCGTCGGCATATCGATGCCGAAGTAGCAGGGGAATCGCACAGGGGGACTCGCAATCCGAACGTGAACTTCGGAGGCTCCGGCCTCCCTGATGATGTTCACCAGACTTCCGCTGGTGGTGCCCCGAACCAGGGAATCGTCCACGACAACAACCCTTTTGCCCTCCACAACGTCCCGGACGGGGGCGTACTTCACCCTGGCGCTGAAATCCCGATCTTCCTGGGAGGGTCGGATGAAGGTCCGGCCAACGTAATGGTTCCGGAGAAGCCCTAGTTCAAAGGGAACCCCGCTCTCCTCGCTGAATCCCAGAGCCGCCGAGTTGGCGCTGTCCGGCACGGCAAGGACGGCGTCGGCCTCAACCGGGTTCTCCCTGGCCAGTTGTCGTCCGAAGGCTCTCCGGGCCCGGTCCACACTGACACCGAATACATTGGAGTCCGGGCGGGCGAAGTATACCAGTTCGAAGATACAGGGAGCCTGGCTAATGGCGGTTTGGAGGTTCCTGAGGGGCTTAAGCTCGGAGCCGCGGAGCTTAAGGACCTCCCCTGGGGAGATGTCCCGTACGTATTGGGCGCCGATGATATCCAGAGCACAGGTCTCGCTGGCCACGACATAACCCTCACCCTTCCGACCAAGGACCAGTGGCCTGAACCCCCTGGGATCCCTGACGGCATAGAGGGTGTCACCCACCGAAATGATCAGGGAGAAGGCTCCCTCCAGATAGGTGAGAGCGTCGTCGATCTGGCCTTCGATGGTTTCGTGTCGAGATCTGGCGATGAGGTGAATGATCACCTCTGAGTCCGAGTCGGTTTGGAAAATCGCCCCTTCCTGAACCAGGCGTTTCCGAACGTCATGGGCATTGGTCAGGTTGCCATTGTGGGCGATGCAAAGATCCCCCTGGGCATACTGAACCATGATGGGTTGTGCATTGGCCAACTGGGCCCCGCCGGCGGTGGAGTACCGCACGTGGCCCAGGGCCGTATCACCGGGAAGAGCGTTGAGGACGTCCGCGTCGAAGACCTCCGCCACCAGGCCCAGGCGCTTGTGCAATCGGCCCTTCCCCTGGTCTATGGCGCAGATTCCCGCCGATTCCTGACCCCTGTGTTGGAGAGCATAGAGGGCCAGAAAGACCATTTCCGCCGCTCTATCTATTCCGGTAATTCCCACCACGCCACACTCATCGTGGGGGCCCTCATCCAGAAGATGGGTGGGGACCGACTCTGCCTTGTTTGTCATCTATTGACCTTGAGAGGGGTTTTCTGGATCGGGCCTTTGCCTATCCCTGTCTTTGTCTCGGAACGAGCTCCTCCGTCCTTTCCTGAACCGTCCGGGGGCTACATCGCTGTAGTCGACCCGTCGAAGCTCCGCACCCGATTCGTCTTCATCCTCGTCCGATAGCGGATCTTTCTCGGGCAAACGATCCAGGAGTCCGAGAAGAATTGCCTTAACAAGCCCCCAGGTCGTGTAGGCGAGGAGGGCCGGGAAGAAGTAGTACCGGGGAACGGTGATGGCCAGACAAAGACCACCGAGAATCGCCACGCTGTTGAATAGGCCCTTCCGGGTACGAAAGCCGATCTTCGGCACCAGGGCATAGGGTACATGGCTCATGAGGAGGACGCAGAGAATCACCGTCACCACACCCATGATGCTTTGCCAGGGCAGGTCCCCCAGTTGGTCTCGGAAAAAGGGAGTTTGGCTGAAGGGATAAAAAGTGGCGAGGATCATCCCAGCCGTGGGGGAGGGGAGGCCGTGGAAATGGGTTTTGGCCTCACCACCCTGCTCAACGTTGAACCTTGCGAGTCGGAGGACGATGGCCGTCACGTAGGCGAAGGAGAGGATCCAACCCCAGGCAGTCTCGGACAGGTAGAGTTGATAGAGGATGAAAGCAGGAGCCACACCGAAGGAGATGGCATCCACGAGAGAGTCCAGTTCGGCTCCGAAATCGGACCCCGTCCGGGTGAACCGGGCGATTCTCCCGTCGGCCAGATCCAGGATTGCAGCGAATACGATATACCACGCTGCCCAGATGAGGTCTCCCCGGGCCGCCGTTACGAGGGCGTAGATCCCGAAGAAGAGGTTCCCCAGCGTGAAAGCCGAAGGGAGAATGATGATTCCCTGGCGTAACTGCGGCCTCCGTCTCGGAGGATCGTCCCGGTCCCCGGATTTTCCCTGGATCATCGTGGATCTCCCTCCCCGTCGTCAGGGACTCTGGCCATCTCAGAGAGGCCGCCCTTCACCTTGTCCCCAATGCGGCAGGTGACCTCCCAATCTCTTGGCATGAACAGGTCCACACGGGACCCGAACCGAATCAAGCCGATCCGACTACCCTGGGGGACCAGGTCCCCCTTCTCCGGGTCTGTCACGATCCGACGGGCGATGAGCCCGGCGATCTGGCGAACCATGATTTGGCGGTCGGGACCGGCATCCAAGCCCAGGGTAGCCTGCTCGTTGTCCTGACTGGCCTTGGGGTTCCATGCAGCCAGGTATTTTCCTGGCTTGTAGAGCTTCAGCCCAACCCGTCCAGTGATGGGAGCCCTCTGGATATGGACATTGAAGATGCTGAGAAAGATGGATATGCGGGTGGAAGGCCGGAGATAAAGGTCCCCCGGTTCTTCCTTGACGATTTCCACAATCCGTCCGTCAGCCGGAGCCAGGACCAATCCCTCCCCGTCCCGACGCTGGCGCTTGGGGTTTCGGAAGAAATAGATGGTGAAGAGAGTGAGTATCCCGAACACGAAGGCGACAGCCAAGAATAGGTGCTGGAGCCCTGAGGATCCCGAAAAGCCGAAGAGGGCCAGAGCCGCAGCGGCAACGGTCAGGCACAATCCCCCTAGAACGAACGGCCATCCCTCTGGGGCCATCCGAATCATACGAGATCCCTCCCGGAAAAGACCAACGTGCGCAGGATCACCACGGCGGTCCGCTACCCGAACTGAGGTGGAATGTAAGCATCCAACTCTATACCCGTGAGGCGCCGGAAGATCTCCAGGTACCGTTCCTCACTGGCCTTTACAACCTCCGGCGGAAGGTCGGGAGGTGGAGGTCGCTTGTCCCAATCCGAAAGGCCGTCCAGGTAGTTTCGGACGGGCTGCTTGTCCAGAGAGGGTTGGCCTCTACCGGTTTGATAGTGCTCACGGGGCCAGAATCGGGAAGAATCCGGCGTCATAACCTCATCGATAAGCAGGATCCTGCCGTCGGGGAGGCTGCCGAACTCGAACTTGGTATCGGCCAGGATGATGCCCCGGGCCTCGGCGGTCCGGTTTCCGTAGGCGTAGATTTCCAGAGCTCTGTGCCGAAGCTCATGGGCCAACTCGGGGCCGAGGAGATCGACGACCGCATCAAAGGTGATGTTCTCGTCGTGGTCCCCTTCCTGAGCCTTGGTAGCCGGAGAGAAGATCAGTGGCTCCAGTCGACCGCTCTCGACTAGACCCTCGGGAAGAGATTCCCCGGCCAGCGTCCCGTGTTCCTTGTATTCCTTCCACGCCGAACCCGTGATGTAGCCACGTACCACACACTCCACCAGCACCGGATCCGTCCTCTTCACCAGCATCGAACGTCGTGCCCACTGGTCTTCGGTCCCCTTCAACTCCGGGACTCTCTCCAGAATCTCCTCCGGCGTCACCGAAATGAGGTGATGCTCGAAGGACTCCTGGAGGCGGGAAAGCCACCAGGCAGTGATCTGGGTGAGAACCTCACCCTTATGCGGAATGGGTTGGGGAAGGACCACATCAAAGGCGCTCACCCGGTCGCTGGCTACGAGGAGTAGCATATCGGGCCCAGCCTCGTAGACGTCCCTGACCTTTCCCTGCCTCAAAAGAGGGAGGGGGAGGGCGCTCTGGTGCAGAGTGGCTCTTTCGGTGGATTGAGGGTCAGACACGGACATCGGGATCTCCAATAGCTGACAAAGAAGGATCAGAATAGCGCTGTAGGGCGGGTTGTACCCATTCCTCGAGGAACCCATCGACCTGTTCGGGGGCTCGGCCCACAAAATCTCTGGGATCGATAAGGTCTTCCAGCTCCTGGAGGGACATACCGAAGATGGGATCTTCCGAGATCCTCTCCAAGAGATCCGGGACCTCTCCATCCTTCATCCGACGGGCCGCCTCCATTGAATGCACGCGGATCTGCTCATGGAGTTCTTGTCGGTTTCCACCACCCTGGGTGGCCAACATGAGGACTGTTTCCGTCGCGAGGAAGGGAAGATGCTCCTCCAGGTTTTTTTGGATGACCTTGGGATTCACCACCAATCCCCTGGAGACATTTTCCACGAGGACCAGCACCCCATCAATGCATAGGTAGGCGTCAGGAACGGCGACGCGACGATTGGCGGAATCGTCCAAAGTTCTTTCCAGCCATTGGGTTGCGGCAGTAAAGGCCGGGTCCTGCGCGAGGGTAATGGCGTGCCTGGAAAGAGCGCAGATCCGTTCGGCCCTCATTGGGTTTCTTTTGTAAGGCATGGCCGAGGAACCGATCTGCTCCTTCTCGAAGGGTTCCTCTACTTCCCGGAGATGGGCCAGGAGCCGAAGGTCATTGGCCATCTTCGAGGCCGAGGCCCCGACCCCCGCCAGTGTGGCCAGGTTCGCCTGGTCCACCTTCCTGGATGCCGTTTGCCCCGTTACGCCGAAGGAGCGGGTGAAGCCCATCTTTTCCGCCACCAGGGCCTCCAACCGGTCCACCTTCTCATGATCCCCCTCGAAGAGGGAAAGGAAGGAGGCCTGGGTTCCTGTGGTTCCTCGAAGGCCCCGGAATCGGAGGTTCTCGATCCGGAACTCGACCTCCTCCAGATCCAGGAGAAAATCCTGAATCCAGAGGGTGGCTCTCTTGCCCACAGTGGTTGGTTGGGCGGGTTGGAAATGGGTGAATCCCAGCGTGGGCAGCTCCCTGTGCTCCTTTGCAAAGGCGGCCAGAGCCTCTACACAGCGAAGGATCCGGGCCCGAACCACCTGAAGGGCCTCCCGATGCTGGATCAGGTCAGTGTTATCCCCTACAAAGGCGCTGGTGGCGCCGAGGTGGATGATTCCCCGGGCGGACGGAGCCACGTCTCCAAAAAGATGAATGTGGGCCATGACGTCGTGGCGGAAGCGGCGTTCGTACTCCGCGGCCTTTTCGAAGTCGAAGGACTCCTGGCCCGCCCTCATCTCCTGAACGGCCTCCTCGGAAACGGGAAGGCCCATCTCTCTCTGGGCTTCGGCCAAAGCCACCCAAAGTCGGCGCCACGTTCCAAAGCGATGCTGGGGAGAAAATACGGCCAGCATCTCCTTCGAAGCATACCGGTCCGCCAGAGGATGGACGTAACGGCTACTGGATTCCTTTTCGGTCACGTCAGTCGTTCCTGGTTGAAAGGCCGCCCGGATTTCCGGGCTCTCTCCTGACTGGCTGCCAACAGGAGGATCTATCTACGGGTCCTGAATTGCCGAACGTAGGCCGTCCCGTTTCTCTCGAAATAGATGGAGATCAAACCCCCGTTCGGAAGGTTCCGAAGGGCCGTTGCCGCATCCTCCGCCGACCCGATGCGGGTGTTGTGGATAGAAAGGATTACGTCCCCCCGGGCCAGGCCGAGACTCCGGCTCAATGATTGGGAGATTCCCGTGATCAGAGCCCCTGCCTCGTTCCGAATTCCCTGCTCGGCCCGGATCTGGGGGGTGACGGAAATCACCTCCAGATCCTCCAGGATCTCCACCCTTTCGGCCCGGGAAGTCGGGAGGGTCTCAGCGACCAATCGCACCGGCCTCCGAACGCCCTCCAAAAATATTTCTACACCATCCCCGGCCTCTGCATCCAGGAGCACGGCCTCAAAGTCCAGAGGGGTTCCCAGAGACCGGCCATTGGCTCGGACCAGCCGGTCTCCCGGTTCGAGGCCTGCCTGGTCGGCAGGAGATCCGGGAGCCACAGAGGCGATTTGGACTCCCGTTCTCCGGCCCCACCTATCCGCCTCCACAGCTGCCACTTCCACTCCCGTCCAGGCCCTTTGCGCCTCCCCGAACTGAATCAGATCTTCGGCAACCCGGAGGGCACGGTCGATGGGGATGGCAAAACCGAGGCCTTCACTTCCTCCGCTCCTGCTGAAGATGGAGGTGTTCACCCCGATGACCTCACCCAGGCCGTTGACCAGGGGCCCTCCGGAGTTACCCGGATTGATGGAAGCATCGGTCTGGATCATCCCGAGATAGAAACCGTCGTCCTGGTTGGACGGAATGATGTGTCGGCCGACTGCGCTGACCACACCGGCGGTGACAGTGGGTTCCGGGTTGGAGAGGAGGTAGGCAAAGGGGTTACCGATGGCCACCGTCCATTCTCCGATTAGGAGGTCCGTGGAGGTTCCCAGGGGGGCCACAGGAAGGCCCTCGGCTTCGATCCGCAGGATGGCCACATCCGTCATGGGGTCCGACCCAAGAAGCTCGGCTTCGAAATCCCGGCCATCCGGAAGGGTCACACGGATTTCCAGGGCAGCTCGAATGACGTGGTAGTTCGTAAGGATGTGCCCGTCAGTATCGATAATGATCCCGGATCCGAATCCGGCGGACTGCCGGGCAGCAGAGGGCCCGAGGAAGTATTCGTCCCAGATGCTCCTGGTTCGAGCCTGCTGTTCCCGGAGGACGTTTACGCTGACCACCGCCGGGGCCACCCTTTCGGAAGCCCTGACCAGGGCCGTGGTCCGGCTCTGTATGAGTTCCTGACCGGTGGCTTCGGCCGATCCCTCATCATCTGCGGGGGAAGGTTGAGAGCCAGGGATATTGACACTCGCCGTCTCACCGGAAGTCCCTATCGGCTCACGGGCTTGGGCCTCCCCGGGCCGGTCCCCCTCCTCATGGTTCACGCACCCGCCCAGAATCATCAATCCCAAACCACCGACGAAGAGAACCAGGGTTCGTCGAAGGCTTTCCTTGATCGGGCGGGCAATTCTGGTCATGCTCCGGCTCAAAGCTCCTGTCCGAGGGACTTCCAATCGTCGAGGAAATCTTCGATGCCCTTGTCCGTGAGGGGATGCTTGGCCAGTTGCCAGAGAACCTTCGGTGGGATCGTCGCGCAGTCGGCTCCGATAAGGGCAGAGTCCACTACGTGCTGGGGGTGTCGGATGGATGCCACCAGGATCTCCGTATCCATGCCGTAGTTGTCGTAAATCTGGCGGATCTGGGAGATGAGTTGCATGCCCTCGGTGCCGATATCGTCCAGTCGCCCCACGAAGGGAGAAATGAAGGTCGCCCCGGCTTTTGCCGCCAGAAGAGCCTGAAGAGCCGAGAAGCAGAGCGTCACGTTCACACCGATGCCCTCACTCCGGAACTGTCGGCAGGCTTTCAGGCCGTCCTCCGTTAGAGGGACCTTGATGACGATGTTGGGGTGGAGTTCAGCCAGCCGCCGCCCTTCGGAAAGCATCGTTTCCGCATCCAGGCCCACGACTTCGGCGCTGACGGGTCCGTCTACGATCTCCGCAATTTCCCGGAAGATCTCCTTGGCATCTTTTCCGCCGGAGGCCCGAGCCAGGAGGGTGGGATTAGTGGTAACGCCGTCGATAAGTCCGGCGTCAGCAGCGCGGCGAATCTCTTCAATTTCAGCGGTGTCCAGGAAGATTTTCATAACGTTTCCGAGGGGTTCAGGGAAAACCTTAATCTAGCTCCGAAATAGGATCGAGGTAATGCACTTTGGTCAAAAACAGACCCTCCGGCGGTGCTGGGGCGGAGGTCGTAAGGGCGGTTTCAGGGTTCTTCAACAACTCAGTGAGGTGCTGGATTGGCCTTCGATTCCGGCCGATATCCACCATGGTTCCAACCAGGTATCGGACCATATGATGAAGGAAGCGATTGGCTGTTATCAGCAGGGATACCCCCTGGTCCTCCCAGGGAACCCATTGGGCTTCCATGACTCGACACCGATCCCCTCGTGCCTCCTGCCCCACCTTTGCAAAGGCCTTGAAGGAATGCTCCCCAGAGAGGAGGGCGGCTCCCTGGTGGAGGAGATCCAGATCCACCTCTTTGATGACGGGCCAACACCAGGGCCTTCGGAAGGGGGAGAATGCCGATTCCGCGAGCCCAAGTTGGTATCGATAACTCCTGGCCCGGGCGTCGTACCGGGGATGGAAGGCGTCGGGGACCACGGTGGTCCCTTCTACCCAGATATCTGAGGGCAGGGTGGCGTTCAGGGCTCTCTGGAGCTCCTCCACATCCCATCGGATCGGAAGGCTGAGAGCGGCTACCTGCCCCGTGGAGTGGACCCCACTATCCGTCCGTCCGGCGGCAACCACGGGACGACGCGATCCGGTGAGGCGGAGGAGAGCTGCCTCTATCTCACCCTGGACCGTTCGGCCTTTGGCTTGGAGTTGCCAACCGAAAAAATAGGTCCCGTCGTAGTGGACGGTGAGCCTGAATCGGCGTTCACGGTTTGGGTTCACCTCGAAAAGGTAGAGGGGAAGGGTGGAACGTCAAGAAAAGGCTGGACCAGACCCCGCATATTTGGGTACCCTTAGCGGTCTGCGGGAGCATGAGGAGTTCTTCAAATGGGGGAACGATGATCGAGCAGGATCAGGTGGAAGGAACGGATCTCCGGCCCTTTATCGAGGAGGTGGCCCAGGGTCAGGCTCTCTCGGTCGGGGACGCAGAGACGGTATTCTCCGCCGTCGTATCAGGGCAGGCCTCTCCCGTCCAGGTCGGGGCCATCCTCATGGGGCTTCGGACCCGGGGGGTCCTTCCGTCGGAGGTGGCCGGTGGAGTGCGGGCTCTCCAGAAGGTCATGGTGCCAGTCCCTGCCGCCGATCCCCATGAGTTGATCGATACCTGCGGAACCGGAGGTGGTGCTCTCACCACGTTCAATATCTCCACCGCTGCCGCACTGGTGGCGGCCGGTCTGGGGGTTCGAGTCGCAAAACACGGAAACCGGTCCTTCACCTCCCAGAGTGGAAGTGCCGACGTCCTGGAGGCTCTAGGAGTAAATATCCAACTCACCCCCGATGTCATGGGTAAGGTTCTGGATGAGGTGGGGATCGTGTTCATGTTCGCGCCCCTTCTTCATCCGGCCATGAGGCATGTAGGGTCGGTGAGGAGGGACCTGGGAATCACCACGATCATGAATCTTCTCGGGCCCCTGACGAATCCTGCCGGGGCTCTCAGGCAGATAGTGGGGGTTGCAGAGCCGGGGATCCTATGGTTGATCGTGGAGGCCCTTCGGGAGTTGGGACACACAAGGGCCCTGGTTGTGCACGGAACTCCGGGAATGGACGAAATGAGCCCTTTGGGGCCGACTCAGGTCGCGGAACTGAGGGAGGACGGCGCGATCATGGAAGGGATGATCACCCCCGGCCAGCTTGGACTCGGGACCCATCCCGCGGCAGATCTGGCCGGGGGAACGCCTGAGGAGAATGCCGCCTTGATCCTCAGGGTCCTGGAGGGGAAGGACCAAGGGGGAGCGAGGGCTGCCGTTCTTCTGAATGCTGCCGGGGCTCTTTACGTGGCCGGAAGGGGTGAATCCCTTCCGGAAAGCCTGGCACTTGCCCAGGAGGGGCTGGATTCAGGCGCCGGGGTCAGAAAACTTTATGCGTTGCGGGAGGCGTCCAAAACAGTCACTTGAGGTGCCCGGTCGACCCGGCCAGGGGATATGCGGCCGGGTTTCCGACAGCCTCCTAGTGGACTCTGATACCGGAGATTTGCCCAGCGTTAGGGACGGCTCGAAGAGGGCGAACCACTGCCTTCAGGGTCCAGGGTCCAGGGAAGGGGGGAGCTTCCGCGCCTTCGAGCACAACCATTTCCTCACCTTTTGGCGTCACTTTTCCCACCAGGAACGTTCTTCGCATCCCAGACCTCCATCTCTTCGTTGTTTTTGTAGGAGTCTCGACGGGCTCGAGACCAGCTTTCGGATGACCCTGAGGCTCAGAACCTACGGATGAGACCCACGACCACTCCTTGGACCATCACGTCGTCGGCATTCAGCACGATTGGGTCCATGGAAGGGTTGGCAGGTTGAAGTCGGACTCGGTTCCCCGGTTCCCGGTAGAGGCGTTTCACAGTGGCCGAATCGCCACCGACCAGGGCCACCACGACTTCCCCGTCCGCGGCCGTTGGCTGAGATGCCACCACGATGTAGTCCCCGTCCCGGATCTGCTCGTCGATCATGGAGTTGCCCTCCACCTTCAGGACGAAGTTGTCCTTTCCGGGGCGGGCCATATCAAGGGGAATAGCGAGGGTTTCCCGGTCCTCGATTGCTTCGATGGGCAACCCGGCAGCAACCCGGCCCAGAAGGGGAAGCTCCAGGGCGGAGACGGTCCCGTCTTCCGGCACCATCTCGATGGACCGGCTCTCGTTGAAGGACTTCCGGATGTACCCTTTTCGCTCCAGATTGCTCAGGTGCTCATGCACCGTGGCAAGGGAGGAATACCCGAAAGAGTGGGCAATTTCCTCGAAGCTTGGTGCGTAGCCATGCTCGGCTATGAAGCTGTGGATGAAATCCAGGATCTCTTTCTGGCGCTTCGTAAGGGGCATCGTTCTATTTTCCTTTAAGAAACCGAACAAGAACCGAATAGAGGATACCCGAAAGTTGCCCGAAACGCAAGGTCCCCATGGGGCTTCCCGCATTCTCGATCGGATCGTCGAGTCGAAGCGGGCCGAAGTTGAATCCCTTCTGCCAATGGAAAGTGTCTTTCGCCGAGGAGCCGAGACTGCGCTGCCGGCCAAAGATCTTATCCGGGCCTTTTCAAGGGACGGGGAGGTGGCCCTCATGGCCGAGGTCAAACGCCGATCCCCGGGGGCGGGGCCGATCCGGCCGGAATTGGTCCCGGGGGATTTGGCCCGGGGCTATGAGGGATCCGGAGCGGCAGCCATCAGTGTTCTCACAGATCGGGACTACTTCGGGGGGTCTCTGGAAGACCTCCGGGGGGTCAGGGCCGCGGTGGAGGTTCCCGTGTTCAGGAAGGATTTCGTGATCCACCCCATCCAACTCCTGGAAGCACGGGGAGCCGGGGCCGATGGAGTTCTTCTGATAGCCCGGATCCTTACGGATGGGGAGCTGAGGACCCTTCATGAATCGGCCCTGGAGCTGGGCCTCACCGTAATGATCGAGGTTCACGCCAAGGAGGAGTTGGGAAGAGCCCTTGATGTGGGCGGAAGGCTGATCGGGATCAACAATCGGAACCTTCAGAACTTCACCACCTCACTGGATGTCACACTGGGTCTGCTTCCACTTATTCCTGCCGATGTGGTGGTGGTCTCCGAAAGCGGTGTCAGGACCCGGACTCAGGTAGAACAGCTGGGTGCCGCAGGGGTCCATGGGGTTTTGGTCGGGGAGACCCTCCTTCGGGCGGAGGACCCGGCCCTGATGGCTGCTGAACTGTCCGGATGCCCAAGGGTACCACGCTGAACCGGATCGGGCAGATGCCCTCAGTCCAGGACAGGCCTCGGCCAGGAACCACACATCCCGGTATATCGGTCTCTGGAGGGTTGGAATAACGTGAAGAGGGTGAAGGTGAAGGTATGCGGCCTGACCCGGCACGAAGACGCGGTTCACGCTGCTGAGTCGGGTGCTGACTATCTCGGCGTCATTTTGGTACCTTCAAGCCCCCGATTCCAAAGCCATGCCCAGGCCCGTGAGCTCCTGAATGGGCTAGCCGTTCCTTCAGTGCTTGTCGTGGCAGACAAGGATCCGGCCGAGACCATTTCCACGGCTGAGTCGGTTGGGGCCTCGGTGGTCCAGCTTCATGGCAATGAATCGCCGGATTTCGTCGCGGCAATTCGGGCCGCCGGTCCTTGGGAGGTTTGGAAAGCCCTCCGGGTCCGGGACCCCGGGCAGGTCCATGAAGCCATATCCCGGTTCGATGGTGCGGTGGACGGCCTCCTCCTGGACGCATGGCACCCGGAGAAAATGGGCGGAACCGGGAGGGTCTTTTCCTGGGATGCGGTGGCGGAGATCAGGTCCGCCTTTCCCGAAGGCCTTACATTGGTGGCTGCTGGCGGCCTGAATCCGGCAAATGTGGAGGAAGCAGTCGGGAAGCTTCGTCCGGATGTTGTCGACGTGAGTTCGGGTGTAGAAGAGGGACCGGGGCTGAAGGACAGGGGCCTGGTCGAGGCCTTCATTCAAAATGTCAGAGGAGCAGGGATGGGAGGAATCGGGTGACCCAATCGAAAGAGGGCGGCGAAGGCCGCTTCGGTCCTTACGGGGGCAGGTATGTTCCAGAGACGCTGATTCCGGCTTTGGACGAGCTGGAGGAGGCATACAGGGAGGCCACAACAGATCCGGCCTTCTGGAATGAGCTGGAATACCTCCTGAAGGACTTCGTGGGCCGGCCAACCCCCCTCTATAGGGCAAGAAGACTGGAATCAACTCTTGGTTTGGGTCCCATCTACCTCAAGCGGGAAGATCTCAACCACACCGGCGCCCACAAGATCAACAACACCCTGGGGCAACTCCTTCTAGCCCGGCGCATGGGGAAGGCCCGCATCATCGCAGAGACGGGGGCAGGCCAACACGGAGTCGCTACCGCTACCGCCTGCGCCCTCTTCGGCCTTGACTGCGTCGTCTACATGGGGGCGGAGGACGTCGAGCGGCAGGCCTTGAACGTGTATCGCATGGAGCTCATGGGAGCGGAAGTCCGATCGGTGGAATCGGGAACCTGCACTCTAAAGGATGCGACCAACGAGGCGATTCGAGACTGGGTCACCACGGTTCAAGACACCCACTACATCATCGGATCGGTGGTTGGACCCGACCCATTCCCTCGAATTGTCAGGGACTTTCAGGCGGTGATCGGCAAGGAGGCAAGGGAGCAGTTCCTCCATCAAGAAGGCTCCCTTCCTGGCTCAGTCGTCGCTTGTGTGGGTGGCGGTTCCAACGCCATGGGGATCTTCCACGCCTTCGTAGATGACCTCGATGTGGCCCTGATCGGAGTGGAGGCCGCAGGGGAGGGAATCGAGACAAACAGGCATTCTGCGTCCCTCTCCGCAGGAAAACCTGGTGTGTTACACGGCTCACTGAGTTATCTTCTTCAGGATGGGGATGGTCAGGTTGCCCCGGCCCACTCTGTCTCGGCCGGCCTAGATTATCCTGGGGTTGGGCCGGAACATTCCCATCTTCGGGACCTCGGCAGGGCGCGATATGTGTCCATTCGGGACGATGAGGCTTTGGAGGCGTTTCACCTCCTTTCACGCACCGAAGGCATCATCCCGGCATTGGAGACGGCCCATGCTTTGGCCTTTCTTCCTCAGCTTAAGGGAGGGGGGGCAGTGGCCTGCCCCATTCTTGTTTGCCTCAGTGGGCGCGGTGACAAAGATGTGGCCCATGTCGCCCGCATGGAGAAGAAGGCCCTAACACTTTGATCCTGTGACAGAAACTTCACCTGACCAGGAGAGCAACGCTCTCGAGAGTTCTCTCGAGACGGCTCTTGATTGGAACGATCCTTCTGCTCTTCCGCTTGAGGAGGTTTCGTCCCTATTCGTCGTATTGGGCAAAGCCCTGCGAGCTCAACAGCTCTACGACGAAAACAACCCTGTGTATCAACGGTTCGTGTCACAGCTGGGGGAATCCCTGGCCGCCCTCTGGTCCTCCATGGACCGGCTTCCAATAAGCGTTGAAGAGGACCAGTTCACGCTGTTGGGTGAAACGGTTTATCAGAGTGACTCCAGGGCCGATTCCCTGGCCTTCCTCCTCTACAAGGACGGCATTCGGGAGTTCACCCTCCACCAGGGACTGGAGCAGCACGAACTCTCCGTCTTTCTCCAGGTCCTGAATCAGGCCAGGGACCTGCGGCCCGAAGGGGACGACCTTCTTACGATCCTCTGGGAGAAGGACCTCAAGTACTTCACCTACAGCTACATCGATATCCTTGCCGAAGGGGTCGATTTGGACCTGCCAGCCGGGGGTGCCGGATTGGCCGGGGGGTTCGAGAAGATCATTCAGGAAGAGGTTGGCGGTGATGATGGGCCGCAGGAACTTTCGGCAGGTAGGGAAGAAAGCCAGGGGGCTCCGGGGCAGGTAAGTGCCGAGGAGTTCAATCCCACCCTCTACTCCCTCGATCCCACAGAGATGGAGAAGATCCAGGGCGAAATCAGGGTCGAGATGGCACGAGATCTCCGGGGAGACGTCCTTTCCGCTCTCTTCGATCGAGTCGAGGAGCCCCTGTTCCCCGAGAGACAGCAAGAGATCCTCGAGATCTTTCAACTCCTTCTGCCCAACTTTCTGAGCCGGGGCGCCCTCCGGTCAGCGGGGGCAGTTCTCGAAGAGATTTCCGGTCTTTTGTCTTCCGAAGACGCTCTGGCACCGGATCAGCGGACCACAGCCGAGGGGGTCATGGACAGGGTGAGTGGGGCCGAGACCCTGAGGGAATTGATCCAGGCCCTGGAGGACGGATCCATCTCCCCTGATCCGAAAGAGTTGGGGGAGCTACTCAAACACCTCCGGGCTGAGGCTCTGGGACCCCTTCTTCGGGGTGCAGAAGAGGCTGAAGATCCAAAGATCAAGGCCACCATTCAGGATGCGGTTGCCGGGATCGCTCGGGACTACTCGGATGCCCTTATGGCCTGCATGGAGTCCAACGACCCGGCCGTCGTTGCCGGGGCCGTCGGCCTGGCCGGCAGAATGCGGTTCGCCGATTCCGCCCCACTGGTCTCGCGCCTCCTCGGGCACAGAGAGCAGCGGGTTCGCCTTGCGGCCATCCAAGCTGCGAAAGAACTAAGGGCCTCCATGGCAATCGGGGCGCTCCGTTCGGCCCTTTCAGATTCGGAGCGTGAGGTGAGGATCGCTGCAGCCCGGGCCCTGGGAGAACTTCAATACAGCCCGGCAGCGCCCTTCCTTCGATCGGCCATCGAAGGCAAGGAGATTCGCCAGGCGGATATCTCCGAGCAGATCGCGTTTTTCGAAAGCTATGGGATGATCGGGGACCCGGACGGGGTCCGGTTCCTGGACGGTCTTCTTAATGGGCGGGGGTTCTTCGGCAAGAAGGAGACGGGAGAGATTAGAGCTTGTGCTGCCCTCGGTCTGGGGAAGATCGGAACGACAGAGGCAATGGCGGCTCTGGAAAAGGCCTCCAGGGAACAGGATCCTGTGGTCCGGAGCGCCGTGAACCGGGCTCTACGAGGTGAGGGAGAGGACCATGAATAAAAAGGCTCCTCCTCCGGCCAAGAGATCCGCATTCCCGCAGGAACGGGGTCGGTTGGTCCTGTCGAAGTTCTACACCGTTCTCCGGTCCCTTCGGCTCTATCCCTTGGAAAATTCCACCGTTCAGCAGGCTCTCGACGACCTCCACGGATCGGTCAGCCAGCTGGTCATGGAGGAGGGGTCCGTCGAGCTCAGGGTCGTAGCGGATTTCTTCTTCTTCAACGAGACCCGCCTCCGACTGGATCTCTCCAATTACTCCACCTTCGGTAGCTTCGCACGGACCCTGACAGATCACGGCCTGGGTGCGGTGGAGGTCTTGTACGGAATCGACCGGGCCGAATGGGCCCCGTTCCTTTCCCTTCTGCTTCGGGAGCCGGATGAGGACGACCCCTACGGGGCCTTCATGGATCGTCTGGGGAGCGCTCCCATTCTTCACATCCAGGTTCTTCCGGCCAGTGAGGTCAAAGAGCCCGAGGTGGAGGAAGAGACGCTTCATGCGGCGAAGCGGACCTACGCCCAGTCGGTTCAGGTGGCCAAGGAGGCCCTGACCGATGTCAGAATGGGTCGGGCCGTGAATGTTCGGAAGGTGAAGAGGGCCATTCAGGGAATCGTGGACCAGGTCCTGTCGGATGAGCCCTCCATGATCACCATGACTACCCTCCGGGACTACGACGAGTACACCTTCACCCATTGCGTCAACGTATGCATTTTCAGCGTGCTTATCGGTGAACGTCTTGGTCTCGACAAGCTACAGCTGTATGAGCTCGCTCTCGGGGCTCTATTCCACGACCTCGGGAAGAGTCGGGTCGATGTAAACATCATCAATAAGCCGGGTGCGTTGGACGAAGAGGAGTGGTTCGAGCTCCAGCAGCACCCCACGGAAGGCCTCCTGGAACTCTTCCATTTCCACGGTTTTCCAGATGTTCCCTACCGCCAAATGCTCATGGCCTACGAACATCACATGAGAGTGGATCTCGCCGGATACCCCAAGAATCGACGAGACCGGAAACCCACCTTGTTCAGTCGGATCGTGGCAGTGGCCGATGCGTTTGATGCCGGAACCTCGATTCGTAGCTACCAGTACGAAGCGAATCCACCGGATCTGGTTCTCGCCGAAATGCGGGACAACCCGGACCGGGGGCAGGACCCTGTCCTGGTGAAGGCCCTCATCAATGCCACCGGCGTATATCCCATCGGAACGCTGGTAATCCTTGATACGATGGAAATGGCTGTGGTCTCCGGAGTGAACAAGGATTCCGAAAAGCTCCACCAGCCTATCGTCAGAGTGATTTCCGACTCCATGGGTGTGCCCCTGTCCGAGCCGTTGATCCTGGATCTGTCGGAGATCAATCCTGAGACGGGGCTGCCGATCCGAGCCATCATCAAAACGACCGATCCCGAAAAATACGGGATCAAGGTCGCCGACTATCTGATCTGACTGATCTGATTCACCTGAACCAGAATCCAAAACAGTTTCGGGGCCGAAAAAGCCCCTATTCTCTTTTCAGAAGGTAAGAATGCCCTCGACCCCTTCCATTTCGCATTGTTTTTCCCACCGAAAAAGCGAACATCGCGGAGTTCTGATCCCGTATCTCACATCAGGGTACCCGGACGCGGAGACCTCCTTCGACCTGATGGAAGCCCTGGCCGAATCGGGTGGGGACGTGTTGGAACTGGGAATTCCATTCAGTGACCCACTGGCTGATGGGCCCACCATCCAGCGGTCCTCCTTCAAAGCCCTCGAAGAAGGGATGTCCGTCGAGGGCACCCTCGAGTTGCTCCGGAGGTTTCGAAAGCGGCACGATCAGCCCGTGGTCCTTTTTACTTATCTCAATCCGGTCCTCCAGTATGGGATGGAGGATTTCCTTGCGACTGCGCTGGAAGCCGGAGCCCAGGGCTTGCTCCTGACCGATCTGCCCACGGGGGCGGATCCCGAGCTGGAATCTCTGGTGGTCTCTTCCGACCTGGACCTCATTCGCCTCCTGGCACCCACTACACCCAGGAGCCGGATTCAGGCAGCCGCGAAGGGTGGGAGTGGGTTCCTGTACTACATCTCCAGGACTGGAGTAACCGGGGCCCGGCAGGAGCTTCGGGCTGATCTGGGGAGTGAACTGGCGGTTCTTAAAGAGGAAGTCGACCTTCCCGTCGCCGTCGGTTTTGGGATCTCGACTCCCGAACAGGCGGCTCTTGTCGCCGGTTTATCCGAGGGTGTGGTTGTGGGAAGTGCTCTCATCGACGCCCTGGACGAAGGGGGAGTGAGGGGCGCTTCAGAGCTGATTCAGGGACTCAGGGACGGGATGGACGGGGCCTGATCAATCCCCCCACCTGAGCCTGTCGATCAGGTCAGGGTCCGTCTCGACGAAAAGGGTTCCAGTCCGCTCGGTCAAAACCGTCCCCGGCGGGCCCTTTCTCGGCTTTCGGACGTACTTTCTTCTGGTCCAATCCACCGGAACCACATGAGCGCTTCTGGCCCCGGAATGGAGAGCGGCGAGGACTGCCGCTTCTGTAAGGTCCCGGGCAGGGGGTGTCTCGGGTTTTCTCCAGCGTAGGATGACATGGGCTCCGGATGTCCCCCGGGCGTGGAGCCATATGTCCTCCGGGTGAGAATGGCGGAAGGTCAGGGTGTCGTTGTCCCCGGACCCTCGGCCGACCCGGATCTCCAGGCCCCCGGAGCTTTTGAACCGGCGGTAGGGAATTCGAGGGCCCTTTCCCACCCCCTTCCATCGCTTTTTCCCCCCCGATGGGGAAAGGAGGCCCCCGACCTCTTCCTCCGACGCCTCACCGGACATAAGTCCTTCCCGAAGCTCCTCCAGCTGCTCGATCCGATCGGTCGCCTTCTTGAGGAGGGGAGGAAGGCGAAGTGCAGCCCGTTCCATCCGAGCTGCTTCTTCAAAGAGGGCCTCGGCGTTCTCATGGGGGCTGAGAGATGGGTCAAGATCGAGGGTCACGTCCTCCCCTTGAAATCCTTTCAGGACGATCTGAGAAGAACCCTTCCGAACCTCTCTAAGCCGGGCCAGAAGAAGATTCGCTTGTTCCCGCTGATCCTCAGGATGGGCTGCATTGTCCATCTCCCTCTCCAGCCCCCGGGCTTTTCCTCTGGCCTGGTGAAGGGCTTTTTCCAGTCGGGCGAGAACGTTCGAGGAGACATCGTTTCTCTGCGACTCCTCCCCTTCCAACTCATCAAACGCCGCGAGTATCGACGGGAATTCAGCGTAGCTAAGATCATTTAAAACAAATGGATAAGGTTGTCGACCTCTCTTTGTTTCGAGTATGCAGGGCCTTGGTCGATCCAACTGCTGGAGCTGTTTCCAGAACCCGAAATCGGGCTCCGTGGCCCCAACCCCATCCTCGGTTTCTTTTTCCTGCCCGAGGACAGACGCAAGGTTCAGGGGAGAGGTGAAGGCCAGTCTGTCCAGAACGGCTCGGCGGTCCTCGTCTAATGCAGCAGAGGACACCAGGGTATGCCACTGGTGTTCAGAAAGAAGGGCGTCTGCCCCTGCCCGGGTGGAGGCGTTCGAAAACAGCGATACGAAAGAGCAATGGAT
>CAYOVN010000022.1:0-31231 GCA_964407425.1 uncultured Gemmatimonadaceae bacterium
GGAACTCAGCAAGATGGGTGTCTGCATGGTAAAAACCCACCTGAGCCTCTCCCACGATCCTGGAATGAAGGGCCGCCCCACGGGCTGGACTCTCCCCATTCAGGATGTCCTGACCTATCGGGGCGCCGGATTCGTGGTCCCGGTGTCAGGAGACATCAAGCTGATGCCCGGAACGGCTTCCGACGCAGCCTACCGGCGAATCGATGTCGATCCTGAGACAGGGAAAGTGGTGGGGCTTTTCTAGCCTTTCCGGGATTCTGACCATCCGTCAGGGAAAAAAAGGAGGGGGTGCCTTGAGCACCCCCTCCTTTTTCTTGCCGGCAGTTTTCGGCTAAATCAGCCACCCACATCACCGATGACAGGCCGGGCCGACCGGAACCAGAAGGAATGAAAAGGTCAGGAAAACAAATACCAGGGGGCGCGGATCGAATCATGGGTTGGGGGAGTTCGGAGCTGAGCCCGCCGTGTGAGCCCCCCCGAAGACTGAGGAATAGGGGGTCGGCAGGAGAAGCGTCAAGGAGAGGCGTCAAGGAGAGGCGTCAAGCGGAGGCTAGCTGACGGGTAGCCATCCAGGGAGAGACCCGGAGGAAGTGGCAGGAATGTTCCTGGATTAAACATTTCTCTTTGAGCCAGGAACCGGTGCGTTGACACTGGGAACGGCAGCGCTTATTTGAAAGGGGACTCGGAGTTTCGGATTCCCCCTGGGGAGCCTTAATCAAGCACCTATGAATAGGGACACAAAGGGCCTTCAGCGCCCGTTGACGATTGCTCTTTTGGCCGCCCTCACGGCTTTGAGCAGTGCTGTCCCTCTTCTGGACCTGATGGTCGGTGATGGTAAGGCGGCCATCGAAGCCGAGCACCATCCCGGCACCCACGGATTTGCCCACGATCACCTGATCTGCATTCAGCAACAGGCCAGTCAGGGTGCCGTACCGTGTGACGATCTGCAATACCCGGTGGTGGCCTGGGTCCTCTTGCCCGCACCTCCGGATCATGGGTTTCACCCGTTCTCTTCCCAGATCTCCCTTCCCCGCTCCAGAGCTCCACCTCGCATCTAGGCCTCGAGCCACCCCCGTTCAATAACTGAAGTCCGGCTGGGCACCAGCCCGCCTTTCCGGCCCTCACGTCTCGTTCATCGGATCACAGAAGATTCGTCCTCACTTCGTGTGTGAGGAGGCCTTCGGGTCCGAGGAACCGCCAGGAGACCTAATGAATCACCGCATTCATCCAGCCAAGGCTCGATCGTTCCGGATCGGCCTTATGGCGCTAATCGCATTGGGGGCGGCAACGCCTTTGCTGGCCCAGGAGCAGCCCCTGACCCTTGGGGTTTGTGTAGGCCAGGCCATGGATCGAAATCCCCTGATCCGGTCGGCCCAGGCCCAGTACGACGCTTCCTTGGCCCGGGTTCGCCAGGCGAAGGCCTTTCCCCAACCCTCCTTGGACATCGATTCGGACCTCCAACCGGGTTTTTGGGACTTCTCCGACTATGGGGAGCGATACATAGGGATCAGCCAGACCATCCCCTTCCCCGGCAGGACCTATATCCAGGGTCGTATTGCCGGGGAGGAGGCGAAGGGCGTTATGGCGGATTCCGAACTTCTGAAACTCGACGTCACCTTCCAGGTGACGGAGGCTTTCTACGCTCTGATCCGAGCCGAGGAGCAGGTCGGGTACGCCAACCAGAACCTGGAATTCACGCAGAACTTCGTAGAGATGACCCAGCTGAAGTTCGAGGCTGGGGATGTGCCCCAGATGGAGGTGGTCCGGGCCCGGGTGGAGGCAGCTACGGCCGCCAACCAGGTCCGGGTCGCCCAGAACGAGGAAAGGCTTGCCCGGGCAGGACTGAACTTCCTCATGGGAAGAACCCCGTCCTCCCTCCTGGTCATCGACGGCAATCTGAGAATCCAGATGGGGGAGTACAATCTGGAAGAAATCACGGCCCTGGCTCTACAGGACCGGCCCGAAATTCAGAAGCTCGCTTACGCCATCGATAGGGAGGGGTTGGTCAAGAAGGACGGTTTCATGTCCTACCTTCCGGACTTCGACGTTGGAGCTTCGAAACACAAAATCCCAGGGGAAGGCGATACCTGGGACGTGACTCTGTCTCTGGCCTTACCCGTGTTTTTCTGGCAGCCCGCCCGGGGTCAGATCGCCGAAGCCGACGCGAACCTTCGCTCCCTCCAACAGGAAGCTTCTCATCTGGCGAATGCCATCACGCTGGAGGTGGAGGGGGCCTATGTCAGCCTCACCTCGGCTGCAGACCAGATCCGGCTTTTTGAGGAAGACATCCTCACCCAGGCTGAAGAAGCCTATGAGATGTACCAATTCGCTTATGAGCAGGGTGAGATCGACGCCATCGACCTCATCGAATCCCGCAGGACCCTGAACGAAGCCAGGACATCCTATGCGGACGCTCTCTTCAACTACGACGTAGCCCGCGCGGCCATCGAGAGATCCATCGGTCGCCTCTTCGAGGAGCAGTGATATGGCCCGGACCAAGACGAAGTGGGTCTTTCTGACCCCGTTCCTCCTTTCGATGGCGGCCTGTGGTGGAGGTGCCGACGGAACCGTTCAGGAGGCGGCTGACCCTGGCAACAGCCCCGAAACGGCGGCGGCTGAGGCCACCGCGACGATTGGGGACGCAAACGTCCCCGAGTGGGTGAACACCCCCACGGAACTAGAGCTTTCAGAGGCAGAAATCTCTGCCATCGAGCTTGAAACCGTGGTAGCGGGTCACCATTCCATCGCCTCGACTCTTCCGGTCATGGGTAGGGTCCTGGCCCATCAGCACCGGAGCGCCATCGTCAGTTACCCCTTCACCGCTCGAATCGCCGGGATTGAAGCCCGTGTCGGGGAATGGGTTGGGACCGGAGATCCATTGGTCGTGCTCCAGAGCGAAGAGGTAGGTATTGCCACCTCGGCGTTCTACAGCGCGAATGCCGACTACGAATTGGCCCAGGTAAACTTCGAGCGTGAAAGCCAACTTTATGAAAGCGGAGTGGCTGCGAGAAAGACCCTCTCCTCGGCCGAAACCGAACTCCGAGTGGCTGATGCCAATATGAACGCTGCGGAGAAGAAGCTCCACGTTCTGGGCTTCACCGAAGATCAGATCGAGGTCCTCAAAGGGACTCATCAGGTGAATCCGAACATCACACTCTTTTCCCCCATTGCAGGAAAAGTCGTAACGAACACCGCTGTCCTCGGAGCCATGGTGGACGAGACCACAGAGATCCTGACCATCATGGACCCCTCGCTCCTCTGGGTAGAGGCCGCGATCTACGAGCGGGATATTTCCAAAATCCGTACGGGACAGGAGGTGGAACTGACGGTGCCCGCCTATCCCTCAGACATTTTTCGGGGGAAGATCAGCTACATCAGCGACGTCCTCCACCCCGAGACCCGGACCATCACCGTTCGGACGGAGGTGACCAACACTGACCTGAAATTGAAGCCAGGGATGTTCGCCGACCTCACCATCGAGTTGAATCAGAACGGACACGCCATTGCGGTTCCTTCCGAGGCCGTTCTTGACGATCACGGGCTACCCTTCGTCTTCGTCGTTCACGAAGGCCACCACTTCCAGCCACGCCTGGTGGGCGTTGGGGCCTCTGGAGACGGATACACCCAGATCGTCAGCGGATTGGAGGTGGGTGACGAGGTCGTTACCCAAGGGAATTTCCAGCTCAAGTCCAAGCTCTATGAAGCCGTGCTGGAAGCAGGGCACATCCACTGACCGTCGGCGGGGACCAAAGCAATGATCAACCGTATCATCCGGTATTCTCTGGAACATCGTCTCCTTACGGCCTTCCTCGTCGCAATGGCATCCATCATCGGCCTATTTGTGGCGGTGAGGATGCCAAAGGACATCTACCCCGACCTGAGCCCTCCCATCGTGACCATCGTCACGGAGAACGAAGGGATGGCTGCGGAAGATGTCGAGAGGCTGATCTCTTTTCCTCTGGAGGCCCTCCTGAATGGGGCCCCTCACGTCACCCGGGTCCGGTCCGAGTCCGGAACGGGGGACTCTGTTGTAACCGTAGAATTTGAATGGGGGACCGATATCTATCTGGCTCGGCAAATCGTTTCCTCCCAGCTGGACATCGTGTCCGGGAGTCTTCCCGATGGCACGGAGGGTCCCCATCTAGGCCCCGTTTCATCCAGAATGGGTGAGGTTTTTGAATTCGCTGTGGTCGGGAAGAATACCGACCCTCTCGAACTCCGGTCCATCGCGGATTGGACCATCCGGTATCGGCTCCAAGGTGTTCCCGGAGTCTCCTTCGTCATCAATTTCGGCGGCTTCGTAAAGCAGTTTCAGGTCTACCTCAAGCCGGAGCTTCTGGCTCACTACGACATCACCATCAATGACGTCAAAGAGGCCATCGAGGAAAGCAATCGGAATTTCTCCGGTGGGATTCTCACCAAGGGGGCCCAGGAAGAGCTCATCAAAGGCATCGGGCGGATCGCCGGAGTGGAAGACATCACGGGCACTGTCATCACGTCCAGGAACAACGTCCCCGTGAGAGTCGGGGACGTGGCCGACGTCAGGATAGGTGGGAAATTCCGCCGGGACGATGCCAGCTACAACGGCGAAAATGCCGTCGCCGTCACGGTTCAGAAGCAGTACGGCGGAAACACCATGGCAGCCATCAACAGAGTGAAAGAGTCCCTGGGCCAGATATCAAGGGACCTGCCTGCCGGGGTCCGGATCGAGGAGTTCTACGATCAATCCATCCTCATCGCCAAATCCATCAACCATGTAAACCAATCCATCATCGAGGGAGCCATCCTCATCATTCTGGTGATGGTGCTATTCCTCGGTGACCTTCGCGCCTCTCTCATTTCCGGGCTCACAATTCCCCTTTCCATTCTCATCGCCCTCATCATCATGGCCCTGTTCAAGGTGGACCTGACGGTCATGTCCATGGGAGGGCTAGCCATCGGAGTGGGGAAGGTGGCCAGCGGCACAATCATCATGGTGGAGAACATCGTCCGCGTGCTCCAGGAGAAGAAGGGTCAGGCCAGTATCCTCGAGTTGACCTATGAGGCTGCGAAAGACGTCGGTACATATCTGTTCGCCACCAGTCTAATCATCATCCTGGTGTTCCTCCCCCTTCTGAGCCTCCAGGGTATCGAGGGGGCCATGTTCAGACCAACGGCCATCGCCGTGGCGGCTGCCCTCTTCGGCGCTCTGATTCTGAACCTCACCCTCCAACCCATGCTTTGCCGGACCTTCCTCACAAATGTAACCCTGACGAAACGGAAGACCGCTCTGGTGGATTTCCTCTCCTCCAAGTACGAGTCGGCCCTGAACTATGGCTTGAATCGAGGTCGAGCCACGGTCATTACCTGCGTGGCTCTGAGCCTGGGAGGTGCGGCCCTTTACCAATTCCTGGGAAAGGAGTTTGTGCCCCCCCTGGATGAAGGTTCTATCCTCGCGTCGACCGTACTACTGCCCGAAACTTCCCTGGAGGAAGCGGCTCGGGTGGGTGGTCAACTCGAGGAAGTCTTCCTCTCCTTCCCGGAGGTTGTCTCCGTCACCAGAACCACTGGATCGGCGGAGGGCAGCGAGCATGTGCACCCGGTGAACCACAGCCACTACAACCTCCTTCTCGTGCCGAAGGAGGAACGGCATCGAAGCTATGACGAATTGACGGAGGCCATGCGCCTGGAGTTGGCACAGTTCCCTGGGGTCATGTACATCTTCGAGCAACCCATCGAAAACCAATTGGCTGAGATGCTCACCGGCACCTCCGGGGAGCTCTCCATTAAGCTCTTCGGTCCGGATTGGGATATCCTCAACGCCGGGATCGAGGAGATCCATCATATCATGGAAGAAGTGGAGGGCGTCGCCGACCTCCAGGTCGAGCAAACGGCCGGAATTCCACAGTTGGTTGTGGACGTCGATCGGGGCGAGCTTTCCCGTTTCGGCATTTCAGTTGGTGGTGTGGCCGACTTGGTAGAGACGGCGTTGAATGGACTCGAAGTCACCGACGTTTACGAAGAGGACCGGATCACATCAATTCTTCTCCGCTTGGACCAGGAATACCGCCATAGCGAGGAAAGGGTGGCGAGCCTCCTCATCGACGCGCCCAACGGAGAGCGAATTCCCCTTTCCCAGTTAGCCAACATCCACCATGGGGAGGGCCCTCAGGAAATTTTGAGGGAGAACCTCATGCGGAGGAAGATCATCCTCATGAACGTGGTGGACCGGGATGTGGGAAGCCTTGTGGAAGAGGCTCAGGCAAGGATCGAAGCGGAGGTCGACCTCCCCCTCGGGTACTTCATCGAGTTTGGCGGATCCTATGAGGCCCAGCAACGGGCCATGAGGGACCTGTCCGTCCTAATGCTAGTGGTGCTCCTCCTGATCTTCGTGGTGCTCTTTTCATCCTTTGGGTCCCTCTTGCAGGCATCTCTTATCATCCTGACCGTCCCCCTTTCCCTCCTCGGGGGTATCGTGGGCCTGCTTCTGGCTGGCCAGTCCATAAACGTCTCTTCCATGATCGGCCTCATCGCCCTCATGGGCGTTTGCGTCCAGAATGACGTCATTCTCATCGCCAAGATCAATGAGTTTTTGGCTAAGGGTATGGCCCTGCGAGAGGCCGTCATGAAAGGCTCCCTGACCAAGTTCAGAGCCATCTTCATGACGAATCTCGTCATGATCGTGGGATCCATCCCCCTGGCCTTCCACGCAGGTACCGGTTCGGAACTCCACCGTCCTCTGGCCATGGTCTATATCGGAGGATTCATCGGCGCCATCCTCATCCGGATGGTGGCCATGCCCGTTCTTTTTGAGGTTGTGACGAGAAAGAAGGGGACCGCATAAAACAGAAGTCCAACAGGACACCCTCCTCAAGCCGGTACTCCGCCTGAGGAGGGCGCTTTCCTTCGGGTCAAAGCCGGACTCACCTCCCAATCAAATCCCGGAAGCTCTCGGAGTGGTGAATGGCGAAACCCACGAAAGACTCGTACCGCTGGAATTCCCGGGCCGTATCGCGCATCACCCTTTGCATGGCACCGGGATCCAGGTCGGCGAAGGTGATCTTCCCGGCAGGGACATCCACCCGGGTGTCGATGGGCCACCACCGCACGCTCTCAGGCTCCAGTCGATTGTGCTCTAGCCAACCGCTGAGGCCCTGAAGTGAGTTCGGTGAGGTTCCTGCATCGGGGACCAGGGCCACAAAAATCGAATCCGAGCTGGAACCCAAAACGACGACCGGCCCGGGAGGCGGAGCCTCAGGCAGTCCCAGTTCAGGATCACCCGAAAAATCCATTAGAGTTTCATCGGGCACCGGGTGGGTTTCGAGGCCGACGAATACGGCCTTCCCCTGCTTTTCAGCGTATTCGAGTTCCCCTCTTCCATGGCGGACGGTACCATCGGCCCCGTAGGCCACAGTCCGGTAATCCATGATCGCCACATCGTCGACGAGGTCGATGATATGCTCGCTGACCGGTTTCTCTGTCCCACCGAACCGAACCGTGATCGGTTCACCGGTATCCTCCGACAAGGCGTCATACCAGAACGGAATGTCTGCACCATAAACCAGTCCGGCAGCATGGGCCCGGTCCACGGAAGCCGCCGTCAGATCGAGAAGGCCCTGAATCAGAGTAGAGCGGCCTGGTCCGTGGAACGCTGGCAGGAGGTATGGCTCGATATCGTATCGAACTCCGTAGAAACGGTCGGTCGCGGGAACAGCCCGGTTGTACCGAACTACGTGATCAATGGTTCGGAGCACCCCAGGGTGGAATTCAGAAAGGGCGTAGCGGGCAAAGCCGTCCAGGGCGTAGACACGAATCCCCCTGGCATTGAAGGCGGCGAGAAGGGGGCGCATGGCCTCAACGTCGATCACCAGTTCCCCTGGTTCACTGGGTTGATCGGGGATCCCGGGAAGCTGGAGGAAGACATGGTCGAACCTCTCCCTCTCGAGGAAATCGAGGAGAGAGGCCATCCGAGCCGGAAAATCGAGCAACTCTGCCGTGTTCCACACCCAGGTGGCCTTCCGAAGCAGGCCCAATGGTTGAGCGGTTTCGGAAGGCCTGGGCAAAGGAGGAAGGGAGTCAGGGGAAAGGGAAAAGGCCATAGGGCCGATTTCGATGCCGGTAGTCCCTTGGCCCAGAACCTCGAAAACCACCTGGGCGAGGAGGTCCCGGCGGACGTTGCCGGGGAGGCCGTCGAGGGGAACCACCGCCTGTTGCCAATCCGTATCCACCCGGCCCGAGGTTAGGTAGTCGGACACCTCCCCCAGGGGCACCGCATCTTCACGCTGCTCCCACTCCCTATCAGCCACCTTGAGAAGAAAACTCTCTCCTCCGGCCCGGCCCCTGATCCAAAAACTCAGCGTCGAAAACTCCCGAGCATCGAGATACGACCGCTCGGATATTGGAGCATCGAAGTCATAGAGTTGAACCCAAACCCCGCAGAAGCCCGGATCCTCATGTTGGCAGATGAAGTTCAGGATCCGTCGCTGGTCCGATCCTTGGCCGACTGTAGCGTTGGCGGTTGAGGGGTGCCGACGGAAGGTGCCGAAATACCCCCCCAACGGGGTCCGATTTCCCTGGGAAAAGTCACTTACGATGAGGTTGTTCCCATCGAACGGAGGGGTCGAGCTTCGGGCACTGATGGGATGGCTGACCGGGGCACGTAACAGCAACCGCCTCAACTCAACCTGGGGCCCATCAGGGGACTCCACCACGGCCACCCGGCCAAACCGGGCATCCCCTATATCTGACAGCTCCCAATCGGTCCGGGAGAAGGCCCTGGTCAGGATCGGTGCCGGCGCGTCCTGGGCCGAGAGGAGTTGTGGCAGGGCCAGGGCCGCCAGAAGCAACATGGAGTTCCTCACCGGACCGTCAGTCTCTTCACCACCACCCTGGGCACATCCATCTCATCCGTCTCTATCCAGGCGGTCAGTCCCCCTGGTCCGAAGGCATCCGGTACCTTGAATTCCCCAGGCTCCAGAGTGCCGAGATAACCACCATCCCCTGTCAGCACATCGATGGGCCCTTTCTCCCCCACTCGGGCCCCGGTTCGCTCGACCCAGATTCGGCCTTCCCAATCAGCGGACAACCCCGAAACCACCGGCATCTCCTCGCCGAACTCCATGGTGTTGATCCGTTCCTCCAGCATCTCCCGGATGGCTGCTGCAGGGATCTGCCCACTCCCACCGCCGCCGCCACTGCCACCGGTGGTTATGAAAGTCCCGCCACTTCCCGTGGCTGTTCGTTCGGCAGCCTCAGTCAGTTGTCTCTCCTTTTCCTCTTCCCGGTCTTGCCCGGTCACTTTTCTCGGGGGGAGGGGGCGGGAAATCCGGGATGTGACTCCGGAGCCCAATTCCACGAATTTCACCTCGTAGGTCGTGGAGTCCACCACGGCAATCCTGCCATCCGGAAGCACAGCTGCCATGAGTGGCGGGTCGAAAGCCCTCTGAGGAGGGGCGCTGATCTGGATCGCTCCCCCGGAGACCGTTTGTGTTCGAGTTGAGCCACCGAAGGCCGGATCCCATCCTTCATAAATCGTCTCCCGACCCACCTCATCCCCGAGCGTGAGGTAGTTCAGGGGCCGCCTCCCGGGACTGGGCCCGCCCTCTTCGGAGCCCATGCTCATCATCATCCCGCCCGCTCCACCGTCCAGAATCCCCCCCTGAGGATGCCCAAGAAAGGCCCCCGAAGGGAGATACAACTCCCCTGAAGGAAAGGGCACGGTTCGATCGAAAGTCCCATCGGGGTGAAAAACGGCGAACCCCTGTTTGCCTAAATCAAAAATCCTCACCTCCCCGTCGGCGGCTACGGACAGCCCCAGGGGCATTCCAAGCTCCCCGGGACCCTCTCCCGGTCGGCCCATCTCAGCCAGGAATTGGCCATGCGGATCAACCTTCACCACGCGGAAGTTCTGTCGATCCAGGATGTAGAGGTTCCCCGCCGAATCGAATTCCACCTCGGCGACGGTAGAAAAGGTCTCCCACTCTTCCCCCGCCATTGTTCCTACCTTGTACAACTCCTCGGATTGAACTTCTAGAGGATTGTCCTTCCCGGAGAGTTCAGCCCGGGACTGGCACCCGAGGCTGACCACCGCCCCGGAGAAACAAACCACGCTTAAGAAGGTTGGATTCAGCGGACGAAACCCATTCATCGATTCTCTCCTGATATGGCGGACGAGATGTTGGCTACCATGATGCGTCGGACTCAGCGAATCACCAACCAGAGTCCGAAAAGGATCACTCCAAGACCAGAAATCCGGGAAAGGTCCAGGGACCGGACCTCTGCGCCCAGAAGACCGTAGTGATCCATCACCGCACTTACGACGAACTGGGAAGCCACAAACAGGGTCATGACCGGGACCAATCCAATTCGGGGGGCGGCAAAGCCCAGGATCCCCACCACAATCAGTCCGAGGACCCCTGCCGAAAATGCATACCAGGGGACGGTCTGCCATGCCCCCAGATTTCCTCCCCCGAGGAAGAGCATCACCAGCCCGATAATCAGGCCGCCAAGGCAATAGGTGATGAACACGCTCTCGATCGTACCGAGGTTCTGGTCCATAACCCCCATGAAGTGGGCCTGGAGAGTACCAGCGGTACCCCCTACTACAGCAAGGAATAGAAAGAAGGCGGGCGTGGTCAAAGTCGAGGCCCCTAGTTGGCGGTTAGAAGGATCGCCAATCTAGGGGCCTTACTTGTTCAATGGGAGAGTGGAGTCCCTAGGCCTTTAAAAAATCCCAGAGGTGAGAATCTCCGCGCAGCGCCCTGCCCCACCACCCAAAGTGGCCTTCACAAAGCTCCCAGCACCTCCACCCATCCCCCCTGAGTGTCGGGGGTTTCCCCACCCCTTCTTCAGCAGATCAAAGAAGGCTTTCTCGGCGGGGTACCGAACGAGGCCGGCTTCAGCGGAATGGAGGAATTCGTTCCACCCTTCATCGGGCCCGAAGAGGACCTGGTTGGGATTGATACAGGGGTTCAGGCCGGTGAGGGTGAAGAGGAACTCCCACCGGAGACCTCGAACCGCTTCCTCCGAAATGACGGTTTTGGAAAATCCTCGGAGGGCGGCTTCACCACCTCCCCCAAAAGTCCCCTGCTGCGCCATCTCCCCAGCCTTTTTGGTTGCCGCTCTCACCCGCCGGATGGACTCGGCTTCCTCCTCCCTCCCCGTGGCCTCGTAGAGTGCCTCGAGGCCGTCAGCCCCATTGAATACAAGAACAAACCCGATGAGGCTGCCGATGAGAGTCGGGGACTCCTCAGCCATGAGGACGCCAGACGAGAGGAGGGCCCTCAAGGTCCGCTCCGCCTGCTCCGGGTTCCCATCCAACAACTCGACGGCCGCTTTGGCCACCATGTAATAGCCCCCCTCCCGAATTCTGCTCAGCTTCGGAACGGGGAAGGACAAAGCCGTCATTTCCTCCGGGAGTGGAAGGACAAGTCTTGCACCCAGAAAATCGGCGGCCTGGGCGTGGGCCAGGGTCTCGAACTCAGCCAGGGCAGGGTGGCCTGAAATCTCTCGCAGGTACGCCTCCCCTTCCGGGGTGAGATCTTCCAGGACCTTCGGTATCAGGGCAGTGGGCCATTCGTGGGACTTGAGCCCGATTGGGGTCTCCCTGCCGTCCGGGAAGAACCCTGTTTCAAAGGTGCGGACCGGACTCCTCATCACCTCGAGACGGCGATTCGCTCCCTTCATGGAGGCCAGGACGTGGAGGGCCTCCCCGGCGGCCTCGGGGGAAACCGACGGATCAGGGTCCAAGCGCAGATACTTCAGAGCCTCCGCCTCTCCCGCCTTCCGCATGGTTGCGGAGAACTTAGGTATGGCCATGGATGCCAGCGCCGGCCCAACCGCGGTCGCGGCTGAAAAGCCCACCGCCGGGATTGAGACCCCGATCCCCAGGGCCAAAACCGAAAGAGCCCCAGCAAGGAGCGTTCGTTTCCCGGAGACAGCCCGCTCTCCTCTCCCGGCTCTGAACTTGCCCAGCTCATCACCCCAGACCCTCGCTGCATCCCTCTGGCCCACGGTCTTCCACCGATTCCACAACACAGGTCCGATGGCCCTATTGAGGGCCAACCCTTCCACAGTCCTGGCGGCGATTCCGGCAAAGAATGTGATCCCGGCCGGGCAAAGGGCGAGGACCCAGACCCCCGTAGGCCCCAGGAGTCCCCGGCTAGCCAACAAGAAAGAAATGGCCCACCCCACGGGGATCCATATCGCGCCAGACAAAAATAGGACGGAGGCCCAGACCCGGGCCCGAACCGCCCTTATGCGGTTCTTCTCATCCAAGGACCGATAGCTTCGGGTCCCCTGGATCAGAGAGCCCATGTCCCCATCCCCATCCGCCCCTACCTGGAGGGCGGTCTCGAGGTCGATCCCAAAGACGGCGGCTTTTCTGGCATTTAGGAAAAACCCGAAGAGACCAGCCAGTCCTCGGACCACGATCAGGAGCCCCAGGAAGGATGCAAGCCCGACGGCCCACCAGCCTGCCCCCAGCAGCCCCAAGCTATTGAAGGGTTGAGGAGTGGTGACGCTGATGAGTTGGGGGAGGACCAGAAGGCACCCTCCGAATCCAATCCTTCCCGCCGTGCGTCCAAAGATTCCCTGGGAGCCCTCAAGCCCCGGGGGGGGCCAGACGATTCGAACGGGCGCGAAGCTCTCGTTAGGAGTATTTGGATTCATGATGGGAGGTCCGGTGGGAAGTAGACGCCCACCCTGGGGAAGGGGGGCTGCGTATCTCTCTACTTCAAATACCTACCAGTCCCCTGCTTTTCCGCAAGAGTGGAGATCGGGGGCTCACTTGCCGCCAACGGCCAGGATGCCGTAGGCTCCTGTGCAGCAACGGTCCTCGGGAAAGCGCCAACCAGGCTAGGTTGGAAATTCCCCTCCAGGTCCCAAGGAACGGAAGGTTTCACATGGATTGGCTCTTATCGGCTCTCCCCCCCGGACTAGGAGTCCTGGGGATCATCGCGGCCCTGTTCGTCGCCAACCGGTTCCTGAACCGACACCCCAACGCGGTGAGCTACCGATTCCGAAACCAGATGCTCATGATCGGGTTCACGGCGGTGGCGGGACTGGCCATCCTCCTGATTCTGCCCATCAGTTCTGATACCAGAGGGCAGCTCCTCAGCTTTTTTGGGATACTCATCACCGCCAGCATCGCTCTATCCTCCACGACCTTCTTGGGCAATGCTCTGGCCGGACTCATGCTTAGAGCCGTGCGAAGCTTCCGGATGGGTGACTTTATCCGAGCGGGGGACCACTTTGGGCGAGTTTCAGAGCGCGGGCTTCTACACGTAGAGATACAAACGGAAGACAGGGAGCTCACGACACTCCCAAACCTCTTCCTGGTGAGAAACCCCGTCACAACCCTGCGAAGCTCCGGCACGGTGATATCGGCTACGGTCACGCTTGGCTACGACCTGCCCCGAACCAAAGTCAGGGCGACCCTGCTGGAGGCGGCCGAATCGGCCGGCCTCACCGACGCCTTCGTCCAGATCCTGGAGCTGGGGGATTTCTCCGTGGAGTATCGAGTGGCCGGCATCCTGAAGGAGGTGAAACAAATCCTATCCGCCCGATCGGATCTGCGAGCCCGAATCCTGGATTCCATGCATACCAACGGTATGGAAATCGTCTCACCCACTTTCATGAATACCCGCGCCCTTTCGAGGGACGAGGTAGTGATCCCCCCGACCCACATAGTCCCTCCCTCCCCCGAGCCTGCAGACTCGCCGGAAGAGGTCGTGTTCGATAAGGCGGAAGAAGCGGAGGGAGCCCTTCTCCTCGAAGTCGAGTACAGAGGGATCTGCGAGAGGCTGGCCGAGGCAGAGGGGAAGATCAAGGGAGTTCCACCCGCCGTTAAGGTCGAGATGGAATTGGAGCTTGCCGAACTCCAGGCTGAAAAAGAGAAACTCGAAGAGGCGATCGCCGAAGAGAAGGCTGCCCTGGAAGAACGGTAGGGGTCCTGAATGGACGATTCGGCTGGAACGGGCAGGGCCGTGGAGCGTTTGCGGGCTAACAACGCCAGCGAACTGACGAGAAGCCAGAAAACCCTACACCGCTGTCCTTTTCCTATTTCCTTCGCGATGTAAGCACGTTTCCGAGTCCCGTTACCGCGGCGTCAAGATCATCCAGCGTCGTCTTGCCCTCTTCCCTACTTCCCTCTCCCTCAATTTCCAGCCGCGCACCTACCTCCTGGGCCCCCCTCAGGTCCGCCGACAGAGCATTGCCCAAAGGTATGCCACCCCGGTCGAACCCCGCCTCCAACGCATTAATGGTCTCCAGGATGTAACGTCCAGCCATTCGGGCATCCCCCGCCACCAGGGCGTCCCGGCCCAGGGTCACCTGGTGGGCGGCGATGGTCCGAAAGGCCAGAGCCGAAACTCGGTCCAACACCTCGATGGACGGTCCTCCTCCTGGCGGGTAGTGTTCGTGCAGGAATCCCCGGGCAACCTCTCTCAACTCTGAAACACTGGCGAGCAGAAGACCTCGCTCATTGATGGAGTGACAATGCCGGGTCTCGAAGTTCAACATCGCCGCAACCTTCTCCAACTCCTCAGCTGCCCGCCTGCTCCGGCCTGCCAGGAACTCTTCGTGGGCTGCGGTCAGGTGCCACCCTGGTTCCTCCGCGAGAGCCAGCCAGAATTCACGCTCGACGAACGACGATGAGGAGAAAGCTTCTTCGATACCTTCCACGGAGGACAGCTGAGTCCCGCCATCCCGGGCATTCATGGACCCCCGTTCGCACCCCATGACACACCAGGTTATCCCCAAGGCCATGGCGAATACGACGATTCCCTTTTTCATTTCCCGATCCCTTCGGTGGTGGGGGCCCATCCAAAGTGGTCCACTTCCTTGACCTTCAGGCCCAGGACCACCCAACTGAAGGGCAACCCACGTGCCAAACGCGCTAATCCCGACTACAAAAGGGATTCTGGTGCACGGACAGACTTTGACGGCCTCATTGAGGTGGCGTTTATCAATCGGATTGGTTCTTTTCCACCACTCTCAGCTATCATTCGCGCGCAAGAGAGGAATTAGATGAGGTGGTTGATGAGATTCCCCCGGGTCACAATCGGGGTCGTGGGAATCATTCTGATCTTGGCTGGCGGGACGGCGGTCGGGGTTCTGGCCCTACGGAATCTTCGGCGGATCGACGCCGTCCATACCCGGATCTCCGACCTGGAGCGACTGCGGGATCTCCGGGGAAGGATGGAGATCTCCCTCCTCGATGAAATCCGAGGCGGAGTTCCCACCGGGTCGTTCCTGGCCGAGGATGTCCGGCTTCAGGTAGAAAGCGTCCTGGCCCTGGAACACCGTCTGAATCCAGAGACAGCAGGGGGACTCCGACAGATCGAGTCCCTCCTCTCCAGGCCCGGCATGGTGAACCGGGAAACCCTCATCAATGCACTGGAGCTAGCCGGATCCATTTCAGAGCTGGAAGCTAGGTCTCAGGAAGACCTTCTTCGTCAAATCCGGGAGGACGGTCGCCGAGAGCTCTATGCCGGGCTGGCAGGCCTCCTGGCCCTGGCGGCCCTGGCGGCCCTGGCGGCGTGGCTCCTTCCCAAGCGCCTTCTCAATCCTCTGGCAGACCTCAGGTCCCAGTTCGCTGATCTCGGGGAGGGCCGGTTCCAAGGGTTGTCCCTCGCCGGAGTGGACACAGATCTGATTCCTCTCTTCGAGAACTACAATGCTCTTGTGACGCGCCTTGAGAGATTGGAGGCAGAGCGGAAAGCCCGGGCGGAGACCCTGGAAAGCGAAGTCAGAGCAGGAGCCAGAGCCCTCCTTGAACAGCACCAGGTCCTGGCCGAAGCCGAACGGATGGCCGCAGTTGGAGAGACCGCTGCCGGTTTGGCCCACGAATTGCGTAATCCTCTGGCGGGGATTCTGGCTGGGCTGGAAAACCTGAGACAGGAGGTGGAGGACGCCTCGATAGCCCGGCGGACGGAACTCCTTCATCAGGAAGCGGAGAGGATGGTGCGGCTTCTGAACGCTTATCTCGACGGCAGCCGCCATGCGCCTGAGCCCGCAGTCATGACGAATTTTGGAGGGCTCGTGCGGGATCTCCTCAGTCTCGTGCGTTACCAGGCCTCACCCTCGGTGGAGTTGACCGAGGATGTAGAGGAGGAGTTGGAATGCATGATCCCCCCAGGGCGGATCCGCCAGAGTCTCCTGAATTTGGTGGGAAACTCCCTCCAGGCGCTGGAAGAATCCGCCGGCACTGTGACCGTCGTGGCAGGGAGAAGGGATGACACACTCATTGTGGAGGTCAGGGACGACGGGCCTGGCTTTCCTGACGAACTCCTCGCCGTTGCCGGACAACCGTTCCGAACAGGACGGGACTCGGGGACCGGGTTGGGGCTGGCAACGGTTCGCCGAACGGTCGTTGACCTGGGGGGCTCTATGAACATCCGGAACCTTGAGCCCCGCGGGGCTTCGGTGGTCCTGAACCTCCCTTGCCGGAGACCAAAAGCGAACGCGGAGGGGGTTGAAGAGCCCAAGGCGAGCGAATGATTGGATCCATTCTAATAATCGAAGACGAGGATCTCCTGGGAGAGGAGCTTCTCCATCATTTCCGGAAGGCAAACTGGGACGCTGTGAGAGCGTCCACGTTGGCCGAAGCCAGAGCTCTCCTGATCCAGAAAGGGATGTCTCCGGATGTTGTCCTTTCGGACCTGAGCCTCCCGGACGGAATGGCTCTGGACCTTTTTCAGGAGTTCCGAGAGATAGGTCGGAAGGGCGGCGAATGGATCTTTCTCACTGGGTATGGCACCGTTCCTGACTCTGTCAGAGCTCTTCGACTGGGAGCCCATGAGTTTCTTGAGAAGCCCTTCCCACTCGATCGCTTGGATGTAGTGGTTACTGGCGCCATGAGGAGCGCTCGGGCCCAGAGCAGGATCCGAGACGAAGCGGGTCGGCAGAACCGCAGGTATTCTCCGGAAGCCTTCCTGGGATCCAGCAAAAACACCAAGGAAGCCAGGGCCATGATGGAGCGCCTGGCCCAGGTGCCGCTGACCTCTCTTGTCCTCGGTGGGGAGACGGGGACCGGAAAGGGCCTCGCCGCCAGAATCCTCCATTACAGCGGGGTTCGAAGTTCCGGGCCTCTGGTGGAGGTGAACTGTGCGGCTCTCCCCGGAGACCTCCTGGAATCCGAGCTTTTTGGCCATGAAGCTGGTGCCTTCACCGGAGCCAAGGGCCGGCACAGGGGGCTCTTCGAGCAGGCTTTCGGTGGAACCCTCTTTCTGGACGAGGTTTCCGAGTTGCCCTTTGGACTCCAGGCGAAATTACTGAAAGCGGTAGAGGACTATCGCATCCGGAGAGTTGGAGGAGAGAAGGAGATCAATGTGGACGTCCAGGTCTTCGCAGCCAGCAACCAGGACCTGGCCGAGATCGTGAAGGAGGGAAAGTTCCGCCAGGATCTCTTCCACCGCCTCAGCGTCTTCACCTTGGAGCTCCCTCCTCTTCGCCACCGAATGGAGGACCTGGAAGATTTGGTGCCAGCCTTCGTCGCAGAGTTCAATGCGCTCTCTGGAAAGCGAGTCACTGAGATCCCCGGCGTGGTGTGGGAAAGACTCGAGCACTACTCATGGCCGGGGAACATCCGGGAACTGCGAAACGTGCTGGAACGGTCGGTCCTCCTCGCCGAAACAAACACTCTCTCCGTTCGCTGGCTCCAGCTCCCGAAAGAGGAGGCCCTTGGCCCTTATTCCGGCACTCTCGAGGGGGGCAACACCCTCAGCGTTCCCCTGGATGGATCTCAATCCCTTGACGAAATCGAAGCCCACATCATCGGCGAGGCGCTGGAACGAAGCCGGCTCAATGTCACGGCGGCAGCCCATCTCCTGGGCATTACCAGGCAGACCCTCCGCTACCGGATCGAGAAACATGGGATCGACCTGAATCCCTAGGAAGCCTGTCCCCGCCCCGATCCCGAGTCAGATCTCCAACTGCCAGCTTTCCATGTGGTCATGATCACGAACATGCTACCGGCCACCGCCAGGGGGAACCAACCTCCGTGGGGAATCTTTGGGAGGTTCCCGTCCAAGAAGGCGAGATCAACGGAGAGGAACCCGGCACCCATCAGAAGGACGGCCCAGGTTTTCCATCCCCAACGCCGCAGCGCCACTACCATAAACAGGATGGTTGTGAACACCATGTCCGTGGTGACGGCTACCCCGTAGGCATTTGCCAATCGGCTGGAGGACCGGAAACCCAAAACCAGGCCAATGCAGGCAAGGAGTAGAAGCCAGTTCACGGCGGGCATGTAGATCTGGCCGATGTGGCTCTCCGAGGTATGCTTCACCCTGAGCCTGGGTAAGTAGCCGAGCTGCACCGCCTGGCGCGTAAGGGAGAATGCCCCAGAAATAACAGCCTGGGAAGCAACGACCGTCGCCAGTGTTGTGATGGCAATGAGGGGATAAACGCCCCAGTGGGGAACAAGGAGGAAGAACGGGGCCTCCAAAGCTTCCGGGTTGGAGATCACCAGGGCGCCCTGACCCATGTAGTTCACCATTAGACAGGGCAGGAAAACGGCGAACCACATGATGCGGATGGGACGTTTTCCAAAATGCCCCATGTCTGCATAAAGAGCCTCTGCTCCTGTCACCACCAGGAACACCGAACCCAAGACCAAGAACGCCAATCCCCTGTTTCTCAGGAAGAAAGCAACGGCATGGGTAGGGAGAAGGGCCTCCAGCACGGAGGGATGGCGAGCGATGGAGGCGACTCCGGTTATTCCCAGGGTGATGAACCAGACCATCATCACCGGCCCGAGATACTTTACTGAAATGACAACGATGAGGGACCAGAAGATCAGGGATAGCACACCGAGAATGTTCTCAGGTGTGGGAGGAACACCATGCGATGGGTGAAAGGATTCGCGAAGGGCGTAGATGGGGTTGGGACCCCTCGCCCAATGTAGTTGCCTCCTGGTCGTCAAGCGTGCGACGCACGCTCTTTCGCCACACAAAAGCGCAATGTGGACCGACCCAAACGAGCGGCCTTCTATCCAGCAAAAAGGCAGCTAGCATGCCAAGGCGAGGAAAATAGGCCCGAGTCCAGGTTGACCTTCGTGGACCTGGTCGCCTAAGGTCCAACAGATGATGGATTTGGACGAATGCCGCCTGCAGATGGACCTACCCGGTATCCCCATTTTGTGCTGGAATGGCTGAACCCTCGGAAGGGTCCGAAAGGCGGAAAAGAACCGGGAATTGCCCATATCAACCATGCGTTGTCAGTGGGCTATGCGGCACCCGACCTCTCGGCACTGTGGCTCCACCTGAGCTCTCGGAGAATCGCTATTCCGTAAACCCTTGCGTCAAAAGTCGATACCACCATTCCGCCGACTTGCCCCCGAGACATCCCGACGCTCTCCTCCCCCTTGGCATGGTCGCTGCCTTCCATCGACTGTGAGATTGTGTAGGCGGACCGCATGGAAACGGCCTGGAGATAGCGGTTCACTCTTGATATGTGGAAACCCCACCAAAGGAAAGCCGTCCGGAATGAGCGAGCGGGATACCTCAAAGGAATGGAAAGAGGACCGGCCCCGGCTCGGCCAGTCGGTGGGTGGGGATGGAGCCTCGGGTGGTCCCAGCTTCACGCCCCCACTTTCCGGCAGGGGCAGGCTTCCCTGGTTGAGGAATCTGTTGGTGGCAGCAAAGATGAATGTCACGGGAGCGGACACGATGAAAGCCGGTTCAGCCCTTGCTGAGCGGACCGGAGCCCATCTCTCGGTGGTCAGCGTCATCGAACCCTCGAAGGCTCCGGAACAAGTCGAGCTGGAAAAAGGTCAGGTTTCGGAGTGGATAGGATCACAGCAGAAGCAAGTCCGAGGGTTCGTTGAAACAGAGTTCGAAAGCGCCGACTACAAACCAAAGCTGGTCCATGTCAGTTCGGGCAACCCCGCCAGTATTATTGCCACCTTCGCAGAACAAACCGCCGCAGAGTTGCTGATTGTCGGCACTCATCGGTCTTCCGGCTTCGAGAGTCTTTTGCCGGGATCGGCGGGAGAGAATATCGTCAGAGAATCCGGAGTCCCGGTACTAGCAACGACCCGGGAAGGGATTGGCCCGTTCAAACGAATTTTGATCGCGGTTGATCTCTCCAGCCATTCCCAATCCCTCCTCGATTGGGCAAGCCGGCTGGCATGGGTCGATAACTCGGAGATCCGGGTGGTTCACTCCGAGGGACTCTGGAGAAGGATTGGGCTGGTGCTGACATTCCGAGGTAGCCGCACCTTGGGAGGACCGGCCTGGCGGCGGTTTATGAGGCTTTTTTGGGAGTCCAACTTCCCGGGGCACCCACAAGTCATTCTCCGGAAAGGCCATCCCGGACGGGCGGTGCTGCGCGAAGCCCGGGCGTGGGACGCTGATCTCCTCGTGATCGGAACCCGCCGATTGGGTTTACCCTTCGTAACGCGCCTTGGGCGGACGACCAAGTACCTCCTCCGGCACGGCGGAAGGTCGATCCTAGCAGTCCCGGACTAGCCCCCGCCAATCCCTCCAGGAGCCACCGTCCGTCCCCTCTCTTACTCGAGAATCAGACTGCCTTTGAGCACGACCAGATCAAGCCGTCTGGCCAGAGATTCCAACATCGGGGCGGCTTCCTCCGGCTCGGCCAGAGCTGCGATTCGAGCATCGGCCACCATCTCGGCCAAGGACGTCAATTCCAATAAGGCCCCACCCTCAACGGCTCCAACCATCCCTTCGAAGGCCTCCTGAATCTTCCCAAGCTCCTCGACACAGCGGGTATCGTCGCCAAGAAAAAGGTACCGGTACGCGTTATAGGCCCGTTCTCTCGCTTGAAAAAGTGGAAGGTAATAACCCTGAAGGTGATTCAACGTTGTCGATGCTTCTCTCAGGGCGGTCTCCGCTTGTCCCGGGTCGGTGCGGAGGTGAGCCAGAGCAGTCTCTATATATCCGGAAAGTCGACTTGTCTCCGTTTCCAGGAATACAGTTGAGGTCTCCTCGAGAACTGGTGTCCACCCCTCCGGGCCTCGGTCACAGCCCCAGATAAGGAGAACCAAACCAAGCAGCATTTGGGGGGGGAAGCTCTCGGGAATCCCCATGTATGATATCGCTTTCCCCGGCTCCCCGGCGTCGCGTGGATCGACGTCGGGCACAGGCATTCTTATCCGAGCCCTATCGGATCAGGACTTCGTCGGGGTTCTCCTCCGGCTCATCAGGGCGCTCGGCCGGGACCATCGCCACCGGAAGTTGGACCGTGAAGGTGGTACCCTCACCTGGTTTGCTCTTCACTAGGATGTCGCCACCATGCTGTCGAATGATTCCTAAAGAGACCGAGAGACCGAGTCCGGTCCCTTTCGCCCCTGCTTTGGTCGTGAAGAACGGGTCGAATACATTGGCCAGAACCTGCTCAGACATGCCGATACCGGTGTCGGAGAACTCAAGAGCTATCTGGTCCTCTCCCCTCGGACTGCGTACGGCTATGGTCAGGGTTCCACCGCCTGCCATCGCGTCCAGAGCGTTCAGCACGATGTTCAAGAGCACTTGCGTAAGCTGCTGAAAATCACCCAAAAGGGGAGGGAGGTTTGAGTCGATCTCTCCTCGGACGTTTACCTTAGCCAGCTTGATCTGGTTGGCGGCGAGCCGAAGCGTCTCCTCCACCAGCCGCTGGGGGTTGATTGGCTGAAGTTTGGCCGTGGACTCCCTGGCAAAATCCAAAAGGTTTCGGACGATACGCTGAGCCCGTTCGGACTCTCCCAACAAGTCGTTCACCATGTCCAGCCGTTCAGCCTCAGACAACTCCTCGAAGTCCTCCTGGAGGCCTGCTGCCGTGAGCATGATGTTGTTGATAGGGTTGTTCAGTTCATGAGCAACCCCGGCCGTCAGCGTGCCAACTGCTCTCAGCTTGTGGGCCTGGACCAGGAGGTTCTGGCGGTGGGCAAGCTGAATCATCATGGTGTTTAGTGCCAAGGCCAGATGGGAGAACTCGTCGTGGTACTTCCGCACCGGCTTGAGGGGAGTGAAATCTCCGTCGGCAATCCGCTGTGTGGCTTTCATCATTCGGGCCAAGGGCGCCAGCATCTGCTGGCGGAGAATGATGGCCGTGTAGATGATCACCCCGATCAGGACCACCAGAATCACCATGGGAATCCGTTGGGACAGGACCAGCATGGAGTCCACCGCTTCCCGCTCCTGCTGAACGAGATCCTCGGCTTCCGCCACCATGACTGCTCCCAGTTCCCTCAGTCCAGCCTCCGTTGCTTCATATTCACTTTCCGCTTCCGAGGCGGGCATCCGGTCAAGGATTTGGAGGCGAGCCAGGAGTTCTTCATACCGCCGGAGATTGTTGGCCATGCTGAGGAAGCCGGAAGGATCAATTTCGGCTTCAATGTCGTCTCGCTCCCGGTCCAGAACCGCCTGAGCATTGTGCGCGTGATCGAGAGCGTCCGGGAGGTTCGTGTCGTAGAGGAAGAAATTCTTCTCGAAGCGACGAGCCTGCTGAATTTCGAATGTGTAGTGGTCAACAGCTTCGGTGAACCGAAGCTTATTCGCCATCTTGGAGAGAGTTACTACCGACGCAACTGCGAGGGCGAATGTGAGGATGAACCAAGCCAGGGAAGCCACGGTGAGGCGCGTTCGGATGGATACCCAAGGGCGCCCCAACATCGCCTTCTGCGCCTCCTCAGCCTGTGCTGAGAGTTCGTCGGATTGAGGCCCGTGCGAAGCATCCTCCATACTCGTCCCTCATTTGGTGCGGTCAAACTAGGTCGGACTTCTTTCCGGCAGGGTGGTTCTCAGAGCACCTCTTGGATCAGAGGATCCCTCTGTGGCCCAGGGAGAGCGCCGCCTTGTTGATCACCGCACGGAGATCCTTCGGCTTGAAGGGCTTCGCGATAAAGTCGAAGGCTCCTTTGACCAGAGCCTCCCGGGCCACCTCTACAGTGGCATAACCGGTAATGAGAATCACCCTGGTGTTCGGGCACTTCTCCATGACATGGGTCAAGACCTGAATGCCGTCGAGTTCCTCCATCCGGAAATCAGTGACGACGATCTCGAACTCCTGCTCTTGAAGCCGAGCCATCGCTTTTGAGGGATCAAGGAAGGTCTCAACCTCGAAGCCGTGCTTCTCCAATGCAGGGCGGAGGCGTTTCCCGACAATGGGTTCGTCATCGACGATCATCACTCTGAGGCTCTCATTGGCACGGAGTGCTCGACTCTCCTCGGATACCCCTTCCATGTTCTCCGCCTGTTCTCCACTTTTCAGTTGAATGGCCTCATCTCTTACAACCATGACTTTGTCCAATGCGAGTTTTGTCTTTCTATCAGGATCCATGCCGGTCTGCTTGAGCCCCATATCGGCTTCCCCCGCCTCGGCGAAGGCGATTCGGACCATCCAGTCATCGATCCGCGTGGTTTTCCGGTTCTTTGAATCATCCATGACCCTCGCACTCCTTCCATGACGGAACGGGGTTATCAAACCCCTCTCTCCAACCGGTGTGGTGTTCTCCTACAATCACATCACGCAACTTCAGGGATGACCCCTGCCTTTTCCACGGTCAGGTGTACCTGCCTCCTCTGGCGATACCCCTTCACCACATTGAATAGGATCATCAGCACTCCCGAGATCCCCGCGGCAAACAGGAGCCCTTTGCTAGCCAAGTTTAAGAAGGGATCCAAGCCCGGATCCGTATTGGTCCATCCGACTTGCCTGAGGTATATCGGAATGGCAATCGCACGACTGAGGACACAGAGAAGGATAATGACAGCTGTCACCAACCGAATCATGACCTCTTTCACCACTTTTACTCCGTAGGCCCCGACGAAAATCCCCACTAGGGAGCCCAGATAGAGAAGCATGGTCAAGCGGAGGTCAACCATCCCCTGAAAGGCGTAGTTGAGAGCGCCCCAGGCGCCCATGTACATGGCCAGATAGAGCTCCGACCCGGCCGCTACCGCCGTGGGGACCCCGAAAAGATAGATCATGGCCGGGACGCCGATGAATCCTCCCACACCGATGGTCCCTGCCAAATATCCGGTGGCCAAACCAGCCACCATGATTATCCAGATGGACACTCTCACATCGGCTACTTTCAGATATACATAAGGTGGCAGATAAATCTTCCCGAGAGCGTCGGCGATCTTCCGAGAAGGGGCCTGGTCCGCTTCGCCCTTCTTCAAGACGTCCCGAAGCATGGATAGGGCCACCAGCGAAAGGATGCTGATGAAAACAGCACTGATATAGAGGTCGGACGCCGCGGATCCGCCGCCTGCGCCGTGACTGTCACCCTCCATCCGGAACAGCGTGCTGTTGATCCAAACCGCAATCCGAATTCCGATGAATGAGGTGCCGACCATATACAGGGAGAGGCGTTTATCTACGTTCCCCATCTCTCCATGGCGCCGGCTTCCCACCATGGCCTTGCCGAACTTGTGAGTGATATTGCTGGCTACGGCAACAACACCCGGCACACCGAGATTCATCATCCCCGGCGTCATGAAGAACGCCCCTCCGCTCCCGATAAACCCGCTCAGTACCCCCCCAATAAAGCCCAGAACCACGACCTGGAGGGCGATTCCTACATCCAGCGTTATGTATTGACCAAACAGCAGCTGCTCCATAGAAGAACGGCTCCTTGTCTTTCTCTATTCCATCTTGATGAGTTTCATGAAGGCGCCGGCCACGCGCCCATAGGAAAAAGCCACGAGTGGAATGAACAGAACCAAAACCACTGAAACGATTGCTTTCGGGACCCAGGCGATCTGGCCCAGAGCGGTATCTCGAACCGCATCGGCATACCACCCCGTGTTGGCCATGAAGGCCAGGACCGCCTCCTGGTTCGTGAAGACCAGGAAAAACAGAATGGCGGTGATGGCAATGAATGGCACCGTCCCAATGGCATCCCGCCGTCCAAAGAGGTACTGCTGCCCGAGTTCCTCCGATGTGACTACAGGTGCTCGAATGCGTTCATTCAAGAAACTCCTGAGATCACGAACTGCTCGAACGCGGGCCGCATGTGACTTGGAAAGGAAGGCCTCCCCCACCACGACGAGGGTGTAGGGGAAACTCCGGTCGAGGGTCTCAACAAGGTTCTGTTGGGTGCCGAAAACCGACCGCCCTCCCCCGGCCCTACCAGCCTCGGCAAGCTCATCCAACGTGGAGGCCAGTCCGCCATCGTCGAAGTCGAGTTCGTCTTCATCATCCTCAATCCCGCCCTGATCACTCCCAGGATCATCCATCGATGGGGCCATCGCCGGGGGAGTGGGTGTGAGGCTGAGTTCTGGTGGCCTGGCTTCTTCAGGAGCGATACGGACCAACTCCACGGCAGCGTTCCACTTCGTGGCGATTTCGACGACCTTCTCGTAAATATCGGAGTGTGGCTTAAACTCCTCCTGAATCCATAAGAGGGTCGCCGAAGCCATGGTGATGCGGAGATCTTCAATCCCGGGAACCCCGGCCAGGATGTTTTGGATGAAGGGCGCGGCTTCAACGTCCTGAGGTAGGTAGCCCACCGTGACCACACCCCTGTCAGCCCTGACATTAACCGCCGCATTGCAGGTGTTTCTGTCCCGGGCGAGGGCCACTCGTGCCCGGGCGCCGAGATAGAGGTCTTCCAAAGCCCGGCGGGATGCGGGTGTCAACTGGAATTCTGGTAGCTGCGCTGTGGCCACCAAAGCGCTGGCGGCATTCTCAACGCCTATTTGTTGGAGATTGAGCGTGATGTCGTAGTTGACAGCCTCGTCCACCGACACCCCATACATCGATCGCACCCATCTGGCCCGGTCCTCGTCCACATCCTGGATGTACTGGGTTGCCTTTCTTCGATCGAGGCCCAAGTCCAGTTCGGTGCGTGAAATCCTCTGTTCCAGATCAGAGACGACCCGGATTCTGAACGTATTTCTGACACCGGGCAGGAGTAGGTGCCCGCTACGGCCGTGGTAGACCACACTCCCATCCAGGGCCCTCTCGCTGAGATAGGCACGACAGAAGGCAAGGTAGTGGTCCCTCTCCATGGCCAATCGCTGAGTGTAGCCACGGCCTTGTACCATTGCCATCTCCAGCTTTCCAACCTGGATTCCCTCTTCGGTGGCCGCGTGAATGAGGTCTTCCCGGGATAGGCAGAGGTATCCCATCTTTCCAGCGAGGCTCTCGGCGAGGTCCTTTCCGGAGCCACGGGTGCCTTTCGAAACGCAAATAATCTGCATCAGAGAATCCCTGCTGGTTCCCTATGGATCGTTGACAAGCTTCGCCCAGGAGTCCGACTGGTTGAGAGTGGCCGGGTCCCTGCGGCCTACCGAGAAGGGTGACCTTCCTTGGTCCGTGCGAAGGCAGTTAGTGTGCCATGGGGAGGGATAGGAGGAATGCCTGGTCTCAGGTTCGGGGACATGGCGGTCTAAGAACAGGTGGGGCAGAGAGTTGGCCAAGTGGCGTTCGAAGCTGAACTCCCCAGGGGATCCGCGATCACCATCTGAGCGTTTGATGGGCCGCAGGCAAGCAAGAGGTGGAAAAGGACCATGGATTGCTCATATAAACCAGTAAGGATCACCGGGCAAAGGGGGGAGGATCCCCAGTTTGCCCTGCTATTTTTGGGCTCCACCTGGAATCTCGGTGATAGTTGTCGACCCTTGCTCACCGATATTGTAAAGCGGAAGCCCTGCTGGAGGCGGCCGAATCGGCGGGCCCGGATCCTGGATTCCATGCATAACCAAAACAACGGTATGGAGATCGCCGAACTCCAGGCGGAAAAAGAGAAACTCGAATTGGCCATCGCCGAGGAGAAGGCTGCCCTGGAAGAACGGTAACCTCGGTCAGCGTCTCGCGGTCAGCACGGCAGCTTGGAAGTCCCTAAATGCAGAGAGCTCGGCCTCGAGGGGAGCCAGGATATGATCCTCGGCAACCTCCTCGATTCTGGCATCGAGTTCCCTCCGCATCTTCGCCGCCGCCCTTTTTCCACCGAACCGAGCCACCGTTCGGCCCACGACTCCCAGCACCAATCCCGCAGCGATGCCGCCCAGGGCCATGAGCGTCGGAGCGGGTATTCCCCGCCATTCTGGTGTCGGGGGTTCCGGAAGACGGAGATAACTGAATCCAAACAGAACGAGGAGCCAAAGGCCCCCGGCCCCCGCAACCGCTAGAAGGACGGTCTGGAGAGCACCGAACACTTTCCACCAGGCAGGACTCCGAGCAACGGAAACCTCGACCCCGGCGATGGCCTGATCCAGTGGATCCACGAGCCGGTTGGGCTCCCCCATCACGGCCCTGCGGGTGGCGGAGGGCCAAGGTTCGGGAAGGTTCTTCGTGACCTCCGCGACAGCCTCTCGGAGGGACTGGCGAAGAGATGAGAGTTGGGTTCGCCCCGGCCGGGGGAGTGACGTTGCCGCAGCGGCCCGTCCCCTTCCCAACCCGAGGCGGCGGAGTGGATGCGACCGGAGGCCAGCCAGCCACCGGGTCACCGGCCATCCAACCCGTGCTCCAGCGTCTCGCCTATATCCGGCGGCTACCGCCGCCAGAACCGTTGAGACGCCAGCCGCATCCGAAAGGGCCCGTACCAGGCGCCCTCGGCCCCGCCTTCCCAGGGACGAGGCTTTTCCTGGCCCTCCCCCGGCACTCTGGAGACCCTCGGCAGCAACCCGGGCATCAGCTTCGATGCGTACCAAGGCTGCGCGTTTGGTGCGAACCCGTTCGACAATAACCGCCCTGAGTTCCTGGACTCCGGTCCCATCCCTCGCGGAGGTCGGAATCACCGGGGCCTGGGACAGGCCATAATCATCAAGGAGGCGGGTAAGGTCCCGCTGACAGGAGGCCTGCCCTGGCTGATCAAGGCGGTCGACCTGATTCAGAGCGAACAGCATTGCCCCACCGTGCTCGGTCAACGAATGGGCCAGTCGACCGTGGAGGGCAGCGTCGGCATACTTCTCCGGGTCTACCACCCAAACCAGAAGGTCCACCAAGGCCGTGAGTCGCTCCATCTCCACTCGGTTGGATTCCTGGACCGAGTCGTGATCCGGGAGGTCCAGAAGCACGAGTCCGTCCACGTCAGGATCGGAATCGCCGAGCCGATGGACCCGAGACACATCAAGCCACTCAAAGAGGCCCTCATCCGATCGCTGACCCCATACCGCTGCATGTGCAGCGGAGGTGGTGGGGCGTCGCACTCCCGATGCAGACAACTCAGACCCGGCCAACAGGTTGAAGAGGGACGACTTCCCACTGCCTGTGGCACCGGCCAGGGCGACGACGGTCCACTCAGTCCCATGTCTCAGGCGTTCCCGGCTCCGAGCCACCACGGCCCGGGTCTCTTCGACGGCCGATACCGGCAATCTGCCGACCGAGAGCCCCGCAGCTCGCTCCAGGGCGTCGATCCTTTCCGGGAGGGATGGCTTATGTGTCATGACGCCGGCGCCCCTTTAGCCAGGATGCGAAGGCCTTCCGCCTGCCCATCTGCTCCCCGGGCTTCATTCACCCTGTCATACAGGCGAGCGGCCTCGTCGTCCATCAATCCCGTGACCCGGGCCAGGAGCCGGCGCCGAGCTTCGGCAGCCAGGTCACGGACGGCTTGTTCACCGAAAATCGCCGAGAGGAGGGCCTGTGACATGGTCGCGGTTCCGCCAGCCACCCCGATCTCGACACCGGTCAGACCCCCGGTGTGGGCAAAGACCAGAACCATTAGCGCCACCCCGACGGTGTTGATGCCAAGAGAGATGGCTCTGGCAGTCAATCTCTTGGACTGGCCGGCCCCTCGAACAAGTTCGAGAAGGTCACGCTCCCACTCCCGGATCTCAACGTTGACTCGGCCGCGAAGATCCGCGGACGGTCTTCCCAGCGCCCGTGCGTCCTCCCCTAGCAACTGCCTGCCAGCCGCTGAAGCTGTCCAGCTGTCCACTGCATTTGCAGCCGCCTCGTCGGCCTGCCCGACGATCAGCGTGGTTAGCGCCGACTCGATTTCGCCTCTAACCTCAGCCTCTGCCGAACCCCTCCCCGTGAGAAATGCAGTGAACCGATCCCGGATTCGTCCTATGCTCATCTGGAGCGACCGCATGATGTCGCCGGTACCCACCAGATCCTGCCAGCGGGCCAGAACCTCTCCCCGGAGAAGGGACCCGCTGCCAAGCGCCTCGTCTATCTCATGGAGGGAGTCGCTGTATGCCCGGTCCACCGAGTCCGAGAGAGAACGTACCGCTTCTTCCTGGGCCTCCCGGTGTTCAGCCACCTGGAGGACCCGCTGAGGGACCGAGGCGAGGGCGCCGGTCAAAGTCTGGCGGATGACTTGAGTCCGGGTCTCGACATCGTCCACCAACCCGTGGAGCCAAGCGCGAACGGGAGCGACCTGTGAGGGGGGGAGGTCACCATCGGGAAGCTCGACCTCCTGGATCACGAAAACCTGTGTCCCGCCAATCCCTCTCTCGCCAATCATGGCTTCCAGATGGATCGCCACCTCTTCCTCAGCCCCCGGAGGAACGCGGTTCAAAACCAAGGCCAAGGCCGTACTGCGCTGCCGGGCTTGGTCCAAAAACTCCCAAGGCACTGCGTCGGCATATCGTGCCGCCGTGGTAACAAAGAGCCAGAGGTCGGCAGCTGCGAGGAGTTTCGTGGCGAGAGCCCGATTTGCCTCAGCCACAGAATCGATGTCGGGGGAGTCGAGAATCGCGACGCCGGGAGGAAGAGAGTCGTGTTGAACGAGAACGAGTGAGGACCCCTGTCCGGACCCATCGCCAGTGACGCGCCTCAGACCCGGAAACACTCGATCGTCGGAGAACCAAGAAACATCGTCCGGATGGCAGACCAGTACAGGGGAACGCGTCGTAGGCCTAAGCACACCGGGCTTGGACACCCGTTTGCCAACAAGACTGTTGACCAGGGTGGACTTCCCCGATCCCGTCGACCCGCCAACCACTGTCAGAAGAGGGGCATCGAGGTTCGAAAGCCTGGGCAGCAGATAGTCGTCGATCTGCTGGACAAGATCGTCCCGAAGCTTCCTGTGCTCCTTTACACCGGCCACATCCAGGCCCAGACCCGTCTGGGTCAACTCCTCGTGTAGCTCCTCCAGCCACTCGCCGGTGTTCCTGGAAAGAGAGATTTCGAGCACGAACGAATCCTCGGTAGTACCTGCGGTTCGGTTCTCTAGTGTCGTCATTTCTCTGACACACAGCGCGGGCATTTTGTCACCCAGTGCTGATCCTCCGGCGGCAAGATAGCTGGTGTCGTTGCCGCAGCCCACCCAGGCAGGGGGCCCCTGCTTTTAAGCCTTCTTGAACAGGCCGATGAGAAGCATCAACAGAGCTCCACCAACCGCGGACCCCCCGATGTTGGCCACCAGGCCTCCACCATCCAGCACGCCGAGGGAGTTGAGTATCTGCCCCCCTACCCCGCCACCTAGAACGCCAACCACCGTGTTCCAAAGCGTACCGAGACTCTTCGATTTCATCAGGAAGCCAGCGAGGTTGCCACCGAGGGCACCACTGATCAAGCTCCAAATCAAGCCGTCCATAGATCCTCCAAGAAAAGGGGGGAGTGCGAATAGAAGCCCAGAGAAGCAGCTCCTCTATTATTTGAGGACCGTGGAAGATCCTTTCATGTCACATCTCACATTGGGGGTTCAGGAAAGTCTGATCGGGATCCGGCCTAAATCTATCAGGCTGAGCTCGGATTCGCCTCATCGCCACCCACACGCGTAGAAGAGGTCAGGATTCTTAGGCGATTCATTGGTTCTTGCCGGTTTTCAACCAGGGAGAAATTGCAAGCGGCATGCCCGGGGCTGTGGTGAGCTGGCGAGGCTGCCTGGCTTCAAGTAGAGTTGAGTACCCCATCTTTCAATACTTCAGCGTGAGGTCCCCATGGCGCGCATCAATGTGGCGGCTGTCGCTGCCCTCCTGACCTTGATTGTTTTCACCCCCGGAGCCGGCCAGGCCCCCCGGGCCCGTGACCTCGGCATCCCCTTCGACGGAACGCCCGGCGCCCTCAATGCCATTACCGATGTCGAGGGGATCATGGTGGGGCATGTGACCCTCATCGAGGGTGAGGCCGGGCCCCTGGTGGTCGGCGAGGGCCCGGTCCGGACCGGCGTCACGGCAATTCTTCCCCGGGGTCCACGCTTCGCACCGGTTTTCGCAGGGTGGTACTCCCTTAACGGCAATGGGGAGATGACGGGAACCACCTGGGTGGAGGAGTCAGGTTTTCTGGAAGGGCCCGTGATGATCACCAACACGCATAGTGTGGGTGTGGTCCGGGATGCCGTTTTGGAGTGGATGCGAGATCGACACGTGGTGGACGAGCTCGCCCCGGGTGTGTGGTGGGGCCTGCCGGT
>CAYOVN010000023.1:0-30918 GCA_964407425.1 uncultured Gemmatimonadaceae bacterium
CATCGATGGATCGGAAGAGGCTGGTGTTCATGGCATACACCGTGTTCTCGTCTCCCGGATCGGCCACGATGTGGGAGTAGTACCAATGCCGCTGCCGCAGTTTCCGGTCCCGGTTCACCTTGGTCCAACTTTCACCGGCGTCGTCAGAGCGGTACACACCTCCATCAGGGTCATGGGCGTTGACGATGGCCCAGACACGATCGGGATTCGCCGCGGAAACGGTGACACCGATTCGACCGGTAAGGCCCTCCGGAAGGCCTCCGCCCAGCTTCTCCCAACTGTCCCCGCCGTCCGAGGTTTTGTAGATCCCCCCGTCCTCCGAAGCATCGATGAGGGTCCAGGGCTTCCGTTCGGCCCGCCACATACCTGCATAAAGAATCCTGGGATTCTTGGGATTCATGGCCAGGTCCACGGCTCCGACACTGTCGGAAAGGAAGAGGACCTTTTCCCAGCTGTCCCCGCCGTTTCTGGAGCGGTAAACCCCGCGCTCTTCGTTCTTACCGAAGGCGTGGCCCATGGCCGCCAGATAGACCAGATCCGGGTTCGAAGTATGGACTCTCACCCTCCCGATCAGACCAGCTTCCGGCAGCCCCTTGAAGGACCAGCTGTCCCCCCCATCCGTCGAACGATAGACGCCCCGCCCATCCTGGACGTTCCCCCTGATCCCGGCGGATCCGGTTCCCACATAGATGACGTTCGGGTCCGACGGAGCCACTTCCACGGCCCCGATGGAGGACACGTTGAAGAACCCATCCGAGATGTTCTCCCAGCTTTCCCCGGCGTCCGTGGTCTTCCATACCCCGCCCCCCGTAGTGCCCTGGAAGAAGGTGAGGGGCTCACCGGGAATGCCGGTCACGGCGGTGGACCTGCCTCCCCGGAAGGGGCCGATAAGCCTGAAGTCCAAACCGGAGAAAAGGGCCGGGGCGACGATCTGGTTGGCGGGGTCGGGGTCGGTCGCCGAACCACCCTGGGCCAGGGCGACCTCCGGGGAATAAACCGCCAAACAAAAGAGGAGAGTCAGGAGTCTGGTCTTCATGCCTGGTTCCTTCCGAGAATCGAAACGGATTTGGAAAATCGTGGTTCAGAAAATCAGGATCCGGGAAAACTAACTCGCCTCGGTTTTTCTTGCTCCCCCCTTCCCCCACATCTATCCTGAAGTCACCCCAATACCGCCTGAGGAGTCACATCATGGCCGAGGAAAACGTCTACCGACGGCTCCAGCGACACATCGACAACATGCCCGTTGGATTTCCCGCCGCCGAATCGGGGGTGGAGCTCCGCCTGCTGGAGCACCTCTTCACACCTAAAGAGGCCGAACTGGCCCTTTTCCTCAGTGCTCTTCCCGAGCCTCTGGAGAAGATCCACTCCCGGGCGAAAAAAGACGGGTTCAGCCTGAGGGAGCTAGGGGTCGGCCTGGCGCGTTTGGCAAAAAAAGGAGCCATCCTCAAATCCGAGGTGAATGGTCAGCCTGCCTTTTCGAAAGCCATGCTGGCCATCGGGATGTTCGAGTTCCAGGTGAACCGTCTCACCAAGGAATACCACTCGGATCTGATGCAGTATATGGACGAGGAGTTTTCCGGTGCGTTTTTCACCAAGAACACCTCCCAGATGAGGACCATCCCCATCAATGAGGAGATCCTTCCGGAACGGAGCATCGGGACCTATGACGGTGCGAAAAAGCTGGTCATGGACTCGAAAGGGCCTTTGGCCGTCCTGAACTGCGTGTGCCGACAGGGGATGGATCTCCAGGAGGAGCCCTGCGAGCTGTCAGACATCCGGGAGACCTGCCTCCTATTAGGTGGCCATGCGGAAGGGGTCATCGAATCCGGGGCGGGCAGGGAGTTGTCCAAGGAAGAAGCGGTTGGCATCCTGGAGCGAGCTGATGATGTCGGGATGGTTCTCCAGCCCCAGAACACCCAGGACCCACATTTTATCTGCTGTTGTTGCGGATGTTGCTGCGGAGTTCTCGTCTCAGCGAAAAAGCTACCGAGACCCGCAGAGTATTTCGATGCCAACTACTTTGCCGAGGTCGACGGAGAGCTCTGCGTCGAATGCGGAACCTGCCAAGACCGTTGCGTGATGGATGCCATCAGCTATCAGGACGAGATCGCCGTAGTTGATATGCTCCGGTGCATTGGGTGCGGCCTATGCGTATCCACCTGTCCCGACGGGGCGATACAACTCTCCCCGAGAGACGAGGTGAAGACGCCTCCGAAGAGTGAGAAAGCTCTGTACATGAAGATCATGCAGGAACGCTTCGGTCCGCTGGGGACCGCCAAGATCGCGGCAAAAAAGGTCCTGGGTCTGAAGATCTAAGGTGGTTTTGCGATTGGGGGGGCAAGACGCTAGCCCTGCCCGATCGCTCCAGCCTCCACCCGATCCTGCAGCCACTCGCACCACCCGTCGATCCCCTCACCCGTCTTGCACGAGACCTCGAAGATCGGTGCGCCGGGGTTCAGCCTTTTGAGTCGGTTCCGGAACACTTCAACGTCGAAATCGAAGTAGTCCAGAACGTCCGTCTTGTTCACGATGAAGGCGTCGGCAGTCTGGAAGATCCGGGGGTACTTGAGCGGTTTGTCATCTCCCTCGGGAACGCTGAGGATAGCCAGATTCAGATGTGCCCCCGTGTCGGAGCCTACCGGACAGATCAGGTTTCCGATGTTCTCCAGAAAAAGAAGATCGATGGACTCGAGGGCGAGGGCCTCGAGGCCTTTCTCCACCATGGCCGCGGTAAGGTGACAGGAGCCCCCGGTCTTGAGCTGAACAGCGGGGACACCCTCCCGGGCCACCCGTTCCGCATCCACAGCCGAATCCACATCGCCCTCGATGACCGCAATGCGGTAGGAGTCCTGGAGGCGCCTCAGGGTCTGAACGATGAGGCTCGTCTTTCCCGAACCCGGGGAGGACATGAGGTTCACCAGAAAGACACCCTCCTGATTCAGCTTCCCCCGAAGTTCCCCCGCCAGTTCCCGGTTTTCCGAGAGGATCTCTTCTTTGATGCTGATCAGAGTGACGTCGCTCATCATTGAGCCTCCATACTTTCCACGGAATAGGCGGTCCCCGACACGATTGAGGCCTCACGAGATCCGCACCTTGGGCAGCTCGAATCGTCGAGCTCTTCCCGAGTAGCCGTATACTCCCGTGAACAGCCCTCACAGAAGAAAGTCAGGGGAGAGCGGCTTATCCTCAACTCCGCCCCTTCCGCCGGTGTACCCCGGCTCAGGTGATCGAAATATTTCTGCAACCACTCGCCCTCGAGGTCACTAAGGGCGCCGATAGCCAAATCGATCGCCAAGACCCGGGACACCCCCTGGATCTCCACGTGCTTGAGAACGATCCCCAGGATGCTCTTGGTTACGGGGAGTTCATGCATGACCCTATTCCCATACCGGACCTCCTTCGGACCGGGCCCCTCCGGAAGAATTGGAGGTCGACGCCCATGTGACTTTCGGAAAAGCACTTTGTCTGTAACATTGATACATCTTTCCCAAAAGCAAACCCGCCAGGGTGGCGGATGACCACGTCCCTGCACAGGAGGAGAACCGTGCTCAAGGAGTTCAAGGAGTTCGCTGTTAAGGGCAATATGCTCGACATGGCGGTGGGTATCATCATCGGTGCCGCGTTCGGTACCATCATCAAGTCCCTGGTCGCCGACGTCATCATGCCCCCCATCGGGATGGCGCTTGGTGGTGTCGACTTCGCAGAGCTCTTCATGATGCTCAGCGACCCGGCCGCAACGGGCCCCTACGCCACAGTGGCTGCCGCCAAGGAAGCCGGGGCCGTAACCATCAACTACGGCCTCTTCATCAACGCCCTCATTTCCTTCATCATCGTGGCTTTCGCCGTCTTCATGGTGGTCCGTTCGTTCAACAAGATGAAGCGGGATGAAGAGGTCGTAGAGGAAGCGCCGGCCGATCCGGAGCCCACCGCCGAGGAAACCCTCCTCACGGAGATCCGGGACCTGCTGAAGGCCAAGGCATAGGGAATGATTACCTTCGGCTGACGAGCGCCGAGTCGAAACGCTCGGCCGAAGTGCTGAACGAAGAGGCCGGCGGGGGAACCCGCCGGCCTCTTGCATATAGCCCCTCCCGACTAGCTTCCCTCTGCCCTCGCCCCTTCCAGCGCCCGGATCCGCTCTTGGGCCGCCTCGACCCGTGGCTGAAGCTCTGGGTCGGCGTCGGCCCAAAGCTCCGCGAACTGGCGGTAGCCTTCCAGAGCGGCATCTACATCACCCAGTTCATCGGAGAGAATGCCTACCCTCTCCCAAGCCCGAGGACGCTGAAGGAGGGAGATGGTGAAGTTGGTCTCGATCTCCGTAGCGAGGCTCAGCCAAACATCCCGGGCCTCCATGGGCCGACCCATGGCCTCAAAGGCTTCCGCCTCATCCTCTCGGTAGCAGCGTCGGCACCGGAGCCGTGCCCGGTACCCCTCAACGGCAGCCAGGACCCCTTCAGGGTCAACCCCAATTTCGCCGATCAGCTTCTCATCCAGCTTCCTCTGGTCCTCATCGTAACGGCCCGCCATGTCAGGGGGTACTTCTTCTTCCCAACGACGAAGATAGGCCAGAGCTTCATCTCCGTTTCCCACGAGGCTATGGGAGTTCACGGCCAACTCATAGTTCCGAGAGGGGAGGGGGATCTCGTCGAAAAGGTTCCGGTCCTCCAGGGCGTCCACGATGCGCCGCGCCGCATCCAGGTTACCGACCATAGCTTCCAGGTAGGCTCCATAGACTGTGTATGACCATTCAAAAGCGGGGCCGAACTCGGCTTCGGCAAGGCGTCGTGCCTGGCCGGTCTCAATGCGTGCCTCACCTATCTTCCCTCGGGCCGTGGCCAGCTGTGCTCGATACCAATGGGCGTTCACCCGGTAAATGAAGGGCAACTCAGTGTTGGCCTCCCACTCAGCCATGGTGGCTTCAGCCGGCTCCCAATCACTGGAGAAGACTTGGACCCAGAACCCCCGGTCCTGCACGTTCGGGTCGTTCGGGTGGGCCAACCTGAAAGCCTCCAAAACCTCCCGCGCACCATCCAGATCACCCTGTAAAATCCGGGTCCGAACCAGATTACTATGGGCCGTATTGGAGGTCCCCGGGCCGTTGACTGCCCTCTCATAGAGCTCGCTGGCCCGGTCGAAATCCTCCATCACGTTGTAGACGTTGGCCAGGTTGTTCAGAGCCGCAGGGTCGTTCGGTTCGATCCTGAGAACGCCCTCATATGCCCGCATGATGGCGTCCCTATCCCCGGTGATTCCATCGTGGTAAGAGGCTTCGGTGATGAGTCGTTCCCGCTCCGTGAGTCGGTTCCGGTGTCGGAAAGCGGCTTCCAGGGCCTGGACCTCCCGCTCTCGCTCGATCCCCATATTTGAGAGGGTAATCGCCATCTTCCGGTGAGCCATGGCGAAAGCTGAGTCCAAAGCGACGGCTTCTTCCAGGAGAGCTATGGAGCCCGCTTCGTCCCCATCATCGAACAGATGCTCAGCTTCGGTGAACTTCCGTAAAGCTTCCAGGGATGTAGTCGTCACTTGCTCCAGGGGAGCACCTCGCTTGATGGAGAGGAGGGACTCCCCGGCCTTCTCCCGAATGTCCTGAGAGAGCTTGTCGATAGCGCCGATGACATCCTCAGGGGTCTCAGCCGTTCGGCGGAAGGACGCCAGCGTTTCTCCCGACTCGGCGGCCCGGAGAGTAGCGGAAAGGATGTACCCCGACCCAGCTGCCCCAACGTCGCCCTCCAATATCGCTTTCATACCGTCACGGACTGCCACTTCCCTGGCCAGATCGGCCGTCAATTCCTGATCGGGATCCCGCTGCATTCGAACCAGTACGTCCGTCACGCCACTGGCCTCGACGAGGGTAATGGCGTCCGATTCGGCCAGATCGATGCGGAGGGCATCCGTCACCACTGAACCCAGAAGGGCGTCGGGGGTGGCATTGTCAAAATCGGCAAGAACGACCCGGTCACCCTCGTCGAACACACCCTGGGCAGCCAATGACCCAACAGGGCCGATTCCGGCGGACCACATGACGAAATAGCCCGCCACGGCAATTCCCAAGAAGGCGAAGGCGGCGACACCCCCGGCAATAGCATTCTTCCAGGTGAAGAGACGCCGGCGAACGCCTCCAGGACTCGCACCTCGATCCACATCTTCTGGGGCCGAGGCCTCAGCTTTTGGAGCTGGATCGCCCGTCAGATCCACACCCGCCTGAGGGCCTGCAGGGGCCCGGTCCGGGGAGGATTCACCCCTTCCGGAGACACCCTCCTGCACGATGGCCGTGGCCACTACAACCGGCAGTCCAATAATCAGCAGGATCAGGGCAAAGGGTTGGGCCCAATCCGGTAGCCCGGCGCTTTCCGAGATGATCTCAACAACCTGAAGGGCGATCCAGGATACAACCATATAGACGGACAGCACCTGCCAAAGTGAACGGCGGTGTGCTTCGTGGATTAGCTGTCGGATTCGATCCATGCAGCTGGCTCCTCACTTCTCTTGTTGTACGTCGGGACGATTAATGCACCCGGATGGACGCATAAGGGACCTTCCTACCCGGGCCGAGACCAGCCGACCCGATGAAGAAGAACCCGAGATTTCATGGAATGTTCAGAAATGAAAAATATTCGTTCGAGAAACAATATGGGCTATTAGAGGGGAGAGTCCAAGCAAATCTTGACTATTTCATTGACACGAACTTCGTGCTACACAAGATTCGTGGTATGAAAAAGAACGTAACCGTGGTAATGGATGGAGAAACCGCCCGCTGGGTCCGAGTTCAGGCGGCCCACAAAGACATTAGTGTTTCTGCTTTCCTCGGAAGGGTCCTCAAGAGAGAAAGAGAGAAGGACGAAGGGTATAAGGAGGCGATGAAGAGCTTCCTGGGTCGAGAACCTCGCGCTCTGGCCCCAGCCGGAACCACACCCCCATCCCGGGAAAGCCTTCATGAGCGATAGTCCGATCTTTGTGGATACGAACGTCCTGGTTTACCTCCGGGACAGCCGGGACCCGGAGCGGCAGCGGAAAGCCGCGGAGTGGTTGGGACATCTATGGGAATCTCGGCTTGGCCGGCTGAGTGTTCAGGTCCTCCATGAATACTACGTCACCGTAACGTCGAAGCTGGATCCGGGCCTTCCTACCGAAGAGGCCCGGGAAGACATCCTTGCCCTGGGAGCCTGGTCTCCCCTACCCCTGACACCCGAGTTGGCCGAAAAGGCGTGGGACGCCCAGGATAGATGGGGGTTCTCTTTCTGGGATAGCCTCATCGTAGCTTCCGCTCAAGCCCAGAGGTGTGGCACACTTCTCACGGAGGACCTCTCCCACGATCAGGACCTGGACGGCCTCCGGGTCGTTTCCCCCTTCGTGGAAACTCCCTGATCCTGACCCTATCCCTTGGGCGGACCCAGCTTCGGCCCGTAGTCCTTCACCTTCGGCATTGACGAGAAGTCCACCAACCCTCGTTCGATAGCCGACCGGAAGCGTCCCGCAGGGTCCTCTTCTACGATACCGGGTCTCAGGTCCGTGAGCCCCCGGATAGGTACCGTCGTAGATGTACCCTTTATGGGATTGAAGAGGTAACGGTAGCTGGTGCCCAGGATTGCCTGGTTCCACATGAAGCGCCATCCCCGAACCACGAAGGGACAAAAGTCGTTGAAGCAGAGGTAGAGGAAGTCGTTGGGCCAGTCGATGCAGGGGTCGTCCGGAACCTCCCACTTGCTCAGCACCTGCTGACAATGAGGGCACTCCATGGTCTCCCCGACCTTCTTCTTCCGGAGCTGAACCGCTCCCCAATCCGTGTCGAGTTGGGCTGGGTCCCGTAGGACCATCCTCTGTTTCCGGCCGCCGGCCCCACCCTGCTTTTCAGCGAAGACGGCGAAGACAGGATCGCTGGGAGTACCCAGGGAGAAATACCGGTCATCCTCGGGGCGGGGAAGGCCCATGGAGATGAAGTAGCCTGAGGATTCGAAAGAGCCCGATTGTCTGAGGAACTCCTCCACGATCCCGAGCCTTTCCTCTTCCCTGGCATCTTCCCAAGCCCTCACAACTTTCGGTGGGAACCATCGGGTCGAGAACACGACCAGGCAAAGGCCACCAGGTTTCAGGACCCTCCCCACCTCCTTGAACACCTCAAAGGGTCGGGTCAGATACTCCACCGACACCACGTTCGTGACCACATCGAACGTATCGTCGGCGAATGGAAGGACCGGATCCTTGTTCAGATCATGGACCACCCAGTCGGTGAGCGTCGGGTTGGCCTCCAGCTCTTCCTCATTCATCCCGAGCCCCGTGACACTGGAAAACTCGCGGCGAGAGGGGAGATGTGAGTCTACCGATGCCATCAGGTCCAGGACCTTCGGATCATCTTCCGTGATCAGGCCTGCCGCCAACCGCTCAACGGTGTTCAGAGCCGTCTCGTCCAGGTGGGACACGATCCGGGCCGGGCCGTAGAACACGGCGTCGTCTTCCTCATCCACGCGAAGGAATGCGTCCTCGCGCTGGAGGAGGGCTCGGGCGAAACGTGGATCGGTGCGGCCGTCGGGGGCGGGGCTCATCTATGGGGACTCTAAGTTCGAGGTCATCTTTTATTTCATGAGCTTTCCGGTTACACCGTTCGGACCGGAGGGATCCTCGAGGACGAATCGCGGTATCTTCTTGTTCGGCGGCGGGCAACAAATGCACCGCACTCTTTGGAAAACCAGCAGCCTATGCCCAAGAAACTCTGGTACGCCAGCTACGGTTCCAACCTCCTTAGAGAACGTTTTCTCGCCTACATCCGGGGAGGACGCCCTCCCGGAGCCAAGTTCCTCCAGGTTGGATGCTCGGACCCCACACCACCCAGCCATGATCACGGCATCATGGTTCTGCACGGCCTGTATTTCGCAGAGGTATCGAGGCACTGGGAGAACGCCGGGATCGCCTTCGTGGACACCAGGAAGGAAAGCATCGCAAAGACGCTTGGACGGATGTACCTGATCACCACCGACCAGTTCCGGGAAGTGGTGCTGCAGGAAAACGGCTATCAGGAGATGAATGTGGACCTGGGGATGGACCTGGAAATGACTCTGCGGGAAGGGAGGACGGAGCTCAAGACGGGCCTCTACCGAACCCTGCTGTGTCTAGGAGAAGAAGGCGGCCACCCGATCTACACATTCACATCGGCAGGAGGGATGGAGGGGGCCTCCCTGAACCCTCCTGGTCCCCTTTATCTGACAGTGATCGTTCGCGGACTTAAGGAGACTTTCGGCCTCTCCGACACCGGAATCATCGAGTACCTCCAGGGCCGGCCCGGAATCCGGGGACTCCTTCCCATTGAAGAGTTGGAGAGGATCGTCCGAGAAGCCAGCCTCGTCTACCCCAACTCCTTCACGTAGATATTTCTGAAGTAGACGGGCGAGAGATCGTCATGATTCTGAAGCCCGATATACCCGGTGGGAGCGAAGTCCTCGACCTTTCCCCTGCCTTCCGCTTCCCAGTCCAGAATCTCCTGACCATTCAGCTCCACCTGTAGACGGTTCCCGACAAAGGTGATCTTGAAGTGGTTCCACTCCCCCGGTGTATTGGAGGCCAGGTGGGTGGGTGCTTCCGCGTCGTAGGCCGCCCCGGTCTGGTGAATTCCTTCTCCAGCATCGTAGATCTGGATCTCGAAGGAGTGGTAGATATAGTCGTCGCTCGATGTCACTCCAGGAACCCGCACAAACACACCCGAGTTCGTCTCCGGCCCCGCGCACCTGAAGTCCAACTCCAGGACAAAGTCCGAATACTCTTTTACGCTATACCAAAAGAGCCCCATTCCTCCGTGGGAGGTCAGGATTCCCGTGGCAGGATCAAGGTCGAAATAGCCGGGCCCGTAGTGGTTCCATCCGGATTTGTTGTACCGGCCGTCCCAGACACCCAGGAGCTGCTCATACCCCTCCGGAACCTGAGGCATTTGGAATTCCGTCATCTCGCTCCCCTCCGCCGCGGCAGCGCTCACAGCCTCACCGGCCTCCGCCATTTGCGGTTCATCCGGGCGGGCCCGGTTGAATGCCCAGGCACCCAGCACGACCAGAACCACCAGACCAAGTTTGGCAGCTTTCATTTCAGGACTCGCCTCTCTTAGGATTCCACTCGCCCCGGGCTACAGCCGGAACGAACGTCTCCAGGTCGTCGGGAGGAAACTCGATCGTTCTTCCCTCCTCAGCGCTCTTGTAGGCGGTCATTAGAAGTTCTGCCACATTCACGCCGTCCGAGAAGTTCTCGTCCGGTCGGACCCCCTCCAGGAAGCACCTCACCATGTGACGGTTTTCGCCCACATAGCCGTATTCGCTTTCCTCATCCGCCACCACCGGCATGAGGCCTACCTCAGCGTTCTGTTTCTCCACCAGGTCTTCACCGGCATTCCCCCGAACCTCCCGGCTGAAGAAGACCTTGGGCCCCGAATCCAGGGAGCTGAGGGACATAGAATACTCGGGCCCAAGCAACTCCATGCTCAGGCGGAGGCCTGCCCCCACAAAACACCAGGATGTGGTGGCCTCCACGATCTTGATGTTCCCGGCGTTGTCCCGGTATTCGACCGTTGCCCGGGCAAAATCCTCGGAAGGCCTGTTGATATAGTCCAGGAGACCGCCACTGCTGATGGAGAGGATCTCGGCATAGCGGGGCTGCTGCCATTTCAGGCAGGAGGTCTGAGCCGTGACCTTCACCGGTGTCAGTGTCTCCCTGGGGAAACCCGGAGGCGTGAGAAGGTGCCGGGCCACCTCCACCGAATGGCACATCATGTCGTTCAAAACCCCGCCCCCCTGGAGTTCACCCTCCCAGAACCAGGGCATGTGGGGCCCGGAATGTTCCTCGGCCGCCCGGGCCAGGAATGGGTCTCCTGTAAGGGCTGCGCCTCGGCTCCAAAGGATATCCTTTCCTCGAACCACGGATGGGGAGAAGAGTTGGTTCTCCAGATAGCCATCCAGGAGACCGACCCGTTGAACCAACTCCAACATTATCCTGGCCTCCGCAGCCGTTCGTCCGAGAGGCTTTTCGCAGGCGATGCCGATGAGTTCACCCTTCCCCGAATCGAGGGCGTCGACGATTTCCTCCATCACCTCGAGTCGGGTAAAGTTGGGCGCGCAAATCCAGAGTGCGTCGATGCCCGGATCAGCCACCATCTCCGTGATGGAGCCGAAAACCTTGGCATCCCCCAAGCCCAGGGAGCGTGCCAAATCCGCGGCCTCCTGGGCCGACTCATCGTCCTTCCCCACGACACCAAGAACGTCAGCGTCCCGGACAGCCACGAAGGACCGGATATGGAACTTCCCGACAAACCCTCCACCCACAAAACCGACTCCAAGTCTCTTTCGAGCCATTTGGTTCTCACCTCAGAAAAAGTTCGCCCCTACGCGGTAGCTCCCTCTTCCCCACCCACATTCCGGAAGAAGAGGAGAAAAGCCACAGCACAAAACAACGTCAGGGCACAAGGAACCAGGAATACACCAGTCCAGTCCGTGCCCGCATTGGTCGTAAAAAGATCCTGCACCTTTCCCGCGAAGAGGCTCCCCAAACCCCGCCCCAGCCCAAGGGAGACGATGGCGATCATGCTCTGAGCCGAAGCCCTGATATCTGGGGGAGCCACCTTGTCCACATAGATGAAGGCCGCTACGAAGAAGAAGACGTAGCAGAACCCATGGAGGGAGAGGGACGCGATGACCAGCCACGCCGGTCCGCCGATGGCGAAAATGATATAGCGAATGGGCCAGGCAACGACGCCGATGGCAAGGGTTTTTCTCATCCCATACCGCTTCAGGGACCAGGAAAGCCCGAAAGCCATAACGAAGATCTCCGCCACCTGGGCGATGGTCATGACGGCGGGCAGGTTCGCGGGGGCTACTCCGATTCCTTCGGACTGAAGGAAAGGCCCGGTCAGGATGTAGAAAAACTCCAACTCTGTGGAAACGACGAAAGTAATGCCGATGAAGATGGCGAACTGTTTCGCCTTCAACATCTTCAGGGCCTCCAGGAAGGCCCAGGGGTTTACGCCCTCTTTTTGAGGGGGCGTCCGGGGAAGCATGAACGCCTGCAGGGCCATGACGATGGAGAAGACTCCGGCGAGGAAGAGCATATCCCCACCCATCAACAGGGGCTCACTACCCTGCCCCGCCATCCTCCACCCGGAGAGCAGAAGGCCCGCAGCGATCCACCCCAGGGTCCCCCAAACCCGGATGGCCCCGAATTCCTTCTCCGAGTCCTTCAGGTTGATCATTGCCACCGAGTTGGTGAGAGCCAGAGTGGGAGCGTAGAGGATGCAGTAAAAAAACATGAGCCAGGCCATGGCATCGAAGCTGGTGGCCCGGGAACAGAGAATGAGGAGAATTCCCCCGGTCAGCTGGAGAAAACCGATGACCTTCTCCGAGGAGAAGTACCGGTCAGCCAGCTGCCCCCCAATAAAGGGAGACAGGATGGTGGCCAAAGGGAGAAGGGCATAGATGACCCCCACCTGGGATCCCGTGAAACCCAGGTCATCCAGGAGGTATACCGAGAGCACCGGAGCCCAAGCCCCCCAGATGGCATACTGGAGGAACATCATCATGCCCAACCGAGTCTTCGCACTCATACGATCCGCCGAGCCACCGGGTCCCATGCCACCTGGCGTTTCTCCCGATACGACTTCGTGGCCATGTGACACGAGATGGCCTCCTCGAAGCCCCGTTCGATATTGCAGCTGGTGTCCCCACCGTTTCGGATCACATCCAGCCACTCGGCGATGTGAAGGTGGTAGGCGTTCACCAGCTTCCCGCCCCGGTACGTATAGAGGAGCCCTCGACGGGCGAAGTACTCGGCTGTGGCCGAAGTCAGGGCATCCAGACCCGTGAACCCGGGTTGGAAGGTGAACATGGGTCGGGAAGTGTCGATGACCCCTTCGCCGATCTTCTCTCCATACCTGGTGGATTGGCCTTCGGCAGTAATGGTGAGGCCGTTGTCCACCTCCATGGTGGCGTCGTGGCCCATGAAGACCCGCCCCCTCCACTTCCCATTCGCGAGAGTCGCGCTGTAGACCAGCGTCAGATCGCGATCCGGATACTCCAGAACCGCCTGCCATGTATCGGGGACGTCCCGCCCGTCCTTGAAGTGGTAGATCCCCCCGGACGCCATGGCGGTCTTCGGAATCCCCAAGTCCAGGATCTGATTGATGGCGTCGTACTCGTGCGAGAACAGGTCGCCGGAGAGCCCGGTCCCGTAGTCGAAGTACTTCCTCCAGCGGAAGAAGCGGTCGAGGTCGAAGGGAACCTTGTTGGGCGCCGGACCTTCGAACTGCGCCCAGTCGATGGTGTTTTCATTTCCTTCTTCGTGGATGTCCCACACCCAGGCTCCCCAGGGATCGTTCCGATTGGTGGTGGTTTCCACCAAGGTGATGGGCCCAAGGATCCCAGCCTCCACCACCTCCCGGGCCTTGATGTGGCTTTCCGTCTGGCGCTGCTGGTGACCCAACTGGAAGACGATGTCGGAGTTCTTGACGGCATCGTACATCCGGTGGGTCTCCTCCTCCTCCCGGGTCATGGCCTTCTCGACGTACACATGCTTCCCGGCCGCGGCCGCATCGATGCACATCTGGGCATGCCAGTGATCCGGAGTCGCGATGAGTACAGCATCGACCTCGTCGCTTTCCAGCATATCGGTGTAACGGAGGAAACGCTTGGCCTGACCGGACGAACTTTCGGCGGTGGGACCAATCCTGTTCCCCGCCGCGTCCAGCCCCCTCTGGGCTCGGACATCGAAGACGTCACAAACCCCGGCTAGATCTATGTTCAGATCATCCTGCTGCATGAAGGTGGCGAACCCTCGGTTGCGGGGGTTCTTTTCGGCCGCAGCCTTCTGGTTCTCCACCCAATCCGGGTGTGCGAAGCCGGCACTCCGGACAATGGCCTCACCCTCTCCCCCATTTCCGATGATGCCCACGCGGATCCTATCCCCGGGGGGTCTGGAAATAGCGTTGGGAATGACGGCCGGGGCCCCCTCACTGATGCCCAGCTCGGCCATGATCGCTTCCCGCCGGGCTTTGGCTTCGAGGCGTTTCTGATACCAGCCCGCAAAGAAAACGCCCAGAACTGGTACCGCAGCCAGCCCCTTCAGAACGTCCCGTCGGCTGGGATCCCCCGAGGAACTCGGGGACTGCTCGGCGGCCTGACCTTCCGGGTCTTTCTTGATCTCGTCGCTCATGATTCTTCCTCCTGGAAACGCTTCAAGGGTGGTCAGACCCGTTCAGGTGGTTTCAGTGTTTCGCTTCCGAAATAACAGGCGATCGAGGCCGATCCGGTTGGCAGTCGGGAAGGCCAAGACGACAAGAAGGGCCGCCAGCTCGATAAGGATCTTGTTCACAATCAGATAAGCCCCCTCGGCGGGCATGGAATACTGGAGGGTGGGGAACGGGGGCGCCGCCAGGTAGTAGAGGGCCAACATGATGACCCCGGCCAGAGCCGCCGTCCGGGAAAAGACACCCACCAACAAAGCCAGTCCAATGAGGAGCAGGCCCCATTGGTTCAGACCGTCCACCAGAGCCAGAGCCCCCGGATTGTTGGCCAATCCGATGAAGTGTTCGGCAAACCATCCCTTCGACTCCTGGAGATAGCCCGCCGAGGTCCAATAGGGGTTGGTGAGTTTGGCCACTCCTTCATAGAGGAAGTGCCATCCGATGAGCATCCGGAGACTTACGAGGGCTACGAGCTGGAAGGTCCCGTATTCGGGAAACTTCCCGGACATCCTCTTTGATGCACCGTTCATGTCATCCCTGCCTTGGGGGGGGAAGGTCCTTGTCGGTGGCGCTGCGCCAGCCTCTGGATCTCATCTGTCGGCCATCGTTGTCGACAATGAGGCATGCACAGCCGGGTAACGATTCAATGAACGCGACGCCTCGTTCCGGGTCCATGACGAAGACGGCCGTTGCCAGGGCGTCTGCTGCCAGGGTGGTCGGGGCGACGACGGAAACGCTCTCACTTGAACGGGGGGAATCCCCGGTCCGGGAGTTCACGATATGGTGGTAGGATCGGTCACTGTCGTAATAGATCTCATAGCTCCCGGAAGTCGCCACGGCCCCATTGCTCAGACCGATGACGTCCGGAAGCTCCCCCTGTTTCTTCGGGTCTTGAACTCCGACCCGCCAGGCCTCCCCATCCTCCCGGAGCCCAGCACTTCGGATATCCCCGCCGGCGTTGATGAGGAAGTCGTCGATCCCATGTTCGGCCAGGACCGACGCCATCCGGTCAACGATGTACCCCTTCGCGATACCGTCCAGGGTGACACCCATCCCGGGTATCTGGAAAGAGATGGAGCCGGATCCCAGCTTTACCTTCCGGCCGTCGACCAGCGCCCGGGCTTCACGGAGCTGGGGCTCGGAAGGGCCGGAACCGGAATTCAGGTCGGAAGCGAGGCGAAAGAGGTCCACCAGGGGTTGGACGGTAGCGTCGAAGGCACCCCTGCTAGCGCTGTGGAAGTACCAGGCTTGGGACAGGACCTCCGCCAGCTCGGGCGGGGGGCCCGGGATGGAACCCTCGGCGTTCAGGTAGGAGAGAGATGACGATGGATCGTAGCGGTTGAGGATCGCCACGACCCTGTTCATCTCCTGGAAGGCTTGCCCCGCGGCCTCGTGGAGAAGGTCGGGAGACTCATGGATCCCCGAAACCGAAACCAGCGTCCCCATGGAGGGAAGGCTGGTCGTGAACTTCTTCCGATCTCCTCCCACAGGCACCGTCTCCGTGGGAATCATCGGATCTTCGGCACGCCGAAAGCCCAGGTCCGCCAGCGCGGCCATCTTCTGGGCAATCCGCGTCTTTGGGTCCATATCCAATCTCCCGATGGGGTGCCTATCGACCCCGAGACTCTAGGAGGCCTGAAACTCCGGGGTCAGAACATCCCGAACATCTTCCAACAAAGCGTTACAGTACCGGACGCCTTCGTCCTCGGTGTGGACCGTTCCTTCGTATTCGATCCCCACCCAACCCCTGTACCCGGCCTGGAGCACGATCCGCATGATGCGGACATAGTCCATCTCCGCTTCCTTCCCTTCGTCGTCGAAGATGTGGCACTTGGCGCTGACCGCCTTCGCATAGGGCATGAGTTCTTCAATCCCCTGGTAGCGGTCGTAGCTCTCGCCATCTCCGATATTGAAGTTTCCGAAGTCGGGAAGGGTCCCACAGCGGGGATGGTCCACGGCCTCCATGACGCTGGCAAGCCAGGCTCCGTTGGAGGAGATGCCGCCATGATTTTCCACCAGGACGTTGATCTCCCGCGTGTCGGCGAACTCAACGAGTCGCCTCAAACCGTCGGCGGCGAGATCCCGCTGTTCTTCCGGCGTTCCCTGGGACTGGGCGTTGACCCGGATGGAATGGCATCCAAGGAACCGGGCCGCTTCGACCCACCGGTAATGGTTTTCCACCGCCTGGACCCGGGCGGGAAGATCCGGATCTCCTAAAGCACCCTCGCCATCACACATGATGAGGACGCTCGTCACATCATGGTCTTCACAGCGAGTCCTCAGGTCGGTCAGGTAGGCCGTGTCCTCTGCTTTGTCCTTAAAAAAAGAGTTCACATACTCCACCCCACCGATGCCGTACTCGGTCCTGGCCAGGGCCGGAAAATCCAGGTTGTCCAGCTCACCAGCGTTGAGAGCCCGATGGAGAGACCACTCGGCAAGGGAGATCCGGAAGAGAAGCCCTCCCATTCCCACTTCGGCCCCGAGAGGGCCGCTCCCTTCGTGATCGGAGGGCGGTGCACCTTCGGAAGCCGGCCCGCAACCCTGGAGAGCGAGGGAGTACGCAGCGGGCAGGGAGAACGCTGCCCCGGCCAAAAATGACCGGCGACTGATGGCAGAAACGAGCCTTCGGTCCAGATCCATATACCTCCTCCTGGTGCATTGGGAGGTTGGGCAAATCCAGCTTGGTCAGGAGTGATTTTGGGGAGGGAATGATAAAAAGGCAAAGAAAGCGGAGCGGCAAGGAACTCGGAGCCCCACGGACAAATCGTTGGACTCACCCCTTCGCCGGCCCCTAGATTCTTTTACCATGAATAGACCCAGCCGACGTGAATTCCTCAGGACCTCCGCCACGGCAGCAGCAGCCGGGGCGTTTCTGCCCTATCTGACGGGGTGCTCGAAGGGATCGTCCCCCCACCGTCCCCCGAATCTTCTCTATGTGTTCCCGGACCAGATGCGGGCTCAGGCCCTGGGGTCCATGGGCGAAGACCCAGCCATCACCCCAAACCTGGATCGCTTCGCCGACGAAGGGGTGACCCTTACCCAGGCCGTCGTGAACTACCCGGTCTGCAGTCCCCAGCGAGCCATGATGCTCACGGGCCGATATCCTCATTCGAACGGGGTTCTGGCCAACTGCAACACCAATGGCGCCGAACATGGATATGAGCTGGCCACCTCAGCACGGTGCTGGTCCGACGTTCTGAAGGAGACCGGCTACTCCCTCGGGTATATAGGGAAGTGGCATCTGGACTCCCCTCACAAACCTTACATCGACACCTCCAACAACACGGAGGAGTTCGCCTGGAACGAATGGACGCCCCCTGAACGTCGGCACGGCTTCGATTTCTGGTACGCCTACGGCACCTACGACAACCATGACCACCCGGAGTACTGGACCACCGATGCCCCCCGGTCCCAGAGGACCCGTGTGGATCAGTGGGGCCCGGAGCATGAAGCCGACATGGCCATCCGGTTTATCCGAAACGAAGGGGACGAATACAGGGACCCGGAAAAACCCTGGGCCCTGGTGGTCTCCATGAACCCTCCCCATCAACCCTACCAGAGGGTCCCGGACCGATACCTGGAGATGTACGGGGAAGCCACATCCGAGGACCTCATCAACCGGCCCAACGTGCGGATGGAAGAGGAGACGCCGGGTTCTACCTACGCTCGCAGAAACATGAAGAACTACCTGGCCCAGGTCACCGGGGTGGACGATCAGTTCGGGCGGATCCTGGCTGAGTTAAAAGAAGCTGGCCTGGAGGAGAACACCATTGTCGTCTTCACTTCGGACCACGGGAATTGCCTCGGGTCGCATGAAGAGATGACCAAAAACGTTCACTACGAAGAATCCATGAGGGTCCCCTTTATCATCCGATGGTCCGGAACCCTTCAACCGGCCCGGGATGACCTCCTCCTCTCCACCCCGGATATCCACCCCACCCTCCTGGAGCTCATGGGGCTGAAGGAGGAGATCCCTGAGGAAGTGGAAGGAACCAGCAGGGCCCCTCTTCTCCTCGGTGGCGGTGGGCCGCGGCCCTCCTCCCAGCTCTACATCTGGGTTCCATACGGCGAGCCGGCATTGGGGCGTCGAGGGGTTCGGACCCATCGGTACACCCTCTCAGTGGAAAAATTCGCCGGAGGAGATGTCACGTACACCCTCCACGACAACGTCCAGGATCCTTACCAAATGGTGAATCTCGCGGAGGAGAGGCCGGACCTGGTCCAGGATCTGATGGACACCGAACTCAGGCCATGGCTGGAGCGGACGGGAGATCCATGGCTGGAATCCTGAGCCTTCTAGGATTTACTCACTCCCTCTGAGCCGCCTCACCAGCCCTTCCAGGCGGGCCACGGGAGACAGGTCTCCGTCGATAATGGCGGCCAGCTCCTCCTCCCTCCTCCACCGAGCCTGGAGGGCTTGGGCCTCCATCTTGAGGAAGGTCTTCTCCCGGGCCGCAGATACCGTGATTTCCATAGCCGTAAGCCCGATGGGCGGAAGGTCGCCCAAGGGTTTTCCGTGTTGGGACAGGATTCGGACGAGGTCCTCCGGGCCTTCCGGGTCTTGGAGAAGCCGAGTCGCGGCATGGATGGTCACCCGGGATACACCCAGGTCGTTTTGAAATGCCATGATCCGGGCCAACGCCAGCTCCGCCTCGATCCCCCCGAGGTGAAGACCTCCATCCTCCGCTTCCTTACACCGAGGACAGCGTCGGCGAAGGCTGAAGCCGGCCTCCTCAGGCCTGACCATCAGGATCTTACGATCGGCAAAAGAAATCTCCCGGAAGACAAAACCGCAGACCCTGCAGGGCACCTCACCCACCCATGCGTTAGTGCCGAAACGAAGTTTCCGGAAGAGTGGAGATGACCAGGAGGCGAAGGGGCTTCGAGCCGGAATCTGTCGACCGAACCGCCACCAGGCCTCTTCGGCCAGATCGGCTCCGCCCACCCTTACAATTTCCAGGGAACCCTTACGGAGAAGGGTGATATTCGGGGTTCTTGAAAGAACCCGGGCTTTGCCCGAGCACACTACCTCCAACTCCTCAAGGATCTCCCATCGATCCTCGAGAGGAACAAGACTCCATCGGCGGCATGACCGGCAAATCAGCCATAGGCGACCCTTGGCGAGGTCAAAGGCAACCCGGTCACCCCGGCGTAGGTGCTCCAGTTCCCCGGTTTCCGGGAAGGAGGCTCGACAGACGATGCAGGCGGAGTACATGTCCGTATTCTCGCATGCCGAAGGCGAAAGCCGCAAACCTCTTGAGCCCTCCACCTTGCCTCAACCTCGCTATTTCTGAGAGTTTGGATGTCGGAAGCCAAACCAAAGAAACCGGGACGTAATAGATGATTGATCTCTTTTCAGATCCAGCTTTCTGGGCAGCCCTTTTTTCCGTAACCCTCATCCAAGTGGCATTGGGGGCCGACAACCTGATCATCATCACGATTCTGGCCGGAAAGCTGCCACTGGAAAAACAGGGACTGGCCATCCAGGTCGGCCTGGTCCTGGCGATGATTTTCCGGATCATCCTTCTGGGATTCGTGAGTTGGATTCTGACCTATGCCACAGAAGTGTTTTGGGTGGTCGAGAAGGAAATTCTGCCCGACATCCATCTCGAGGCTGCGTTCAGCGTGAAAGCTCTGGTCCTGGCTTTGGGGGGGCTCGTTTTGATCTGGAAGGGTGTAAAAGAACTACGGGTAAAGGCACAGGGCCTTGAAGATACAGTGAAGGAGACCGAGAGCTTTGGTGAAGTCGTGGCGGTGATCGTCGGAATGAACCTGCTCTTCTCTGTTGACTCCATTCTCACCGTGGTGGGGATGACCGACGTCTTTCCCGTCATGGTCGGTTCGGTCGTGATTTCCGTGGCTCTGATGTTGTTCTTCGCCAACCCCTTGGCCCGGTTCCTGAGCAAAAACCCGGATTTTGAGATCCTGGGCCTCTTCGTTCTCCTTCTTATCGGGTTCGTCCTCTTTCTGGAGGGCGGACACGTCGCCGGATTGGCCGTGAACTCCAGCGAGTTCCCTTACATCCCACAATGGATCGTCATCTTTATCCTACTCCTGATGTTCAGTATCGATCTGTACCAGAACTGGTGGGAGGCCAAAGTCTACGGCCGTACCCGGGTGCCCATCGATTTGCATCGAAGAAAGCAATAGTCGAAAGGACAGCCAGTATGCGGTCTCCAATCCGTTCCTTTTCCCTGGCCGTGGCCCTCACGGGGCTGGCCTCGTCCCTCTCACTGGGACTGCCCGATCCCCTTTCCGCCCAGGGGGTATGCCAGGGAGAATCCCGGAACTTCGACTTCTGGATCGGAGAATGGGATATCCTGAACAGAAACCGAGGTCCTGAAGACCCCCGCTGGTTTGACACGGGGTCCGCCACGGCCCGGATTTACCCGGTGGTGGCGGGCTGTGGTGTGGTTGAGCACTGGCGAGGAAACGCCTTCGGGGATTTCACGGTGGGCTTCAGCCTTCGTGCATTCAATCCTCAGCAGGGCGGATGGGATCTTGTACTGCTTTGGCCAAATGACGGTGATCCACGGTTCGGAGAACTCAACGGAGGATTCCGCCACAACCGAGGTGAATTCTACAGTAGAAACCTCACTGCAGAAGGGGATACCACTCTCACCCGCTTCACCTTTTCCGACATCACCCCGAACACTCTCCGATGGCAGGACGGTAACTCCATCGATGGTGGGCACACGTGGAATTCCAGCTGGATCATGGAGTTCAGTCGTCGGGAGGCTCTTTACCAGGGCCCCCTCATGAATGGGCCTTCCGTCACCACTCTTCGCTGTCCCGGAGCCGAATACAGGGCTATGGATTTCCTCATCGGAGAGTGGGCGGGTCAGGTCGAGGCCGACACTCTGGAGACGGAAGGAATGGGCGCCAGGGGCAATGTCGCACCGGTGCTGGAGGGGTGCGGCATCATGGAGAAGGTTTCTGCCATCGGGCAGAATTCGGCGTGGGAGGTCTTCCGGGTCAGAACCTATGAGGCGGCCAGGGACCGGTGGGTGGAATACCGTCTCGATTCCAGGTGGCCCATCCTCCAGCGCCTGGAGGCCGAGGTCCCGCTGGCAGGAGCGCCCTGGGTTTTTCAAACTCCAGGGGAGGAGTTGGTGGACGGGGCCCTGAGGGTGACCATGAACCGGGGGGTTAGCGGCTCGGTGACATGGGCAGAGGAACGATACAACGCTGAGCTGGGCCAATGGGACCCCAGCCCGGGAATCGCCTACACCGCCCGCCTGGGGGCGGCTTCCGCCGGAGGCTAGCTGCCCGACTCTTCTGCACCTCACTCCCTGGGGCGGATCCCACGCAGGCCCCGGAGCCGAAACCGCTCCGGGGCCTGCGTATTTCCTACCTTTTCGATCCCGAGTCCAGATAAGAGCTAGATAAGGGTCAGGAAAGAGGCGGGGTAGTATCTATGCGAGCCGAAACAGGGCGGATCCATTGCCTTTGCCGGGATTAGGACCGATGGGGGCGTCGATGAAAAGGAAGCCAAGCAAGCGCATAACCTGGTTTGACGCCCTTTTGACGCGCAGGGGTAACACTTGGGGTGCTCGTGTCGGGCGAGTGCGCCCAAAAAGAGAGTCTTCTCAAAGGGGGACCGTGGCCATGCTTGAAGCGTTCGTCGACGCTCCTTCGCGCCACAAGAATCTCACCGTCTTTCCGGTCATCGCCCCCCAGGGGCCGGTGCTCCACTACCTCCTATCTACAGAGATCCAAGGGGACGACGTCCTGACCCTCCGGGAGAGGGGTGACGACACGACGCATATGCTCCTGGCTCGGAACAACAGCTACCACGACCTCCTGCTCCTCGCCGGGGAGCCCCTGCCCGGCGAGAGTCAGGGAAGGCTGGCGGGCCGTTCCTTCGTCCTGGGTGGAAAAAGCGTCACCCAACTCCCGGCATCCTCGGTTGAACGGGGAGGCTGGCTTACCTCGGACCAGGAATCCGAAATCACGGAATGGGTCGAGAGTTTTCCCATTCAGAAACAGCAGGTGGGCCTCCTGGCCTGCCTCGGCCCCCGGATCCTTGGGCTCGAAGCCCTGGGCTGCACGGAGCTCTACAGACCCCTGCACCGACGCCTCCTGATCCGATTTATCAAAGAGACGCTCTCATCCCAGGGAGCTGAATCGGACGGGGGCGGGGATACGGACCTCGGAACGTTGGAGATGGAAGCCCGAAAGCTTGTCACTTCTCTGGAAAATGCAGATCGGGCGGAGACCAAGCGGATCGGCGCAGGAGATTATTTGAAACTGACGGGCCCAGTGACCGGTGGAGAACTGGTCCACCAGGGTACCCTTTTACACCTCTCCGTTCGCCCAGAGCCAGTACAGCACTGGGCCGCCTCGGGAAAGGAGGGCTAGCCAATGTTGTTGGCCTTTGTGGACACCCCCCAGCGTCACCACCGAATCACGATCTTCCCGGTGGTGGCTGCCGATGAGCCTCAGCTCTCCTATATCCTCCTGGCCGACGCCCTTCGCCGGGGAGTCCTCACACTCGAGGAAAATGGTCCGGGGGAAGCACCCTGTTTCATTGCCCAGAACAGGAGTACCCAGCCAGTTCTGATCCTGGGTAGCGAGACGGTGGTGGGTGACCTGAACCCCCGCTCCGTTTTTCAAACGGTTCTTCTGGGTCCCGACAGCGTGACCCGGGTCCCCACCTCTGACGACAGTGTCAGCAAGTGGAGCTGCGCCGCCGTCGAGGCCCAGTTCAGTGACAGCCTGAAGGAGTTTCCTCTCCTGGACAATCAGGTAGGGATCCTGGCTTTTATGGGCCGGGACCTCCTTGGGTTGGATATCCTGGGGACCCCTGAACTGTATGCCCCACTGCACCGCAGGCTCCTCACCTGCTACCTGATTACGGCCCTGACATCCGGGGAGAAGGGTAAGATGGAATCGCCGGCTGAGGAGGCTGAAATGCAGGCCCTGGCGATGGCCTTAGAGGGGGCCCACCGGGAGGCCGCACCCTGCCCGGGGCATGGGGAGTACGCCACCATCCATGGCGACGTGACGGGAGGAGAACTCCGCCACAACGGACACCTGGTCCACCTTTCTGTATGCCCCAATGGAGCCGCCGCCTAAAGAACAGCCGGGTCCTATCTATCGGACGATTACAGCATCCTGGCCCCGGTCAGCCAAAAGTGAGGCGAGTTGATCGTCGGTCAAACCGTAGGGGTATCGGGAAAGGAGCCGGGCCATCTCCAATCGGTCCGGAAGCGGAGGGTTCTTTTCCAGATCCTTGGCCTCTGAACCGTCGAAGAACTGTGCTTTCTTAAAGGACCCGAATCTGAAGAGCCAGATGGAGCCTCCGTCCTCCACCAGGAGCCCTCGGTCCCTAACCGCTAAGAGCTCAATTCGCACCGGCTCGCCGAACCAGGCCTCCGGATACTCCTCTGGGGTATCGAACTGGAATTGGATCCGGGCTCCATATTGAGAGGTAGCCACCTCACTCTTCCTCGGATCCGTCCCTAGATAGCACCCGAGGTTCCCCAGCAAAAAGAAAAAACCGAGAACCCAGACCACGTATCGCATTGTCACCTCACCGGGATCTTGGAGTTGAAGAAGGCATCCTCGATAGTGCCCTTTTTCTGAAGCCATGTGGCCATGAGCATCTCAACAGACCCTGGGCCCGGCTCAAAGGGAACCATCTGCTGGGCACTCCGAATCCACTCCGGCCTGATCCATTCGATGTAATACCCTTGAGCCGCCAGGAGGTAGGTGGTGGTTCGGTATATTCCGGTTCTTCCATCCGCCTCCTCGGTCGGGGGCCGGAATTCCAGGGTTGCCAGGTGTCCTGGGTAGGTCAGGAGGTAGTCCTCATCGGCTGAGGCCAACTGGGCTCTGGCCACATCGTCAACACCTCCCGTCTTCGTGACAACCCGGTGCACGGGAAGGAGGGACCAGTCCGTGATCTCTGCGGGAGTGGCGAGGGAAACCCGGTCGATCCGCCAGTCGTCAGCCATGAAACCCAAACGCAGCTCCACCGGTCCTTCGTCAGGAACGGGGACCCTCAGCCCTAGTTCCTTCCAAGCAATGGGGCCGGTGCCCCCCAGATGCGTGACCGTCTTCCAGCCTTCGCCGTCCTTGACCTCCACAGTCATGCCCAGGTTCTCCACGTACCAACGGGCCATCTCAAACGCCTTGGCGGCACCATCCAGGCTCCCCCCCCACCAGTTCAGGGCCTGAGCACCAACCGTCCCCAGAAGGAGATCGTAGTACAGAACCGTGTTCAGAAGGCTGTTCCGGAGATCCAGAAGAAGAACCGCCTCATCGGATTCCGGACGAGGGAAGATCAACTCCAGATAGTCTCTGGAGTCCTGGGTGGTAGCGGACCGGATCCTCTCCTCGGAGCTCGAGAAGGACAGGTCGTCGGTAGCCAGGACCAAATCCAGGACCGAGCGCCCACCCCGGTCCCGGGCCGCCGAGGGGGGGCGGGGGCGGGATGCCCCAATTGGGATACCCTCCTCGTTGGGAACCACCTGGACCCCGAAGTCGTGCTCAACGGCCACCAGTTCCAGATGGTTGATGTAGTGGGTCTCGAGGGCTTCGTTTCTGATCTCCAAGCGAATCATCCCATCTGCATCCGGGAAGATCTGGAGCCCATCCAGGTCTCTTGCCTCCAGTTGGGAGGCGATGCTGTAGGAGAAGGCCTCGGCCTGAAGGGCCCCTCCCTCGGCTGGGGAAGCATAAAAGGTGGGGCAGGACCCAAAAACCGCAATCGCCAAAGCCGACCCTCCCAAGACGGTGCCCACGGACGCCCCGAGTGTAGCTAAAATGCTCTCTACCGGTCTCAAGGAGCCTTGGAAGGCCTCGATGCCAATGATGGAGTCCAGGGAGAGCTCGCTTACCGGAACCACACTCCCACGGTTCAGCGAGTACCTGACGCCGTCGCCGAGGATCGACGCCGTGTCGATGGCAGCACCATCGCGGTACAACACCACATCCCCATTCTGAAGGAAGGCCTTCATCGGATTGGTGACCGTCACAGGAACGGGATCAACGGGATCGATTTCCTCGATCTCACCTCCCTGGAAAATCAACACACAAGAGGAAGCCAAGAGACCAAGGGAAAGGGAAAATATAGCAAGGGCTTTTCGCATATGAGTCCCGGGGAGAGGAGGGGATTCCAGCAATAATGGGGCACCAAATGGCCCGTGTCCAATGGGAAGCCGGGGTCGGGGTCGGGTCTCGGAACTCCGACGCGCTTAAACTGTGACAAAGCCCTAGCTCAGGCTAGAAAAAAGCCCGTGGACCCAGAGGGCCCACGGGTTTTTTGCGGGGACTGGCTTCGTTTCGCCGACTGGTTCGTCGATAAAGGCACGTCCATCCGCTCCGCTGCCCCAAATTTCCCCATGGGAATACTTGTGGCCATGGCTGGATGGGACGGATCAGGTGGCAGCCGAGGCCCCGTCCTCAAACGCTGGTGGCCACCATTACGGCCACCTGGATTCCCGCTACGATCTCCTTGACCGCCGCAGCCGTCAGGTCCCCTTCCCCAATTTCCTCGATCCGGCCCTTCCGGGCCTTCAGTTCCTTCTTGTCAAAGGAGTTCTTGAGGACCCCGGCCTTGTCGGCCAATGCGACCAGGATCGTCGTCCGGGAGTCGAGTTCCGCCTCATCGGAGAAAATGGCGTCCCGAAGGCGATCGACGATCTCCCGCTCGGGGCCAGGATCGAGCTCTGGATAAATTTCCTTGGAGAAGATGAGGAGGACCGATTTTTCATCGACTCTCAGGATGCCACGACGACAAAGCTGATTGGCAGCCCTGGGCCTCATCTTCTTCAGTCCCCCGAAGCGTTGCACCCAGGTTTCGACGGACGCCCTTCTCTTCGCTCCCCTGAGCTTCTCCAGACACTCGTCCAGGAGAGGGTCTCCCAGCGGCGACGCATTTCTTACCTCCACCAGCTTCTTCTTCTTTTTCACCACATCGATACTGATTTTCTCCAGAAGAAGCAGCTCGGCCAGGAGGGCTCCCCCTAGAGCGTAGAGAAAGCTCATGTCGTCATGTGCAAAGGTCCCCTCTTTGTCCCTGAGGGCCAGGAGCATGAGCTCCTCGTACAGGTGAAGATCTCGTTTTCTGCTCATAGTTACCCACCTCCACCAGTACTACGCCCTCCCCCTCCGTTTCCATCTTTCTTTATCATGGCACGGTCCCTCTCCTTCTGCAGGAAGGAGCGGCCTTCGGTCATCCACTTCGGTGCGGGTTTGTCCCGGAGCCAGTGATCGTAGAACTGACGTAATCTGATCTGGAAGTCCCTCTGGTTTTCGTATACCCGCAGGTGATGTGGCTCCCCAGGGTATGACATGAGGATGACGTTTTCCTTTTCATGCCACCGGAGGCCGTTGAAGAACTCCACAGCCTGCAACCACTCCACCGAGCCGTCGGCGGTCCCGTGAAGGATGAGGAGGGGCGTGTTCATATTGGCTGCGTTGGGTGTGGCAGACTGATCCTGGAACAGCTCGAGATTGTCGTAGGGGTTGGTCCCGAATCGGCCCTGTCCGTAGGTGTCGTACCCATGCTGGTTCGTGCCGGAACTCTTCCAAAGCTGGTTGAAGTCGCTGACCAGATTGGTGGCCGATGCGCCGGCCACGATGGCTCCAAAGCGGTCCGAATGGGTGGCGATATAGGCCGCGCCCTGACCGCTGAAGGAGTGACCATGGAGTCCGATCCCGTCCGGATCCAGGAGGCCCATCTCCTCGACCTTGTCGATGGCGAGATTGATGCTCTCGAGCATCTCCGAGTGGGTTCGCTCGATGCGGAAATGCACATCGGGTTTCATCACCAGGTACCCTGCGCTCACGTACTCCGCGAACATCGGGGTGTCCCGGGTGATTGGTGTGGGATAGGCATGGAGGTTCTGGGAGTGCTTTTCGTAGAACTGGATCAGCATGGGCCGCTTCTCCCCCTCCACATAGTCGTAGGGGATACCCAGAATCCCCTGCAGCCTCACGCCATCTTCGGTCTCATAGTCGAAGAGGACCTGTCGCCCCCAGTTGAACTCAGCCTGTTGGGGGTTGGCGTCCGTGACCCTAACCGGAGTGGCGAAGTCCAGGCTGGCGACATGGTAGTCGGGGAAGGTTTCAAAATCCTGCTTGGTGTACAGAACGACATCCGCCGAGTCGGCCTTGGTGGCCCTTCCGAAACGAGCGTCGTCGAAAAGCAGTTCCCGGAGGTTGGCCCCGGAGGTTCCGGGATTGTCGAGACGGAAGAAGCCGGCCTTCTTGGTCCACTGACCATAGGCCGTAAGGGTCAGCGGTTTTGAGAGGTCCGTCAGTTCCTCGTCCGGGTCCAGATTCAGGATCCGGAACTGGATCTCGTCTTCCGCACCTCTTCCCAGAGTGAGGTTCGTGGGGGCACTCCCGTCCAGGGGCTGGAGATAGATGTCGTATCGGTGGCGCAGAAGAACGGCGGTGGTATCGGCGGTCCATCCAGCGACACCGTGGGGTGGCTTCTCACCGAAACGGTCGTACTCCTCATTGACCAGGGGAACAGGAAACCCCGACGTGAGGTTCACATGCTGCCCACTCCGGGTCCCGTAGCTCCAGACGTTCTCATCCTTCCAATACAGGTAGTGCTTTCCATCGGGGCTAAAACCCAGAGTCCGAAGATGGCCCTCCAATACCGGGGTTCGTTCTCCGGTTGAGACGTCCACCAGAAAGTAGTCGGCGTAGCTCGGCTCCCAGTCGGAACGATAGGGTGTATCGTTCCGGCCCATGGCATACCAGTCGTTGTCGCTGACCTGGAGAACCTCCATGGTTTCATCGGTGAGCTGAACGAACCTGGCCGAAGAGTTCGATCCCGCCCCCTCGAGATGAACCACCGAGGTGAAGGTCTGGTTTCGATCCCGACTGGCCCGGACCATCTGGACCGACTGAAGCCTCTCGTCACCGATGTGCCAGATATCCACATCAGCCATGAAATCCGGACATGAACCCTCCATGACCTCTTCAGGGCCGAGGGGTCGTCCATCCGGCCCGAACCGGGAAGCCATGGTGGAAATCTTGGGAGCAGCCTTGGTCGAATCGGCTTTCCCCTTCTCAGCATCCCCCTTTTCAGCTGGTTTACACAGGGTATTGGGAGCCGGGGCCTGGGGTCGGGTCGCCACAAAAACCCTATCGGCCTGTTTGGCCCAGCTCAGGGCACCCTTCTCACTCAGGACCCAGCCGGCGGTGACGACACCTGGGCTGGTCTCCGCAGCACCCTCGCCCTGAGCTTCCCCGCCTGCGGTGCTCGCCTCCGTGGTGCTGTCTTTCTTCACCGGACGGGGATCAAGAACGACAGGCTCCGTCGATGTCGACAGAGAGGGCCAAAGAAGGAGGGCATTCACCGTCTCCACCAGTTTCTTATCCTCGCCACCCTTCAGAACGGCCAGGGCATCCGCCGACGGGGTGCCCTTTTCGTCGCCCCAGGTCAAGCGGGCGTAGTCCACCTTCCGCTCGGCGTCCAGGACCCGCCGGGTCCGGGTCCGGAGGTCAAGGAGATGGATCCCGTTCGATTCCCCATCCGGTGTGGCCAGAGTATAGGCGAGGCGATCACCCTTTTCGTCGAACCCCCACTCATCCACGTAGGCAATGAGTTCCTCTTCTCCCGAGGCGAGGTAACGGATCAGGAGATCAGTCCCATCGTGTTCGGCATCGGAATCGGTCTTCCGTTTTTTCACTGCCAGGGCGACTCCGCTTTCTGCGAATCCGAATGCCTGAACATTTTCCCAGCGAGTTGTGTCCCGACCCTGGAGCTCGAACAGCTCGAGAGCCCGGGCCTGCCCGCTCCCGCCCCCCTGACCACGACCTCCACCCCCCGACGAGGCCCCGGCAGCGGCACCGCCTGAACCCTCCTCCTCCTTCGGGTTCACGTAGTAGGCCACCCATCGGGAATCGCCGGTGAACGCCGGGTTACTTCCGCGCACCACTACCTTCGCTTCACCCCCAGCCAATGGTTTAATGAAGAGAGAATCGTCCACCGCCTTCTGACTGTAGGCAAACGTCACCCAGCTCCCGTCCGGAGAAAGGGTGGTTTGGCCCACTGAGCGCCAGAGGGCATAGTCGTCCACGGTCATCCGCTTCAGCCCCTGGTGCGTGGTATCTCGGCGAGTTTCCTGAGCCCCTGTCGCCAGAGGCTGGATGAAGAACGCGCCGACAAGGGCGAGGAGGGGGAAAACCAGAGTTCTGGACCGTCGCATGGGAATTTCTCCGGGTGGGAATCACTTCATTTCGAGCTTTTCGGGGGCCTTCGCCTGTCCCGAAAAACCGTCACCGGGGTGGAGGATGGGGTGGGGGGGGAAACGGGGCAAGGGAGGGAGGATGGCGTCCCAACCCGGCCAGTCAGGAATCCAGCCGTGCGGGTTGAATCCTTATCTCAGGGAATGTCCGCCACATGGGTCACCCTGTTCCGACCCTCTTCCTTGGAGTGGTAGAGTGCCCGGTCCGCTTCAGCCAGGATCTGAGAAATGTCAGGGGCAGCGGGGCGTGGAACCGCTTCTTCGATCTCGAAGGTCACGGCCCCAACACTGACCGTTACGGACTGCCTGGGCCACTCGGCCATCTCGACGGCTGTTCGAAACCGATCCCCGATAGTAACAGCACCGGCCCTGTCCGTTTCAGGAAGGATGATGCCGAACTCTTCCCCACCCAACCGGCCAACTACATCACTCCGTCGAGCCGTTGCCCGGAGAATCTGCCCGAACTGACGAAGGACCTCGTCGCCGGCCAAGTGCCCGTGATTGTCGTTGTATTGCTTGAAATGGTCGATGTCCAGAAGAAGGATAGAAAAGGGCCGTGCATGACGGAGTGAGCCCTCGATCTGGGTCGCGAGATGGTCCAGGAGAGCCCGCCTGCTCCTGAGGGAAGTCAGGCCGTCCGTCGCCACCAGGTCCAGGAGTCTCTCGTTCCTCTCCTCCAAGAGATCTGCCAGGTCTTCCAGATTATCTTCGTTCTGTTTCCTGCTGGTGAGGTCCACAATGGCACAGATCACCATCGTCCCCCCGGAAGTATCCACGGGGCTGAGGCCGACCTCCACCGGGATCTCAGACCCGTCTCGGGAAATCGCCAGCAGGTCCCGTCGGAATCCCATAGGCCGTGGGGTGGGGTTTTCGCCGAACTTCTTCCGGTACTTCCTGTGTTTGGGCCTCAGGCCCTTAGGAACAAGCATCTCAACGGACTGCCCCACGACTTCTGATGCCGGATAGCCAAATAGTTCAACCGCAGCAGCGTTCGCCGACATGACGATTCCATCTCCTCGGACCACGATCAAAGGTACCGGAGCCACCTCAACGGCTTCCCGAAAGATGGCGTCGTCCAGCGTGCTAATACGGGCTTCGTATGCCCTTGGGGCCGATGGGTGCGTAGGGGTCATGGAAAGGGTCCGAGATGGTGGGAAGGATGAGGGCGTCGCGATACCCAAGACCTTGAGACCCCATTGAGGAGGGAGAGTTCTCCCCAGGATGGGGGAAAAACCTTCCGGGGCGGATCTCCCCCTACAGCCCCGGGTGCCCGTAGGCCGGTGAGTGTATCTCAGGGAGACGCTCAACGTACTCCTCGTCCGAGATCTCATTGGACCAGATCCCTGTCGTTCGAGCGCCCAGGTAACCTGCCATGAAAATTCCCAGAAGGGCCCCGGCAAAAACCAGGGAAGACACCCTACGGCGCCCCACCGTCCGGAGCTCCAGGGCGTCGGTGACGGGACACACTGCCAGGCAATCCAGGCACCCGGTGCACTCAGGGCT
>CAYOVN010000024.1:0-30499 GCA_964407425.1 uncultured Gemmatimonadaceae bacterium
CCCTCTTTGCCTCGGATCTCCCCCTTTGTTCTCTCAAGAGTACGCTGGAACCAGTGGTCAAACACCGACGCCTTTTCCCGCAGGCCGAGGCGAGTTGGACCAGTATACTGGTACCGGTTCTGAAGCAGAACGGAACCGCCGCGGTCAGGCTCCTGTTTCGGGAAGGAGCGGCTCATCTCCCGGATGGAATGGGGAAGACCAGCCTGGGGACCCGTGTCGAGATTCTGCCCCTGACGGGGGGGCGAACACAGGTCCGAAAGATCACAGCTTTCCTCAAGAAGACCCTGCATCTCAGGAAGGAAAAACGTTCAGAGGCCTATGCCGTCTGCGACGCGGCCGGGAAAACGCCCGGGGACTTCTCTCCCTCCTTCCGCCTGAAACTCAGGCCCGGCCAGTCTGGGGAGATAGCTACTCGAAGAATCCACCGTGAGTTGCTTCGAGGTTTGTTGGCCAATCAGGAGGGGGTTTCCCGGGATTGGGATAAGGAGTTCCTCCATGATTTTCGGGTGTCCGTCCGTCGTACCCGCTCTGCCCTCAAGCTTCTCGATGGCGTTTTGCCGAAAGGGGATGTCGAGCACTTCTCCAAGGAGTTTCGTTGGCTCGGCGCGCGGACCGGGAAAGCAAGGGATCTCGATGTCCACCTTCTCCGAATGCCCTCTTTCCGGGCCGCCCTGGATCCTTCGGCTGGGGTAGATCTGGAGCCACTGGCCCAATTCCTTCTGGAGAAAAAACGAAAGGAGCATCGTCGTCTCCGGGACTGCCTGAGATCAAAGCGATATCTCCGTCTCATCTCTGAGTGGAGACTATTCCTGGAAAAACAAGCTCCCAAGGGATCTGCCGGAACCCACTCCAAAGCTCCCATCCAGGATGTGGCCCATGTGGCTATTCAGAAGGCCTTGAACCGGGTGCTCAAGCCGGGCCGCCGACTCGGCCCCAAAACCACCCCCAAAGAATTACACCGACTGAGAATCGACTGTAAGAATCTACGATACCTCCTCACCTTCTTCCGCTCCCTTCTTCCCGCCGAAGTCTTCAATCCCGTAAACAAGGAATTAAAGAGGCTCCAGGATCGGCTTGGGGACTTCAACGACCTCCATGTCCAGGGTGCGGCGTTGAGAACCTTTGCGGGAGAACTAATGGCCACGAAGCGGGGGCCCCCGCCCACTCTTCTGGCCATGGGCCGGCTTCTGGGCCAGATGGAGAGAGCCCAGGCTGAGGAAAGGGCCGCCCTTCAACAGCACATGCGCCGTTTCTCACAACCAAGGAATCGGGGGAAGTTCGAAGAACTGCTTCAGGGGCTCTCCCTAGCAAGGCCCCCGTTGAAAAACAAACCGGGGAATCGGAAGAAGAGGGTCGGGCCCGGTTGAGAGGGTGAGCCCCGGGCCTAGCTCAACCCGAGGGATGCGATGAACCGGGTGAACTTCCCTATCCTGGTGCCCTTTGCCGAAGGAGCTATGTCCTTGACGGCCGCCACAAGGGCAGCGTGTTTGTCCTCGTAGGGCTCTTCTATTTCAGCTTCATAGTGAAACCTCCCGTCGGGCAGCCGGGTCCGATCCAGCTCCACCTGACCAATCTCGCCGAAGTCCAGGACGCATCGGTGGTTCCGCATCCACCCCAGTCGCCTGATCCGGAGGATGCCCAGATCCTGGAAGTGCTTCGCATAGTCCTCCGGGACCCCCGACCCTATGTGAATCCACCGCCTGGGCCGGGGAAAGAATCCCGGGCCCATCTCAGAGAGGGGGCGCTCGATCTCCACCATCTCCCTCATCTCCCCAACCCATCGAATTGGAATCTTGAGAGTGGCCATCGGTTGTCGATCCGATTCGAACCTGATTCGGAATGAGCCGAGACCCTCTCGCAATCGCTCAGGATCATGAAGGTAGATGTTCAATTGGTCACGACAGTCCAGCACCGTCCCCTCCCGGAGAATGACCTGATAGTCCTCGGGAGACACGACCAGTTTGGTTTCTTTCTCTATTGGAAACCCGGAAGACCTCTCGCCCTCACCCACCCCGCTCAAGCTACCAACCTCCATACTTGAGCGACGAGGAAGGTGACAGTGAATCCGAGAACCAGAGGGAGACCCGCTGAAAGGGCTGTCCACTTCAGGCTCTTGGTTTCCTGGTAGATGGTGTACAGGGTCGTGGAGCAGGGGTTATGGAGAAGACTGAAGATCATGAGGTTCACACCAGTGAGGGTAGTCCACCCTGCCATCCTGAGGATCTCGCCCGTTCCCCCGGACCCGAGTTCGAACATCACGCCGGCGCCTTCACCGGTCGCCACCGAGGGGAAAAGAAGAGCGGTCAACATAAGGATGGTAGGGATCACGATCTCATTGGCCGGGATCGCGACAACATAGGCTAGCAAGATGACACCATTCAGGCCCAGAAGTAGCCCCAGGGGATCCAGGCCTCGGACCAGCGCATCCGCCAGGACCCCCTCGCCAAAGGGAACGTTGGCCACCAACCAGATCACAGCCCCCGCTGGAGCCGCAAACGCGACCGCCCGCCAGAGAACGATGAGAGTCCGATCGATGAGCGAGGTGTAGAGGGTTTGGAGGACCCTGGGAGGACGATAGGGGGGGAGCTCCAGACTGAAGGTCGTGGCCTCGCCTTTCAACACACTTCTGGAAAGGAGCCAGGACGTCAGGAACATGAAGAAGATCCCGAGAAGGGATACGAGGACAACGGCCCCGGCAGACAGAGCACCGGCCAGGTGGGCCGGAGCGAGGGTACCCAGGAAAATGGAAGCGATCAGTATCTGCGTGGGCCACCGTCCGTTACAGAGGGAAAAGTTGTTCGTGATAATGGCGATGAGCCGTTCCCGCGGACTGTCGATAACCCGGGTAGCCACAACCCCCGCCGCGTTGCAGCCGAATCCCATACACATGGTCAAAGCCTGTTTCCCATGAGCTCCAGCTTTCTTGAAGAGGGGATCCAGGTTGAATGCGACCCTCGGGAGGTAGCCGAAATCCTCCAGAAGGGTGAAGAGGGGGAAGAAGATGGCCATGGGCGGCAGCATAACGGAAATCACCCAAGCCGTGGCGAGGTAAACTCCGTCGAAAAGGAGGCCGCTGAACCACCAGGGGAACCCCAGATTCTCCCCAAAGCCCTGGAGCCAGGGATGGACGCCGTCGATGAGAATGGAGGCCAGGTAGGCCGACGGTACGTTGGCCCCCTCAATGGTCAACCAGAAGACCGCCGACAGAATGAGCAGCATAAGGGGAAAGCCAAGGGTCCGACTGGTCAGGAGCCCGTCCAGTTTCCTGTCGAAATCGAACCGGACTCGTTTCAGGCCGCCGACCATGGCGGATCTTGCCAGATCCTGAGCCGCCTCGAAAAGTTTTTCCGTTAGCCGATCATGAAACTCGTAGCTCAGGGTCCATCGAAGAGAGGTGGCCAACTGAAGCAGTCGATCCGGATCCGATATCGGGCCCAGTTCCTCTTTTCGAATCGCTTCCACCACACTCTCGTCGGCATTCAAAAGCCGCAGAGCCACCCAACGCGCGTTGGGGATCCCCGGTAACGCCTCTTCGATGGCCGGAGCCAATTGTCCTACCGCAACCTCCAACTCGTCGGGAAGTCGCTCGAGCCGGAAGGGCTTGTTCTGAATCGCCCCGGTTGCCACCCCGTGGATGGCGTCGAGTAGGGCCGGGATCCCCTGTTTCTCCCTGGCCACTGCCGGGATGACAGGGACCCCCAGCCGACCTTCCAGGGCGGCAGGATCCAGAGCCAGCCCATGGCGTCTCGCTTCGTCAATGAGGTTCAGGCAGACAACCACCCGAGGGGTGATCTCGAGGATTTGAAGAACCAGGTTCAGATTCCTCTCCAGCCGGGTCGCATCCACCACCACCACCGTGACATCGGGCCGACCGAAAAGGATGAAGTCACGAGCCACTTCTTCATCGGTGCTTCCGGCCTGCAGCGAGTAGGTCCCGGGCAGATCGACGAGCTTGACCCTCTTCCCCTCATGGGCAAAGACACCCTCTGCCCGAGCCACTGTTTTTCCTGGCCAGTTCCCTGTGTGCTGGCGAAGGCCGGTTAGAGCATTAAAGAGAGTGCTTTTTCCCGTGTTCGGATTCCCCGCCAGCGCCACCAGGATATCCCACTTGTCCGGTTGGAGCCCCAGGGGAATCAGAGCCTCTCCGCGGTCGCCCGTGGGGCGGGAGAGGGGGTCGGCGGTTCGAGGCATGGTCAGGCCACGTTCTCCTGATCGACCGTTCGGTCGACCTGAATCCACCTCGACTGATCCTTGCGTAGTGCGATCAGAGCTCCCCTGATCCTAAACGCCACCGGGTCGCCCCCGGCACTGGCTAACTCGGCTTCCACAACCGTCCCCGGGACCAGGCCAAGGTCCAGAAGTCTTCGTCGCTGCGGTCCCTGAAGACGGAAGTTGATGCCGAGGACGCGGGCCAACTGTCCCGGGGTCACGTCGGCAAGGGTCTCCCCGACCCTCTCGTCCAGTTCGGCGCCTGGGAGAGCTTCAACGGTGACGCTTCGGGCAACGAGACGGCTGAGGCTTTTTTCCTCGCCGGAAGCTTCGAACCGGACCTCCCCCCGATCCCCCTTCAGAACCCTCACCCCCATCAGGGGTGAAAGGCCTGCCCGGCTCAACTCCTCAAAGATCTCCCTGGGCTCATCTCCAAGGTGGACGATGGTCCCGACGTCGCCAGGTTCGAGTGAGGTGAGGGGGACACCCGTTAACGGAGGGAGATCACCGTCGGCCGTGGGGATCGGATCTCCGTGGGGGTCGTAGAGAGGATGGCCGAGCCTGGCCGCAAGGGATTCACGGTCCTCCGGGGTGAGGTCATGCTCCCTGCGCTCCGCTTCCCCGTGCCAATCTTCGGGAAGAACCCCGGTGCGGTCAGCCAGATAGCGCTCCAACAATCTGTGGGTCCTCACGATGTGAAGAGCGTAGTCCCTCCCCTCTTCCGTAAGGCGGAAACCCTCCTCCGAGGCCAGGGCAAAACCTTGCTCCTCCAATCGGCCCAAAAGTTGAATCGAACGGCTTCGGTTCACCCCCACCGCTCCCGCCACCGACTCCACCGAGCAGTGCCGCCCCGCATACTCTCCCTTATAGAGGTGTTTTAGGGTGTCCTCCAGCCGAACCCTCTCCGTCATCCTGGACAGGCGAAGGAGCCTCGGAAGGAGTCCCATCCCCGGCCAGAGGAAGAGAGCGACAACAACCAGGAGGAGCCCAAAAACGGTAAGGGCTAGAGCCGGATCGACCATGGGTTCATTCGTTTGGGTCAAAGGAAGCCCGATTCACCAAAAATTAGGCTTGCCTAAATTTAGACCCGGAGCCTCAGAACCACAAGACTCCGGTTAGAGGGGGAGGTCGATCCCCACTCCCTCAGCAAGGGCTCTTTCGTAGATAATCCGGGCCGAAGCCACATCCTCGATGCCAAGGCCGAGGTTCACGCTGATGGTACGCTCCACCCTGGACTCTCGCCCGGGCCGGGCCCCGGTGACGATTTCGCCGAGGTCAGCATAGGGCTCGGGGGTGTCCCGGAAATACCCTACGGTCCGATAGTAGTCCAACTGACACAGATCGTCCGTGGCCAGCTTGTCAACTTCCCGGAAGGCTTCCGGGGTCCAATAGCTGTCGAAATCCAAGGGACAGGCAAAGCTCCCCTGAGCCAACCAGCCAGGGAGGATGGTCGGGGTCGGATCTTTGAGGATAGGACCGCTCGTAACAACCAGGTCCAGATCCTCCACGGCCTTCCTCAGAGAGTCCACAGGGGTGACTTCCACCCCGAGTTTGTCGGCCATTTCTTCGGAGAAGACTTCGGCAACTCTGGGATCCGTGTCGAAGGCGAAGGCCCTTTTTAGGGGAAAGATGTTGGCCATAGCCTCGAGGTTGGTCCGTCCCTGGAGCCCGCAGGCGACGATCCCCATGGTCTCCGACTCAGGTCGAGCCAGATATCTCGCTGCAACCGCCGACGCCGCCCCCGTCCTGACTCCGGTGATCCAGGTGCAATCCATCACCGCCAGGGGGAATCCGGTTTCGACGTCATTCAGGACAAAGAGGCCGCTGATATACGGGAGGTCTCGTTTCAGGTTCTCGGGAAAACCGGATACCCATTTGAGGCCCGCCGCCCCCATGCCCTCCAGATAAGCCGGCATGGCGTGAATGAAGGCATCGGGCTTCGGATGGACCCCCGGCTTCGGGGGCATCTCCGCCGTACCCAGGCCCTTTTCACGGAGGGCGGCTTCAACAGCTTCGATGATCACCTTCATAGGGATCGCTAGAGAAACCACGTCCTCCCTGGAGAGATAGCGAAGGGTATGCCCGGTCATGGGAGTGCTCCAGTTCAGCAAGGGATTCAAAAAAGAACGGCCCCGGGGAATTTCCCCGGGGCCGCCCCCTCCGCGCCAGGGGTCGGATCAAATTCCCGATCCCTGGCCTGGACTCATTTGAGATCGAAGAGGTCAGTTCCTCCCCTTCTTCTTCGGAATCGTGACCGTTCCACTCACGTCGGAATGTTCGATGTCCCCACTCCCATCTCGCTCAACGATGAAATCACCGCCGATCCTCCTCACCCGAATATCGCCTCCGCCGTCCTGCACAATCCGAACGAAGCCGGCTACGTCCTGGATGTCCATCTCCCCGGAGCTGTCCTGGACCGTGAGAGAACCGTTTACCCCCACAATGGTCAATTCCCCGGAGGAGTCGTCGATCTCCACATCCGCCCCCATGCCTTCCATGACGATCTCCCCTGACCCGTCTTCGATGCTGACAAACCCCGTGACTCCGCTTATCACCAACTCTCCGGACCCGTCATGGACGGTGAGATCACCATGAATGTCGGAAAGGACAACTTCCCCCGACCCATCCTCTATGCTGAGGGATCCGGTGTTGGAAATCACCATTTCTCCGCTGCCGTCTTTCACCTCCGCGGACATATCCGCCGGGATTTCGACCCTCAGGTCGATCCGGGCGTACCGGTTTCCTCCACTCCATCCGCTCCAATCGGGATGTTGGGTTTCCATGAGAACGGTGCCACCTGCCATCTCGGAGGTGAGCTGGAGATCGTCCAGGAACTCCTCATGAGAGGCGCAGGCACGACCCACTGCCACGATCGCATTCGCTCCCTCCACGCCAACAATTTCCAGAGATCCGGAGCCGGCTTCGAGGTGAAGTGCCTCAACTCCCCCGGCGGAAAGATCCAGGGTCCGCTCGGCCTCGAACCGGCACTGGTCCTGGGAATCGTGAGACCCTTGATCATGCCGGGCCTCAGAGTCGCGGGCATGACTAACCTCGTGAACGATGACGGAGACATCGTGATGATGGATTCGGGACCGGAGGACCGGGGGTCCGAAGATGACAAGGCCGGCCAAGCCGGAGAGGATGATGACACCTTTCATGTTCTTCTCCTGGGATGATTGACGGATCTGCATCCCTTACGGATGAGGGACCCCCAAAGGTTCACGTTTCGACAACTGATTGGACGCCCGATGGTGAGCCAAGGTTGGAATGGGGATCTTGCGGTCTTCGAGTTGCCGATATATCGTTCGATATATCGGGCGATATATCAGAAAAAGGGAAGACTTATGGGTGAGAAACACGAGGGAGACGCATTCGGCTTTGATTTCGGGAAATGGTCTCGCCGAAGAGGCCGCCGCTCCCGCTGGAAGGTTTTTGAACGAGGCGACCTGAAGTTTGTGATCCTACGGCTGGTGTTGGACAAGCCAATGCACGGCTACGAAGTCATGCAGGCGTTGGAGGAAGAGTCCTGCGGTTGGTACCAGGCAAGCCCCGGATCCGTCTACCCCACCCTCCAGATGCTGGAGGACGAGGGGTTTGTCACCAGCAAGGAGGAAAAGGGGAAAAAGGTCTACGAAATCACGGATGCCGGTCGGGAATACCTCGACGAGCATGGCGATATTGTGGAGGAGATCTTCGATCGGATCAAAACTTTCGCCGATCGTTTTGTCGGAAAAGACACCCGGGACCTTTCGGCCTCCTTTTCGAAGTTGGCCCAGTCCACCTTCGAAAGCGCCTTCGACTGGGGAACCGGCCCTGATATGCTCAGGAAGATGGCCGATGCTCTGGACAGGGCTCGCCAGGAAATGGAAGACATCCGAAAGGGCTCGAAGGAATCGGAACAGAAAGGACCTGACTCGAAAGGACCTGACTCGAAAGCCCCTGAAGCGGATGAGCCAACCTCCGACGATAAAGAAGATCCGAATCCCTGACCCGTAGTCGGGTATCGGAGAATCTTGGGGGTCAAAAGGACGTCCCCTCCTCTCACCTCCGGGAGGGGGCGATAAGCGCCCCGGTGGCATTTGCCTCCGGGGTGCGACTATTTTCGGGGACCCGTCCATCCTTGGAGGCACCATGAGCATCAACCGCCGAACGTTCCTCCGTGGCGCTGGCCTGGCCGCCGCGCCCCTCTTTCTTGGAGGCATGACCGGCCACTCTCGGTCCCGGTCCACCGGAGAGTTCTCAACGGCCTCGAACCTTCCTCCCCCGGACCGCTTCGATCCATGGGTGGAGGTTGTCCGGGAGAATCTGGTCAGGGGAGTGGATGAGGTGTCTCGGCTTTCCGGAGGCCGACCGATTCTGGCCGTTGTCAAAAACAATGCTTACGGGTTGGATCTCGCTACCGCAGGGCAAATCCTGGAGAAGGAACCGGGGATCTTGGGGTTTGCGGTGGTCAAGGGTGAGGAGGCTCTAAAGCTGAGGTCTTCCGGTATTCGGAAGCCGATCCTCCTCATGGGCATGTTTTCCGATGAGGAGGGTCCGGCGTTGGCGGAGGCCCACGTCGAGTTCGGCGTATTCACCAGGGACGCCGCGGAGCGTTTGGTGCCCCTGGCCCGAGTCGTGGGTTCTCCCGTGGGAATCCACTTCTATCTGGACTCGGGCATGGGACGAATGGGGATGTCATTCCGGAACGCCCTGCCCTGGATGGAAGAACTCTCCGGGCATCCGGAGATCACCGTCCGGGGAACGTTCACCGAATTAGGGGAAGATCCGGAGTTCGACCTGGAACAGCTTCGCCGGTTCCTCTCCTTGGTCCGGGAGGCCGGAGAGGCGGGAGTAGAAACCGGTAAACTCCACGCCGCAGCCTCGAATGGAGTCTTTCACCTACCTGATGGGCACCTGGACCTGGTGCGGCCCGGCATCGCCCTTTTCGGTTCCTACCCCAGCAGACCGGACGAGGAGAGGGAGATGGCAACCCTCAACTCCGCCCTCCGACTGAAGGCTCGGGTCGTACGGGTTTCTCACCTCCAGGCCGGGGATGGGGTGGGATATGGCCGCCCATGGGTTGCCGACAGCCCGACCTGGGTCGCCACCCTCCCCATCGGCCATGCCGACGGATATCCCAGAGAGGCGGTGAAGGGAGCCCAGGTCCTGATTCGGGATCGGCTCTTCCCCGTGATCGGGGGGGTGAGCGCCAGCCACTGTGTCGTGCAAATCGGCGATCATCGGGCTGTTGCCGTGGGAGACGAGGTGGTCCTCATGGGCCCGGACAACCCGATCCTTGAGCCGTCCGCCATGGCTCAGGCACTAGGTGTGTCCGTCTACGACCTTCTCATGCACGTGAACCCTACACTGCCGAGGATTGTGGTGGAGGAATGAGCCCCTACTGGAGTTTGCTGGAGGACGGGCGAGTGCAATGTGACCTCTGCCCTCGTCACTGCCGGATGCTCGAAGGCCAGAGGGGCATGTGCTTCGTGAGGGAGAATCGGGGCGGAGAGGTTGTCCTCTCCACCTACGGCCGCTCCTCCGGATTTTGTGTCGACCCAATCGAAAAGAAACCCCTGAACCACTTCTTCCCCGGCACCCCGGTCCTGTCTTTTGGGACCGCCGGCTGTAACCTCGCCTGCAAATTCTGCCAGAACTGGGATATATCCAAATCCCGGGAGCTCGACCGGCTCATGGACCAGGCTTCCCCGGAAGCCATCGCCCAGGCTGCCCTCCGCCTTGGATGCCGTAGCGTCGCTTTCACCTACAACGACCCGGTCATCTTCCACGAATACGCCGTGGATGTGGCACAGGCGTGTAAAGAGGTCGGAGTCGAGTCGGTGGCAGTGACAGCCGGATACGTTTGCCCCGAACCCAGGGCGGATTTCTATCGGCACATGGATGCGGCGAACATCGATCTCAAAGGATTCTCCGAGGACTTCTACTACAAACTTGCCGCTGGTCAGTTGGAACCTGTGAAGGATACCCTCCGATACGTCTGCAATGAGACCGATGTTTGGGTTGAGATTACGACTCTGCTGATCCCGGGATGGAACGACTCCGACGCCGAACTCCACGCCATGACCCAGTGGGTGGTTGAAACGCTAGGGGTCCATGTCCCCCTTCACTTCACGGCTTTCCACCCTGACTGGAAGCTTCTAGACGTGGAGGCTACCCCGGCTACCACCCTGGAGAGGGCTCGAAGCATTGCGATTCAAAACGGGGTCAACTTCGCCTATACCGGCAACATCAGGGACAAGTCAGGGGGCAGCACCTATTGCCCCAACTGTGGCCAACTGATCATCGGCCGGGATTGGTTCGTCCTGTCCGACTGGGAGCTGACTGATGAGGGGGCCTGCGGAGGCTGTGGGACTCCGATTCCGGGTCACTTCGAGAGTCGACCGGGCTCCTGGGGTGGGCGCCGCCTACCTGTCCGAATGACGGATTTCACATAGGGTCGAAGGATAAGGGCAGGCCCGGTTCTGCGGACCTCTACCTCCAATTCTCCACCCTCTCCCCCTAAGGAAACATTTGTTTTCCTCTTTGAGTTTAGCTAAGGTGAAAAGGGGCCGGTTGCGGCCACATTGGATTCAGACCCAGACCCGAAGGGGAGCAGGTCGGCGTGACCGAAGCGAAAGAGGGCCAGGCCAAACTCGTCCAGACTGACCCACAGCTGGGTCGCCTTGTGTCCGCCATGGCCGAGGTCCAGAAGGAAACGGCGGAGAAGAAACGGTCAACGGAGACACAAATGACCCAAGGAAGAAGGGTACACCCCATATTTCTGGTTATCCTCCTCGTTCTCCTCCCTGTCGCATTCATTTTCGGCGGGCCTCCGAACGAGGAACTGCCCCCGGTCCCGGTGGATACCGCTCTCCGGGAAGTCATATACATCACATCCCTTGCTCTCGACTCCGAGTTTGAAGAAACGGGCGAGTATCCGGCCAACTTGGAGGAGGTGGGGATGGACGAGGAGGGGTTGACCTACTTCAGGGAAGGGGGTGGATATACCTTGGTGTCCGAGCTGGACGGCGTTCGGGTTCAATATCGCTCCGGGGAGGATCTGGGACCCTTCCGGAAAGCCTTTGAAGCCCTCCTTCCCCCCTATGGAGCGGGCCTATGAGACATCGCAGGCGTCGAAATATCCGGGGGTTCAGCCTAATCGAACTCCTGGTGGTCATGGTGGTCATCGGGATCCTGGCCGCCATCGCCATCCCCCGCCTCAGGGGCGCAATTCTCAACGCCGAGGCGGCGAACATTCTGGGAGACGTCCGTGCGGTCCAGGTCGCCTACTCCAATTATCTCGCTGACGGTGGCACCCGGGCTAGAAACTCAGGGTGGGGACGGACCCCACCCGGCCTGGCTCCCTATCTGCCGGACGGATTCAACTTCGCAACGGATGTCGCCGATTATCGCTGGAAACGGCTAAGGGCCAGAGCTTCCCCCTGGGGTGTGGAGAGCGGGGAACTGAGAGTCCGGCCCAAACCAAACTTGAGGCCCGCCTTGGTGGACAAGCTGGCCAATATGGCCAACCAGGCCCTCACCGTAAGAACGAGAAACCAAGTCCGTTTTTATATAGTACCCTAGCCCGAACTTCCCTCATTCAGGACCCAGGCATTCTATGGCGGAACCTGCGGTCCGACTTCTTGAGGGAGATTCCCCAAACACTGACGAACAATGCGGCTGCTGGGGGAGCCCCCCTCCAGAAGCCCTTGGGTCCAGCTCTCCGGCAGCCCCCAAGGCGACTCTATGGCGCCCCCCCGATGTCAGCGTGCGCGGTTCAAATTTGAGCCATAGCCGGAGCCGCGGGGACTGCCGGAGAGCTGGACCCGACCCAAAAGGTCCCAGGGGGCCTAGCCCTGAAGCTCCGCCGCCACCCGCTCCACGTCACGCCAGGCCCTCAGAAGGTTCCCACCCCAGATTTTCCCGATGTCCTCTTCCGAATACCCGCGCCTGACCAGTTCAACGGTCACGTTCAAGGCCTCACTCGCGTCGTTGAACCCGGGGACGCCCCCACCTCCGTCGAAGTCGGTTCCGATTCCCACATGATCGATTCCGATCAGATCGACCACGTAGTCGATATGGTCGACCATGGTCTTCATGCTCGGCCGGGGGTATTGGGTGTTGAGTTCGGCTACTCGAGCCTCATAGTCGGGCATGACGGACTGGATGTTTGCCTGGTACTCTGCCCGCTCTTCCTCCGTCATGGAGAAAAGGGCTCTCCTGTCCAACATCCCGAAATCTTCCCGGAGGCCTGCCATTGCTTCGCCGTATTCCGGGGGATCCACCTGGAGGAAGCTACCCAGGGCCACGATCTGGATGATTCCACCCTTCTCGGCCATGGCGATGAGCTGCTCGTCACTCAGGTTCCGGGACACATCTGCCAACCCGCTGGCCCCGGAATGGGAAGCCATAATGGGGGCATCCGACAGCTCGATGGCCTGCATCGTGGTCTCCCGGGAGGCGTGGGAGACGTCAATGAAGATTCCCAGCCGGTTCATCTCACCAACCACCTCACGGCCGAAGTCCGAAAGGCCGCCGTGTTCACCCTCTTCACCATCTCGGGGGTTCGTGGAGTCGGCAATATCGTTGTTCCCGTTGTGCGTCAGGGTGATGTAACGGGCACCCAGGTCATAGTACTCCTGAACCAGACCCAGTTCGTGCCCCACCGGATAGCCGTTCTCGATCCCGATGGCGAACATCCTCTTCCCGGTGGCGTGGATCCTTTCCACGTCGTCGGGACTGTATGCGATCTCCACCTCGTCAGGGCACATTTCCTCGGCCACCCGGTGGATGGCTTCGAATTTGTTCATAGCCGCCGCCTTTGCGGCAGCATGACCCTCGGCGGTTCTGGGGCCCTGCCCCACGTAGACGGCCATGAAAGCCACATCCATATCACCGGCCTTCATTTTCGGGATGTCCACTTTGGACCGGGTGCCGACGCAAGGATCTACTTCAGCCGTCCCAAAGTTCCCACCGATGTCAATGTGGGTGTCCATGGTGATGACGGCGTGGTGGATAGCTTCCGCCCGGGCCATGATGTCCGCCTCGGACATGGGAGCGCCCCCACCGTCCTCGCCACCCCCACAGGCAGTGAGGGCGAGAAGGGAAAAAGAAAGAAGAGAAAGACGTGCAATAGAAATACGAGCCATTGTTGCCCCCGATGGAGGTGTGACGAATCAGAGTTCCTGGACAGAAACTCCTTTCGCATTGCGTACAGAGCCCCTGTCCGAGTCTTTAACCAGGGTGAACGTCGGGGGATGGAAGCCCCGGCGCAATAACCCGGGCCCGACTTGCCCGGCTACCCCGGAACCCGGATTTTGCCCAACTTGAATTGAATCCGTTTTTCATCGTTCCGGGAGAGTCCTGACGAATGGCCATCTGGTCTACGATCCGAGCATTTATTACGGCAGGCAAAGGGGTAGTTGGAGGCCTATCGGAGGCAGGAGCCGGGGACGATCCCATGGCTCTCTTCCACACCTGGTTTCGGGAGGCCATCGGGTCAGGCATCTACCTCCCCGAATCCATGGCTCTCGGAACGGCGACCCCGGAAGGGAAGCCTTCGGTCCGCCTGGTCCTGCTCAAAGGATATGACGAGAGGGGCTTTGTATTTTTCACCAACTACGAGAGCCGAAAGGCCGTTGAACTCGAGGCAAATCCGGAAGCCACCCTGGTTTTCCATTGGGCGATACTGCAGCGCCAAATCCGGATCGAGGGGACGACTCAGCGTATTTCCAAGGATGACTCGGAGGCCTACTTCCACTCTCGGGGCAGGGGCAGCCAAGTGGGGGCCTGGGCTTCGAAACAGAGCCAACCCCTCCCAAAGCGCGAGGAGTTGGAGGGCCGGGTCAAACAGTTCGAATCAGAATTCAAGGGGGGACAGGTTCCCCTCCCGCCGTACTGGGGTGGCTACCGTTTGAACCCCCGGTCAATCGAATTTTGGCAGGGTCGGGCCAGCCGCCTTCATGACCGCCTGAAGTTTGAACGGGAGGGTGAAAGCTGGACCAGGGAACGGTTATATCCGTGACCGCTTCCCAAAGCCGATTCGCATTCTCTTTCTGACGTACCCTGAAGACCTGGAGGTACCCGTGCCCACCACCCGACGAGACTTCCTTCGATATTCCGTGGCTGCCGGCGGAGCTGCGGCTCTGGGTGTCCGAGGGTCCGCGGCCCTGGGTCAGATCCACGGGGGGATGGAACACGAAACGCCATCCCCGTCCCGGGAAGCGCATCCTCCCCGGTCTTTGAAGATCCTGATTCTAGGAGGAACCAGCTTTCTCGGTCCCCACCAGGTTCACTACGCTCTGGAGCGAGGTCACCAGGTCTCCATCTTCACGCGGGGCCAGACCCAACCGACCGTCAACGTGGAGGACTTCCGGCGGGTAGAGCACCTCACCGGCGACAGGGAGAACGACCTGACCTCCCTCGAGGGTCGTGAATGGGACGTCGTATTCGATAACTCCACCAAAAAGTGGGAGTGGACCCGGGACTCGGCCCAGCTCCTCAAAGACGCCGTGGGGCGCTACCTGTTCATCTCCTCCACGGGCGTCTACTACCCCTATCTAACCACGAACATCGATGAGTCGATGGTTCCCCTTTCCGTGGACGAATCGGGGAGCGAGGATGGTAGCGCCGCTTACGGTGTCATGAAGACCCTGGGGGAGATGGAGGCTCAGAAGGCCTTCGGAGACCGTGCGATCCTGGCCAGGCCTCAGCACTTCACCGGACCAGGGGAACAGACGAACCGGCACGGCTATTGGGTGGAGCGGATGGAAAGGGGCGGCGAGGTCCTGGCCATGGGAAGAAAGACAGACCCCGTCATGCTTATGGACGTAAGGGATCTGGCAGAATTCTGCGTTCACCTGGTTGAGGATGAGGCCGGGGGCATCTTCAATATCGCGGGGCCCGGATCCCTCCTCACCCAGGAGGAATTCCTCCACGGACTACGGTTCTGCACCGGTGCAGATGTGGAATGGACCTGGGTCGACGACTACGAGTTCTTGAAGGCGGAAAACCTGACCTATACGGTGCCATGGACTCTGTTGGAGGGGCCGCACCTCGGGTACACGAGCATCAACATCGACCAAGCAGTGGCCCACGGACTAAGCTTCCGCCCACTAGCCCAAACCCACCTGGACACTCGGGACTGGTGGTATTCGGATGCGGTCACGGAGGAGCGGAGGCGGAACCCCCGATTCCCGATCGATGCGGAGTGGGAAGCGGAAATTCTGACGGCGTGAAAAAACAGATGGGGGCGGAGCACGACCGACCCCCGCCGATCTCGGCGAAGGTCCCCCGGGGCACGCTTGTTGCCTCTTCCGGCAGAAGGGCCCCGATGGTGAGAGGGCACTAGTTGGTCTGCTGAAGCCGTTGTCCAGGAGTCTACATGTACGAGCTGAAGGTCTCGGTGAAGAAAGTGATGGGAGAGTGTACGGCCTGCCCGCCCATGAAGCCCGGGGACTATTTCACGGTCGATGACGGAGACATCCGGGTACCTGAGGGCGGATATATCTGCCTTTGGGCCCTCCAGAGTCTGATCCCGGTTCTGACTCCCAAGGAGCGAAGGCTCGACGAGGAGAAAGACAGCGACTGGATGTGGCGGGTGAAACATGCCCAGTGCCCCGATCCAGCCGGGCGAGTGATTTTTCAAATCGAGCAGGCTGGAATCGTGGACCCGGGTGAAGAAAAAGGGACGAGGGCCAAGGGTGAGGTTGTGAGTCCCGACCCCCTCCTGGTTGAAGAGGCCGAAGCCGGCGGGACTTCCGAAGGCGGGTTGGTCAACCTGAAGATCCACGTGGAATCGGTCACCGGGAAATGCACCTCCCGTATGAGACCCGGGGCCGTTTTCAGTCTCAGAAGCGGACGCCTCTACATTCCTCCTGGAGAGCATTTCTGCCTGTACGCCCTCCACGCAGCCCTTCCGTTCCTGGGTGCAAAACAAAGGACCCTGGAAGACGGGGACTGGCTCAAGGAAGACAACCGGGTCCTCTGCCCCGACCCTGCAGGAAATGTGATTCTTAGAATCGAGCGGATGGAGTAACCTCGTGATCCATTGTGATATAGAGCTCTGTGTGGGCTGCCGGATGTGTGAGGTAACGTGCAGCTCCGGACATTTCGGTGCCGTCTCCCCTGCCCTGGCCCGGATTCGTGTGGCAAAGATGGACGAGACGGGAATCGACTTGGCCATCGCCTGCTTCAGCTGCAACGAGAAGCCCTGCATCGAGTGCCCGACGGAAGCCCTGTCGGTAGGAGGCCGGGGTGAGATCGTCCTGGACTCGGACTTCTGCGACGCGTGCGGCTTGTGTGCCGAAGCGTGCCCGGTGGGGGCCGTGGGTTTCTATGACGAGCCTCTCTTCTGCGATCTCTGCGATGGGGATCCCAATTGCGTGAAGGTGTGCCCCAGTGGTGCTCTGTCCTTCCGGGAGGGAGTGGAGGTTTCCCTTGCTCCCTTCCTGGAGGTCCAAGGGACCCCTGGTCAGCGGAGAGTCCACTATGCCACGGTCATGGCTGAACCCCTTCGAAAAGAATGGGCTGAAGGGAGGAGGGTGGACTCATGAGCATCTACCAGGGAAGTAGCCTTCGGGTCGACCTCACCAATCATGAAATCAGCCGAGGGTCCACCCCGGAGAACGGCATTGGTGGAAGGACCTGGAACAGCGTGACCCTGTTACGGGAACTGGACGCCGGGATCGACCCCCTGGGCCCGGAGAATCTTCTTTGTATCTCCGTGGGCCCCCTGACCGGGACCGAATTAGCCGCCACCTGCCGTTTCATAGCCAGTGCAAAAAGTCCCCTTACGGGATTTCTCGGGGACTCAGGGGCCCGGGGATTCTTCGCCCCGGAACTTCGTTGGGCCGGAGTCGACCAGATCGTCTTCTCCGGGGCCTCGGAAAGCTGGCAGTACCTGTACATCGACAACGACCGCATCGAACTCAGGGATGCTTCCCACCTGGTGGGCATGGACATCACCGAGACGACGGTCCAACTGATGGACGAACTCGGCGATCCGGACCTCCAGGTAGCGACCATCGGACCCGCCGGGGAGAACCTGGTGAAGTACGCCATCATCTCTTGTAATCTGGCCCGAGCCTGTGGCCGGACAGGGATGGGCGCCGTCATGGGCTCAAAGAAACTCAAGGCCATAGCAGTTCGGGGGAATAAGCCCACCCGTCCCGCGGATCCTAAACGGTTCAAAAAGGCCTGCGGCGATCTCATTTCGAATATCGAGGCCCATCGGCAGTTCCGGTCCCGGCAGCTCTACGGAACCACGAGGATCATGGACGCCCTGGCTGACTACGGGGTGCTCCCGGCCTATCACTACCGGAGTGCGGTTTTCGAGGATCTGGACAAGGTCAGCTCCGAAGCTCTCCGCCGGGAGCATGTGGTGAAGGGAAAGGCCTGCTACAACTGCAACGTCTACTGCTCCCGCTACAACTACACGAGCTACAGTGAGGGAGAGGGGCCGGAATATGAAGCCCAGGCCGCTTTCACGGTGAAAGTCGGAGGAAGCGACCTGGAGCTGGCGGTCCATGTTTCGAACGTTGTGAACCGCTTGGGCCTGGACTGCATCAGCACCGGGGAGGTCATCGCCTGGCTCATGGAGTGCCGACATGAGGGCATCATCTCCGATGAGGACTGCGACGGTATCGACCTTTCCTGGGGTTCGAAGGAAGCGCTCCTGAAACTGCCCGAGATGATCGCCTATCGGCAGGGTATCGGAGACCTTCTTTCGGAGGGCACCAAGCGGGTCGCAGAGAAGTTTGGGGCCGAAGCGAAAAAGCTCACGGCGGAAGTGAAGGGCCTCGAGTTATTCTCGGCGGACCCCCGGGGCATCAAAGGTTACGCCCTCATGAACGCGGTGAACTCCCGCGGTGGAGATCACTATCGGGGGGAACCCATGATCGAGCTCACCGGGGACGAAGAGCTGGCTCTGCGGCGGGTGGGAAATCGCCAGGCAGCCCACCGGCTGAGCGAGGAAGGAAAGGGTGCCCTGGTGAACTACGCTGAGCACATGGGCCTCCTGTCGGACAGCATGACAATCTGCAAGAACATCTCGTGCTGTATGGATGTGGTGGACTTCGATCTGGCCGCCGAGGCCTATTCGGGGTACCTGGGTCGGGACATTTCCAAGGATGACCTTTGGAACGCCTGCTCCCATGTGAGTCAGGTGGAGAGAGACTTCAACCTTCGGGAGGGGTTGAAACGCCAAGACGATACTCTCCCCGTGCGTTTCAAGGATCATCCAATTCCCGACGGGCCAGCGAAGGGAACGACCATCAACATCGATCGCCTTGTGGACGACTATTACGATGTGAAGGGGTGGGAAAAGTAGGACGGTCCGGACGCAAAAAGGGGGGCGGGAAAAGAACCCGCCCCCCTTTATTATTAGCGTCAGTTTCCACCTTCTCTCACGATCCGCCTCCACCAGCTCTTCGAATCGGGCCCGAAGGTCTGCCCGGTCGTTGGTACTGAGGGTCGTCGAGTTCCCGAAGAAGATGCTCCACGGCCCGCTGAATGATGGCTTCTCTACCGGCGGCGATATCCTCGGGCCGGTCCAATACCTCGAAGCCCGGGTCCGGGGCCACACCCTCAGCCTCCACTGCCCAGTTCCCGTCGGCATCGACAAAACCGAACCGGGGCACGGAAAGACTCCCGCCATCCACGAAAGCTGGATTCCCACTGATCCCCACCAGACCTCCCCAGGTCTTCTCTCCAATGATGGCCCCCAGATCCAAGGCCCGGAAATAGTAGGGGAACGCATCTCCCCCGGATGAGGCCTGCCCATTGATGAGAAGGGCTTTGGGTCCGGTGTGGACCACAGCAGGCTGGGAGTTCATATCCAGGTGGCGGCGGGCCCAGAAATTCAGGAGGGGGGCCCCGACCATAAAGGCCATCTCCTCGGGAATGAACCCACCTCCATTGTACCGATCGTCCAGAATCAGAGCCTCTTTCAGGTGAAGAGGCCGGTAACCCTCGTAAAGCTCCCTATGACCCGGAACTCCCGTATTTGGAAGATGGATATACCCGATTCGCCCACCCGACAGGGAATCCACCAGGGCTGCGTTCTCCCCAACCCACTCCTGATACCGAAGACCTTGTTCACTGGTGATGGGGCGAACCTTCACCGTTCGAGCACCTGATGCGGAGGGACGCTCGTTGACCGTGACCTCCACGATCCTGTCCGCTTTCCCCACCAGAAATGAATAGGGATTATCGGACGCCGTGACGTCCTCCCCGTCGATGGCAATCAGGAAATCTCCCTCCTTCACATCGCTCCCCGGTTCCGTCAAAGGGGATCGATACTCGCCATGCCAGTTCTCGCCGGGGAAGATATTGGCGATTCGATAGCGGTCCCCCTCGGCCTCGAACTCGGCTCCCAGAAGAGCGATATCCACCCGTTCAGGAGAGGGCATTTCCGGCGAGGAGTTCGCGTAGGCATGGCCCACATTCATCTCTGCAATGAGCTCGGTGATGACATAGTCAAGATCAGCCCTGTGGGCCACGTGATCAACAAGGGGCTCATACCTATCGTGAATGGCCTCCCAGTCCACCCCGTGCAAGCCCGGGTCGTAGAACCAATCCCGCATGATAACCCAGGCGTCGTGGTACACCTGGGCCCACTCGACCTTGGGATCGATGCGAAGTTCCATTCCATCCAGATCGAGTTGGCCGTCGTCGTTGGATTGACCGGGTCGAACATCGATGATGCCGAAATCGGACCCGCCGGATCGGTACACCAGCTTCTTTCGGTCGCCGGTGATGGCCAGCCCGTTGACGCCGGAAATGATCTCAGAGGACTCACGGTCATCCAGCGAATACTGGTGCAGGGCTCCGTTGCTGAAGTAGAGAACCCCATCCTCCGTCGGGATGATTCCCTGATATCCGCCGGGATCGATCCCGGGGAGGGGCATAATCCTGTCACCGAGTCCGTCGAGGTCGATTCTCAGAGCCTCCTCCGGGCCATCTTCAGCCGGGTCATCCTCACTACTCTCCTCACCGACAACGGCGGGTTCCTCGTCGCTCCTCGGCGGGAAAGGGTGACCGTAGTCACTGCGGAGCGTGGCAGCGAAGATCCGAGAATCGAAGCCGCTTCCACCTCCGAAGTTGAAGGCGAAGTCCCGAGCCGAAACGAAGTAGAGGAACCGCCCTTCGGGATCGAAGGCCGGGCTGGACTCATCCGTCATGTCATCTGTGACCTGGGTGCGCTGACCCGAGTCGAAGGAATAAAGCCAGATGGCCGAAACCGTATTCGGACTGTTCTTGGCGTAGGCGATCCACTTCGAATCACCGGACCAGGAGAAATCGTTGAGAGGGCCGGCTCCTGTACGGTCTATTTCCACCATTTTCCGGGAGGCGACCTCCATGGCCCTCAGGTGGTTCATGTTGTCCGACCAGGCGATCCACTCCGAATCTGGCGACCAGGTCACTCCATCCATCCACACCGCGTCTCCCGTCACGAGGCGGACCGATTCCGCGGAGCGGTCGGAGGGCATCAGATATAGGTCATAGTTCCCTGAAGCATCCGAGAAGTAGGTGATCCACTTTCCATCCGGCGACCAGGTCACCCCCCGCTCCCTGTGAGCCGGGGTCTGGGAAATGTTCCGGATGTTCCCGTTCTCGGCCGGAACAGTGAAGATCTCACCCCGGGCTCCGAAAACCACACGTTTCCCACTGGGGGAGATGTCGAAGGACTCCACATCGTCGGAGACGTTCTTGAAATAGGGGGCCGTATAGGGACGATCACCCGTGACGGTGATGTTCAGCTGCCGGCTCTCCTTGGTCTCCGGATCCAGGTGGTAGATGTATCCGCCGTTCTCATACACCACGCCGCCGACCCCCCGGCTGGGCCACATGACGTCGAACTGGTCGAAAGTCGTGACGGGAGCCAAAGCCTCGGAGCCGGTGTCGTACACCCAGAGATTCAACTTCTCATTATCGTCCCGGTCGCTGACGAAATAGATCTCATCTCCCACCCACATGGGGAAGTTGTCGGTGCTGGACTCGGTGGTGATTCGTTCCGAGGAATGGTTGGCCAGATCGTAGATCCACACGTCCTGCTGCCGGCCGGCCCGGTACCGTTTCCAGTGCCTCCACTCCCGGCTCTTGACGTTGTAGGCCAACTTCGTTCCGGTCTCGTCGTATGTGGCTCCGGAGGCTCCTTCGGGTATCTCCAGGGGTACCTCGAGGCCACCATTCACCGGATCAACCAGGTAGTAGCGGCCCACCCGCTGACCAAAGGCGGTCCGATTGGCCCGAACCATGATCTTCGATCCATCTGGGGTCCAGTCCAGGACCAGATGATCGTATCCGCCCCTGGGAGGCATGGGCCCGACGTCAGGATAGAAGGTCAGTTGGCGGGGAGTTCCACCGTTGGAGGGAATCACGAATACCTGTCGGCTCCCACCGTACTCCCCTGAGAAGGCTATCCATCGGCCATCCGGGCTAAAACGGGCGAACACCTCGAGCCCCTCATGAGAGGTGAGGCGTTTCGCCTCCCCACCCTGAATCGATGCGGTGTAGATGTCTCCCGCATAGGTGAAGACCACCGAATTCCCATGAATGTGGGGAAACCGAAGAAGGCGGGTTTCCTCCTGAGCTCCCGATAGGGAGGGCCAGGAAAGGAGCAGAATGGTGCCCAAGAGGGCAAGGAGGCGCGGTGTCCTTACCGAACGCATGAGGCTCGTCTCCGTTAAGAGTTCGTATTTGTGGGTCTTTGACCTGGAATATGCTATTTGGGTTGTCTCAATCTCGCCCTGGATATCGAAGGGATGAAGGGGTGTCCCTTTTCTTCCCGAGCAACCCTCCGGCCTCCCGAGCGACCTACCCGATCCCGTAGTCCCGGGCATAAACCATGAAGGTCTCGAAGGATTCAGGCTCGGTCTCGCGCACCACAAATACCCGGGCGCCCCGCAGGCGGTCTGGCTCCTCCCCTTCCAGCCCATAGGTCCCGAAACCGACATTGGCCGAGTATCCGAGGGTCACGCCGAAGTAGTCCCCGACAAAGTCGTTCACGTGATCGTGGCCTGCGAAGATTCCCAGGACATCGCCCCGGTCCATGACCGCTCCAAAAAGACCGCTATTAAAAGACCCTGGCGCCACGTTCTCATTCTTCTCCCCCACCACCCCATGCCTCTCCCGATTCTCCCACATCAGGTCGAACTCGGGAAGGGGAATATGAAAGAACATCAGGCCATGAACCTTGTTCCCAAACCGGCTCTCAATTTCCTGCGAGGTCCGGGCATACCATGAAACCTGACTGGGGCGAATCCAGTCATAGGAGCGGAGCCCATCCGCCTCGATAGATTGGCCGGCGATGCTGTCGGAGGAATACCGGCCCGAATCCAGGGCCCAGACGTTGAAACGGGGCCCATCCCCATCCGAGCCGTACACCAGCACCTGCATGTTTCCCGTCCCGTTCACCCCCTCAGGCCCAGGTCGATTCAGGTTGTTGGAAAAGGACATGTAGTACTCCAGCAAGGCGCCTTCGTCCATACCGGTCTTGGGGGTGTGGTCCTCATCGTGGTTTCCGAAGGTGATAAGCCAGGGAATCCCACGGGAGTCGACAGGGTGAGCCAAATTATCGATGGCTTTTCGAACGTCATCGGCTGTCTCGGGCCCAGAGCGGACGTTGTCACCGGTAAAAACCACCAGGTCCGGTTGTTGGTCATCGAGGACCGCCTCTATGAGACGAACGGTTCTGGGGTCGATCTCCTGATCGTCCTGGACATCCGTGAAATGCACGATGGTGAAGGTTCCATCGTCGTCGAACCTCAGGGTTGGGTGGTCCAGGTTTCCGATCTTGAGCCCATCCAGAGACCGGGCCGGGCCGTTTCCCCCCGAATCCCCGCAAGCCGCCAGGAAAAGGAGAGCGAGAGGCAGGAGGATTCGTGGCAGAGGAGCTGAATGGCGTCTGGAACACGGAACAGAGGACACGTCGGACGGTCTCCTTCACAGGGGCTTCTTGCAGGGATCAACCGGAACGTCAAGGTTGTGAGTGAACCGTTCGGGGGCAACCACTCCTGGCCGTTCCCGCCAGGTCGCCCCTTCAACCAGAAAAGCGAATCCGGGCCCAATGAGAAAACTCTCCACTGTCCAGCGCAAAGCCGGTCTCCTCCTTCTGGCCATGGCCATGGTCACCCTCGCTTGTTCGCAGGGGGGTGACAACCGCCCCATGCCAACATTTGCAATCGAGCTCTCTCAAACCGCGGCTGACGAGATCGCCTCCCTTGGCCTGGAGGTGCCCGTGACGGGTCGGGCCTATGTCATCCTGACCAGGAATGAGGAACGGGAACCGCGACTCCAGACGGGCCTCCGGGGAGTTCCTTTCTGGGGGATGGAGGTGCGCGATCTGGAAGCCGGGGGTGAGGCGGTCCTGACCTTCGACGGGGAACGCACCATTGGTTACCCCCTGAGTTCGTTTCATGAACTGCCCCCGGGTGAGTACACTGGCCAGGCGTTCCTGAACGTTTTCACCCCGTTCCATCGCTCCGACGGCAACACCGTCGAAATGCACCTGAACTCCGGAGCCGGCCAGAGCCCCTGGCGGGCCCCGGGGAACGCAATGAGTGAACCAAAACAGGTCCGGATCTCCCAAAACAGCTCCGATTCCTTCCGCTTCCAGATCGACCAGGTCATTCCGCCCCTGGATTCGGTTCCGGACGGTGGCTCACTTCAACAGGGGAACCCTGACGACCAAGGGGAATTCGTCCGGTTCACCAAGATTCGCAGTGAGGCCCTTTCGGAATTCTGGGGACAGGACATGTACATCGGAGCAAATGTCCTCCTGCCCTCAGACTACTGGGACAACCCCGATCGACACTATCCGGTTCTCTACCTGACGGGGCATTTCCCGGGTCGGGGCGCCCCTTTCGGATACTCGGAAAACGCTGGCACCGGCAGAGGTCGGAGTGCCGGGTTCTCGGAATTCTGGAGGTCCCCTGAGAGCCCGAAGGTCATTCTGGTCACGGTGAGAGACGCCAACCCATACTACGACACGGGCCACTCCGTGAACTCTGCGAATGTCGGGCCCTACGGGGACGCATTCCTGGAGGAATTGATTCCGGCACTGGAATCGGAGTTCCGTATGATTCCGGAGCCCTGGGCCAGGACCCTGGCTGGCGGCTCCACCGGCGGATGGGAGGCCTTGGCTGTTCAGATTCTCAATCCAGACGATTTCGGAGGAACCTGGGGCTGGTGTCCGGACCCGGTGGACTTCCACTACTACCAGATCGTCAACATCTACGAAGATGAAAACGCCTATTTCTCAGGAAACGACTGGGTGAAAACGGAACGACCGAATGCCCGGCGGCCCGACGGGAACATCACCTCCACCGTGAAGCAGGAGAATGGCTACGAGAGGGCCGTGGGCCCCAACGGACGCTCCGGGGGGCAATGGGCGATCTGGGAAGCTCTCTTCAGCCCCGTGGGTCCAGACGGGTATGCAGCCCCTATCTGGGACAGGGTTACGGGAGAGATCGATCAGGAGGTCGCCGCCTACTGGAGGGAGAATTGGGATCTAACCCACCATCTCACCGAGAACTGGTCCACCGTCGGATCCAGCCTGGTGGGGAAAATCCATGTCGCAACGGGAGACATGGATAGTTACTACCTGAACAATGCGGTGGAGTTGATGGAGGAAGCTCTTGATGGCCTCTCGGATCCGTCCCCATCAGCCAGCTTCGAGTACGGCCGGAAAAAGCCCCATTGCTGGACCGGGTATAGCCCCTGGAGGCCCGGGGAAGACCTCTCGAATTCGGAGTTCTTAAGGGTGGTGGATGCCTACTGGAAGGCCCTGGGGAAAGGCTGGTAGCCCGGGCCGGCTAGGCTTCGTGGCTGACTTGTTCCCAGATCAGAGACAAATGCTGGGACATATCCTCCATCGCTGCGATGGAGAGGGTGTCTAGTTTCGAGCCGATCTCCCTCCCTATCAAACCCCGGAGGAAGGCCAGGGGGAATTCAAGATCCCAGTCCAGGAAGGGCTCCGGTCCTCGATCCAGATTCCGGAGAATCCTGAGGACCAGGTACGTGTCATCCAACAGCCCTGCCAGGCCCATGGTCATCTCGGGAATCAGGTCCACAGGTCGGAGAAAATACCGCTCGGCATGGTCCAGGACAGGCTGGACAGTCCGCACCATCTTTCGTATCCTCGCCTCTTGATGGGCCCTGGCGAGAAAGATGGGAACGGACTCGATGATCTCAATGGCGACTTCGGCAGCCTCCTGAACCTTCTCCTCCGTCATGTCCGGGGCGCGCTGCCGAATAAAGCCTTCGAGATGGCCCACACCCCGGGCTTTGGCACTGTCGATAACGGCCTGAATGTCTTCCAGGCTCATGGTCTGGGTCTCCACGGAGATGGCGGTGAGTGAACAGCCACAACATAGACCCCCGGGGGCAGATTGGAAATCCGCCCCGGGGATCTGCTCCCGTTTCGTTCCGTTGATCCCTTCCCTGGCTCGGAAGGGGTGTCCACCGACCTGGTACTCTTCAGCTACCCATTTCTGGCGTGCCAGGCCTCCAAGACCGCCTCCTCCTTCTCCGGATCCAGCCCCATCCTCAAAGTCCTCTCCTCCTCAGGCTTGGATTTCCACCATTCAAGCGTGTCCCGGGCGGTCTCGGCCAGGGGCCGGAAACTCAGCCCAGCTCCAACGGCTTTGGAGATGTCGTAGGAACTGAACCCGGCCATTTCAGGGGTCTTCGGGAACCAAGCGGGCATGTCCTGCCACGGTCTAACCTCATGCTCCTGGAGGAAATCGGCGTCCACCCAGGTCAGGGTAACCGGCGCCGGCGTGACCGCCCGAATTCCGTTCAGCATTTCGGCCATGGTCATGGGTGTTTCCGGCCCGGTAGCGACATACGTCCCCGACGCCTCCGCCTCCAGGAGGTGGATCATGAACTCGCTGAGGTCCCGAACGTCGACAATCTGCGCGTGATCGGTTCCATCCCCCGGCGCCAGGACTTCCCCTCCTCGATCGATCCGGACGGGCCAATAGGTGAAGCGGTCGCTGTTGTCCCTGGGGCCCACGATGAGTCCCGGTCGAACCACGATCCCCCGATCCCCGAAGACCTTGAAGGTCTCCCTTTCAGCCTGAGCTTTGTTGGGGCCGAAGGCCTCGCCGAAAGAAGCCTCCGACGCTATGACCTCGTCGAATTCCTCCTGGGTGAAGACCGGCCCGTCCTCACCCTGGCCGACGATGCTGTTGTCTTTATGGGCCGAGATGCTGGAGACGAAGAGATACCGACCCACGGTGTCCTTCAGAAGGGGGGCCGCGTCCATGACCCATTGGGCCACGTTGGCCGAGTTGTCGATTACGACGTCCCACTCCCTTCCTTCCAGAGCCGAGTAGTCCGGTTCGGCTCTGTCACCAATGAGTTTCTCAACCCCAGGGAACATGTCGGGGTTGGTGCGCCCTCGGTTGAAAAGGGTCACTATGTGGCCCCGAGCCAGTGCGTACTCGACCTGTGCCGGCCCCAGGAAGGCGGTTCCGCCAAGGATCAGAATCCGCAAAGGCTTCTCAGCCCTGGCCACTCCACCTTCCGTTTCCGACCCTCCCCCGGACCCGGATTCCTCCGACCCGGTGCACCCAACGGCGGAAAAACCACTCAAACCCAAGCCCAATCCCGCCAGGGCCGATCCCGCAAGGAACTCTCTCCTGCTCGGCATATTTACTCCTAATCTCACGGGCACCTGTCGAACACGATTGAAGGTGCTGATCAACTTCCGGCGAGCCGCGGATGTCGGATACCACCTAGAGCCGAGGGTAAGGTTTTCCTACCCGCGGGGAACGCCTGGGTCAGCAGTGGAAGAAAAGTAACGACCGGCTCTATGCGGACCAAAAGAAAAATGCCAGGACCGGGCCGGGAGAGAGGTGGGCGGGGTCCTGGAGTAGCCCCCCGGCTTAAAAACGGCTGGGACCGGACTTCTTCGCCTTTGATTCTTTCTGATGTTCAGCGTACATGTTCCTCTGGAAGCAGAAGCCACGCCCAAATGGTCGAGAGGGAAACTCGAGCTGATACCTCCGGCCCGAACCCGGGAAAAGCCGCATGAACAGGGAAAGCATGCTCCGCACCGTCAGGGAATCCGACGGCCCATGGGATTTTATCGTCATCGGCGGGGGCGCCACTGGAGTCGGGGTGGCGTTGGACGCGGCTGCCAGAGGGTACAGCGTCCTCCTCCTTGAACAGTCTGATTTCGGAAAGGGAACGTCCAGCCGGAGCACAAAGCTCGTCCACGGAGGCGTTCGCTACCTTCAGCAGGGGAACATCCCCCTGGTCATGGATGCCCTGAGGGAAAGGGGTCGCCTGAGACGAAACGCACCTCACCTGGTCCACGATCTGGAGTTCGTGGTGCCCAATTATGTGTGGTGGGAGGCTCCCTTCTACGGCATTGGGATGAAAGTCTACGATGCTCTGGCGGGGAAATACGGTTTCGGAAAATCCAAGAATCTCTCCAGGGAAGAAACAGTCGACCGGCTTCCCACGATCGAAACGGATGGACTGAGGGGAGGAGTCGTCTACCACGACGGCCAGTTCGATGACGCCCGTCTCCTTCTGGACCTGGCCCAAACCGCCGTCGGCCAGGGCGCATCTCTCTTGAACTATTGCGAGGTCGTGGGCCTCGAGAAGGACGAGTCGGGGTTCATTTCGGGGGTCCGGGCCATAGACGGAGAGACGGGGGAGAAACTCCAACTTCAGGCTCGGATGGTGGTCAACGCCACCGGAGTCTTTACGGATCAGGTAAGAAGGCTGGACGATCCTGAGGTGCCGGATATGATCAAGCCGAGCCAGGGAGTTCACCTGGTGCTGCCCCGGGAATTCCTCGGTGGAGACTCGGCCATCATGGTCCCTCACACCGACGATGGAAGGGTCCTCTTTGCCATTCCCTGGCATGATGTGGTGGTGGTGGGAACCACCGACACTCCCGTGGAAGGGCCCGACATCGAGCCCGTGCCCCTGGAGGAGGAGGTGAACTTCCTCCTGACTCATGCAGCCCGCTACCTCACGAAAGACCCGGCCCGAAAGGACGTTCTCTCCTGTTTCGCGGGTCTTCGGCCCCTGGTGGGAAGTGGCGACGCCGAGGATACCTCGTCTCTTTCGAGAGACCATACCCTTCACGTATCGGCCTCGGGCCTAATGACCCTTACCGGCGGGAAATGGACCACCTACAGAAAGATGGCTGAAGACGCCGTGGATCACGGAATCGTACTTGGCGGTTTGGAGCCCAGGGAGTGTATCACAAAAGAGTTAAATATCCACGGATTCCATTCTCACCCGGAACGTTTCGGGGAGCTCTCAGCTTATGGGTCCGATGCCCCGGCAGTGGAGGCCCTGATCCGATCGGACCCGGCCTTCTCCGAACCTCTCCATCCGGATCTCCGGCCTAAAGCCGGGGAGGTCATCTGGGCCGTCAGAGAAGAGATGGCGAGGACGGTGGACGATGTCCTGGCTCGTCGCACCCGGTCTTTGATCCTGAATGCCCGGGCCGCTATCGAAGCCGCTCCAAGGGTGGCTGCCCTCATGGCGGATGAGTTGGGACAAAGACGTCGGTGGGAAAAAGCCCAGGTGGCGAGTTTCACCGAAATGGCCCGAAACTACATCCTGGACTGACGCATGGGCGTTGGTGCATGGCTCCGAACTGAGAACAGAGCCCCCCTCCCCTGAGCGGAAATCACTCCACTCGGTGGAAGACTTCGGGCTGCGCTGGGCATCGCGTCCAGGTGGGATGAGCAGGTGGATCGGTCGATTCGTCGGAAGATGGAAGACCATACAGATCGTCAGCGCGGCGGCGAAGCCCTGCCTCATACTCGGCCCAATTCCGCACCCGATACTGCGACTTCGCGTGCTTGTACTGGCTCCGTTTAGGGTACTTCATCGCTGGCTGATCCGGGTTCGAGGGCTTGACGTCACCTTGAAGCTACACCCGTGAGCGTTGCACCAATGCCTCGGCCAGGCACTGGCGGGGCCCGGTTACCTGATCGCAGCTACTTCTGGCCGTCCTGAGGGCCACGCCGTATCGTCCCCCAATGCCGAATGCACCCCTGCGTTACCCGCCACGGAGCGCCTTCTGGGCGTTCGCCCTATTCTGGCTGGCCTGTTCGGTGGCCGCCGGAGGGGTGAGTGCCCAGGACGCCCCCCCTGCGGAGGCTCCCGACACCACCCAGGAAGCGGGCGAGCAGGGCAACACCCTGATCCCCCTTCCGGTGATCTTCTACACGCCCGAGACAGGGTTCGGGTTCGGCCTGGCGGCCAGCTATTATGTCCGCCTGTCTGACCCGCCTTCCGATGAGCCCGACGCCGTCGTCCAGCCATCCCTGTTCCAGTTCTTCGCCGTATACACATCGAAGAGCCAGATCGTCACACAGCTGAGTTCGAATCTGTTTCTTTCAGGAACCCAATACCGGTCGTTCAGCGAGTTGGGCTATGCGAAATTTCCCACCCGGTTCTGGGGCATCGGCAACGACACCCCCGAGGATGCGGGGGAGGACTACACCCCGGTGCAGCTCGGCATCATGACCGCCGATTTCCAGCGGGAACTGAAGCGCGGATGGTATGCCGGCCTCGCCGGACGAGCGGTTCGCCGCGAGATCAAGGAAGTGGAGGAGGGCGGCCTCCTCGATTCCGGCGAGGTCCCGGGGTCAGACGACGGCTGGATGGTGGGTCTGGGGCTGGTGGGCACGCGGGACACGCGGGAAAGCACCACGTTCCCGACGTCAGGCTCGTTCCATCAGGTCCGCGGCACATATCATGGCTCGGCGCTGGGAAGCGACTTCGACTTCGGCTCCTACCTCCTGGATCTGAGGCGCTACTTCTCAGTGGGCTCACGGAAGGTCGTTGCTCTGAGGGCCACGGGGATGGCTCGGTCGGGCTCTGCCCCCTTTGACTTCCTGCCCCAACTCGGGGGAGACTCACTGCTCCGGGGATATTTCCAGGGCCGGTTCACGGATCGCCAGCTCATGGCCTTCCAGGCAGAGTTTCGGGGACCGCTCTGGTGGAGATTTGCCTGGGTCGGGTTCGGCGCGGCCGGGCAGGTGGCCGACGACTGGGGAGGCTTTGCCATGGACGGGTTCAAGACCTCCGTGGGCGGGGGTCTCCGGATCCTCATCAATAAGCAGGAAACCCTCTTCATCCGTGCGGACTACGGGCTCGGCCTGACCACCGGATCGTCGGGGTTCTATCTGAGTATCGGAGAGGCGTTCTAGGCCAGGCCGAGTCGCTTCACCATCGATTTGAGGGATTGAAACCCATCTCGGAGACCGCTACCACGGCGTCTTCGCTCCCAACGCTCCCCTGAGACCGCTGGTCACGGCCCGGGCCC
>CAYOVN010000025.1:0-30067 GCA_964407425.1 uncultured Gemmatimonadaceae bacterium
CGAAACCACCCCCGCTGAAACCACCCCCACCGCTGAATCCGCCGCCACTGAATCCTGATCCTCCCGAACTCCTGGGTTGGGATACCATGGCCGTTCCGGCGTCGGATGCCATGCTGGACAGGTTGTTCACGAAGAGCCCCGTCCGGAACATTCCGGGGTTGTGTCCCACGTACCATTGGGGGGGTTCGGTATAGATGTCCTCGAAGGCCCGGGCCCACTTTCCCTCCACGCCCAGGGCCATGGCATAGGGCAAATAGGCCTCAAAAACCTCTGGTGAGGTGATCATCTTGCGGTACCGGTCGGACTCGACCCGATCCAGGAATTCCTGGAAACCCAGGATCTTTTCCAACATCCGGGTCCCAGCCACGGTCCTCGCGGGCATGAGAATCCCGAAACCCAGGATGGGAAGACCGAAGAGGATCCCGGCCACGACTGCCGAGAGCTTGGAGGTCATGAAAACCTCCGCCAGAAGCTGGAACCCGGGGATGGAGAGCCCTATGGCTACGATTCCGATGGCCACAAAGGACCCAAGAACCTTATCAGGACGGTGCCGATAGAACTTTCCGGCCTTCAAGGCCCGGAAGAGGTCCGTCTTGATCTTCGACATGGTCTCGTAGAAATCGTTCTTCAGCTCGCTCACTGTGACCTCCGGGAGGTACCCGCCACTCCCGAATATCCCCTCCAGCATCAATTTCTCGTGGTTCTTGAGAGAAGCCCATTCCTCCAGGTCGGTGAGCCGGATAAATCGGTAGTCCGTTTCCTTGACCAGCCCGAAAAGGGCCTCTGTCTCCATCTCCTCGATCCTCAGGTGTCCCCTCACCGCCAAATCGACCAGTGTGGCGGTGATGTCCCGAGTGTCCGGCCGATTGTCCACCAAGGTCCCGACCTCTGCCGGCGTCATTCCATCAGGGGGTTCGTACTCGGGTTTCACCGTCCGGCGATCCGGGTCCTTACCCCACCTGCGCCAGATCCAGAACATCCCCAGAAAGCTGAAAAGGGGCAGAAAGAGGAGCCAGTTGGACCGGAGGAAATAGTCGATACTCCGCAGGGTCCCGGGGCGGGTAACGACACCCGGATCCCAGCCTACCACGGCCGTTATCCCCTCTCGAAAACTCAGTCCTCCGTTGGTTTCGAAATAGAAACCGTCCTCGAGTTCGTCGATCCGGGCGTCCCCGGCCTGGGAGGTGTATGCCCCCGTGAATGCTGTAGCCCTGAGGCCGGAAGCACCGTCGGGAAGTTCAATGAGGGCCGAGGCCTTCTGGATCGGGATGTCCCATTCGGTTCCGGTGATATTCCAGTAGAGTTCGTCGTGATCCTCAAAGAACCGGAGGGCGTTGGGTACGGTGTACCGGAGGGTGAGGGTCCGGGTGACGTCCCGGGCATCGGGTACCCAGATTTTGATCTTTCGATAACCCCGTTCCCGGCTTATCTCGGTCCGGAGTTCGGTCCCCGCCTCGTCTCGGATGTCTTCCACGTCGAGAAAGAGCCGATAGCTGAAGCCCTGAGGGTTCTCGTATTCCACGGGTATGGTGCGATAGAAACCGTTCCACTCCCCGTTGAATCGAACGGTAATGGACTCCATGACCTGGATGGATGCGTCTTCGTGTACCTTGACCGTCACCCGGAAGTTTTGGATCTCCAGGCTTCGCTGGCCCGCCAGTGGACCGAGGGGGCCCGCCAAAAGGCAGATCCCCAGGGAAAAGATGAGGGTGGAACAGCGAAGAAAGGGCCTTTTCCCCATCAGTCGAAGCTGACCGAGGGGACCTCTCCTTCCCCTTCGTCGATTTCGAAGAAGTCCTTGCTGGAGAAGTTGAAAGCCTTGGCAAGGATGTTGGAAGGGACCTGGCCGATCTTGGTGTTGTAGTCCCTGACGACGGCATTGTAGTAGCGTCGGGCTTGCTGAATCCCCGTCTCCAACTCCTTCAGAGTCTGCTGTAGGTCCTTGAAGTTGTCGGCAGCCTTGAGGTCAGGGTAGGCCTCTGAAAGTGCAAAAAGGCTCTTCAGCGCGCCCGTCAGCATGTTTTCTGCCTCCCCCTGCTTTGCCGGCCCCTGAGCCGACATTGCGGCCGACCGGGCGTTAACCACGGCCTCCAGGGTACCCTTCTCATGGCTGGCGTAGCCCTTCACCGTTTCCACGATGTTGGGGATCAGGTCGTGGCGACGCTTCAGCTGAACGTCGATGTCTGCCCACGCCCCATCTACCTGGACTCTCATTTTCACGAGGCTGTTGTAGATCATGATCCCGCCGCCGATGACGGCGACCGGGATGATATACTCCCACATACCATTACTCCTGGGTGGAAAGGGGGTGTCTTTGGAGGCCTGAAGGGTACCTTGGGAGAATATGTCGGAAGCCCTTTCAGAGCAAAGAAATAACGAGGGGAACGGCCAGAACACCCGGGTTCCGTTTGATGGTTTGTGAAGATACCTTTCCAAAACCGGCGGATGTTCGATGAATTCCACTTGATGAGGTGAAGCGTGTCGGAGAACGGAAACAAGTTTGATCTGATCATCATCGGGAGTGGCCCCGGTGGTTACGTGGCGGCAATCAGGGGAGCCCAGCTGGGCATGAGGGTGGCCTGTGTCGAAACGGAGAAATTGGGCGGCGTGTGCCTAAATGTGGGTTGCATTCCCACCAAGGCTCTCCTTTCAAGCGCCCTCTTCGTGCAGGAGATGAAGAGGGCTCAGGGGCATGGGGTGACCATTGAGTCCGCCTCCATTTCCCTGGGACCGGCCCAGGAGCGAAGCCGGAAGGTAGCCGATCAACTCAACCGGGGAGTCGGTCACCTCTTCAAGAAAAACGAGGTCACGCACATCCAGGGATTCGGCCGTCTGATTGCCAAGAACGCGGTGGAGGTGGAGGACGCCGAAGGAGGGAAGACCCCCTACGAGGCTGCCAACATCATTATCGCCACCGGCTCCAGGCCTCGGGACCTTCCCATGTTGAAGATCGACGAGGACCGGATCTGGTCCTCCACCGGGGCTCTGTACCAGAAAGACGCCCCTCAGAGCCTGGCTGTTGTGGGTGCCGGTGCGGTGGGTATGGAGTTCGCGGATGTCTATTCTGCTTATGGTTCCGAAGTACACATCATCGAGATGCTGGATCGTGTGTTGCCTCTGGAGGACGAAGATTGCTCCCAGGCGGTGGCCCGGAGTTATAAGAAGCGGAAAATGAAGATCCGGACCACAACGGCGGTTCAGGCATCGGAGCATACCGACAATGGCGTCCGCCTCACCCTTAAGGACAAAGACGGAAACGAAGAGATCCTGGAAGTAGATCGGGTTCTCTCCGCCGTCGGACGGATACCGAACATTGAAGACCTGGGGTTGGAGGATGTGGGCGTGGCCCTCACGGAGCATGGGGGGTTCGTGAAGGTCGATGAGCGTTTGGCAACCAGCGTGGAAGGGATCTACGCGATAGGCGACGTCGCCGGTCCTCCCCTCCTTGCTCATAAAGCGTCTCACGAAGGAGTCGTTTGTGTAGAGCACCTGGCCGGCCACGGCCACGGGACGGTGAACTACTCCAACATCCCCTCCTGTACCTATGCTCACCCCGAGGTGGCGTCGGTTGGCCTCACGGAAAAGCAGGCCATCGAAGCTGGGCACGAGATCGAGGTAGGGAAGTTCCCCTGGGCGGGAATTGGGCGGGCGGTCGCAGCCGGGGAGACCGAGGGCTTCGTCAAGGTGATCAGAGATAAGCAGTACTCCGAAATCCTCGGCGCCCACATCGTCGGGTCTCACGCCACGGAACTCATCGCCGAGTTCGTGGTGGGGCGCCATCTGGAGGCCACGGTGGAGGAGCTGGAAAAAGCCATGCACCCACACCCGACGCTTTCGGAGGGGGTTGCAGAGGGTGCGCTGGCCTCTCTTGGACGGGCCATTCACATCTGAGGCTGCGGACAGCGGGTTTCGCCGAAAGAGATTGAGATGGAAAGATGGGTCCGGGGTCAGGAAAACCCCGGGCTCATTTATTTTTCCCGAGGTGGGAACCGAGAGGCCGCCCAGGGGTTCTTGCAATGTTAGCCGGGGCCACCCCCGGGCAATGGACCCGTGGTTTTTCAATCAGGGGGTAAGGACTTGCGGGAGGAACCGATGACGGATCAATGGGCTGACGAGCCGGCTTCCCGGACCTGGTCCGATGAGGAAGAAAAGGCTCTTCGGGTTTGGATCGCTTTGGCCCGGTGCTATGTCACCTTCTCCAGGGCCGTGGCCTGTAAAGTGGCGGAATACGACCTCACTGCACCCCAGTTCGGGGTGTTGGAGGCACTCTACAATGTCGGGCCCTTATCCCTAGGTGACCTTGCCGAGAAGCTTCTGGTGACGGGGGGGAACGTCACTTATGTCATGGATCGCCTCGAGGCTCAGGACCTGGTGGTCCGGGAACGGTCCGGTGACGACCGCCGGGTGGTGCGGGCCCACCTCACTACCAAGGGGCGGGCCACCATCGAGGGGGTGTTCCCGGGACACGTGGAGTTCGTCCGCGGGCTGGTAGATGGTATCGACCCGGGGGATCAGGACACCCTGAGAGACCTCCTGAAACGTCTCGGAAAAGGGATTGCCAGCGGTCCGAATGCGGGAGAGTGCTGAAGGGCCGGACAGCTGAGAAAAGGGGGCCGGGCAGTCAGCCCGGCCCCCTTTTTTTGTGTCTGAGACTTTTCCCCGTTGGTGCCCCCACCTTCTCAGGATGGGGCCAGAAGCCCTTCCGGGGGATCGGTTCCCCTTACCTTCAGGACTCTCAGGACCGCCTCCCCGACTTTGTTGTTGGGTGTGGACGCCCCCGCCGTGATTCCCAACTCCAGTGGCCCCTCCGGCAGCCAGTCCTGAACCTCCACCTCCGGAGCGTCCGGGTCCAGGATCGGTTTGTGCCGAATGGAGCCGGTTTCCAGATCTATGCAGACGGCGTCCTCGATGTGGAAGGTCCGGGTGTGTTCCCGGCACATGTGAGCCAGGTGGTTGGTGTTGGATGAATTGTAGCCCCCGATTACCAGCATGACGTCCGGAGGGTTCCTCATCATTTCCACCACGGCGTCCTGCCGTTCCTGGGTGGCGGAGCAGATCGTGTCAAAGGAACGATAGTGTTCCTCGGCGTGGTCTTCGCCGAAGGCCTCCACAAAAGCTTCCCGGATCTTGGCTCCGATGGCCAGGGATTCGTTGGCCAGCATGGTGGTTTGGTTGGCGATGCCGATCTTCTCCAGCGCCCGATCGGGATCAAATCCCTCGGTGGCCTTTTTGCTGAAGTGGGCGTAGAACTCCTCCCGAGAAAGGTGACCCGGCCGCTTGGCGATGTAATCGCAGACCAGGTCGGCCTCCGCCATGTCCCGGACGATGAGGTATTTGCCCCCGGGGTGTTTAATCACCTGGGAAGCCGTGGCCCGCGACTCCTCGTGCGTGTACTTGCCGTGGATTACCGCTGTGAATCCGTCCTTGGCGTAGTTATCCACTCTTTTCCAGACCACCAGCACCGAGCCGCAGGTAGTGTCCACCAGCACACATCCGATGTTCTTCAGACGAGTGAAGTCGTTCATCGTCACCCCGAAGGCAGGGATGATCACCACGTCTTCCGTGGTCACGTGGTCAAAATCGAAATGACCGTCCTTGTCAGGGTAGATGAATTCGATCCCCATGTCCTGAAGCCGATGGTTCACATGGGGGTTGTGAATGATCTCCCCCATGAGGAAGATCTTCTTTTCGGGGAACTTGTGCCGACTCTCGTAGGCGTAATCGACGGCCCGGTCCACCCCGTAACAAAACCCGAATTCCTGGGCCAGCCGCACGGTAAGGTCATCGAAGGTGGTCGTGTACCCTTTGGACCGAATCAACTCCACCATTCCCGACTGGTATTCCGCGTCGATGATGGGTCTCACTTCGGCTTTTAGGCCCAGGCCACTTCGGAAATAGGTCTTTTCCATGTCTCCGTCTCTTTGGGCCACGAGGTGGCGTCGTACTTGGTACTCCGAGACCCCGCCGGATCCTTCTTGTTCCAGGGCGGGTATCTTTCCCCATGTCTCTTTTAGGCCGCCTTTTTCTGCTCTTTGTCGGGGTCCCTCTCCTGGAGTTGTTCATTCTCGTCCAGGTGGGGCAGATGGTGGGGGTTTTGCCCACTATCGGCCTCGTTGTTCTGACCGGGGTCGTCGGTGCCGCCCTGGCCCGTCTGGAGGGTCTCCGGACCATGTGGAAGCTAAGGTCAGAACTGACCAAAGGTAGACTCCCCAGCGGTGCTCTAATGGACGGAGCAGCCATACTGGTGGGAGGGGCCCTTCTCCTGACCCCGGGAATTCTCACGGATATAGTGGGCTTCTCCTTCCTCCTTCCTCCTACCCGAAAGGTCATCATGAAGCGGATTCGGAAGGGCCTGGAGGGACGCTTGAAATCGGGAGCCATTCGTATCACCCACATGGGGGGTATGGCTGGGGCCGGTGCCCAGAATTGGGGCGCCCCGGAGGAATGGCCGGACGGCCAGCCCAATCCCTCCGGGGAAATTGTCATCGACGGGAATGACATTGCCATCGAAGGGGATGAATCCGAAGGCGCCTGACATTCTGGTGCGCGGGAACCATCCTTCCTACTTTCCCCCCCTCCACAACACAGGAAACTGGGCGCGGAACGGATTCCGCCATGCCGTAGGGTCTCGCCATGTCCGACCATATCGACTTTCTGGAAAAGCTTCTGAATTCCCCTGGCCCGTCAGGGTTCGAAATGGGCCCGGCTCGGGTCTGGAGGCAGGAGGCGGAGGGTTTCGCCGACGAGGTTCGAACTGATTTGACGGGGAATTCGGTAGCCAGCTTAAATCCTATCGGAAAGCCTCGGGTCATGCTGGCCGGGCACATCGATGAGATCGGACTTCAGGTAACCCACATCGACGAAAAGGGCTTTCTCTTCTTCGACGAGATAGGGGGTTGGGACTCCCAGGTGTTGGTGGGCCAGAGGGTTCTGGTTCTGGCCGAGGACGGGCAGGTCCCAGGGGTGATTGGCAAGAAACCCATTCATCTCCTCAAGTCCGAGGAGCGGGAGAAGGCCACCAAAACCAAAGACCTCTGGGTGGATTTGGGGTGTTCTGACGGTAAAGAGGTTGGGGAGCTTGGCATTCGAGTTGGGGACCCCATGGTTTTGGATGCCGGAATGATCCGTCTGGCCGGGGACAGAATCGCCAGCCGGGCCGTCGACAATCGGATCGGCGCCTATGTGGTTTTGGAGGCACTTCGCCTTCTGTCCAAAGATCCTCCTGAGGCAGCTACCTTCGCGGTGGCCACGGTTCAGGAAGAGATCGCCTACTCCGGGGGCGGCGCCCGTTCCAGCGCTTTTGCTCTGGAGCCGGATGTGGCCCTGGTGGTGGATGTGACGTTCTCCACCGACGTGCCGGACATCGAAAAGAAGGAATTGGGCGACCATACCATCGGTGGAGGCCCTGTCCTGAGTCGGGGCTCCTCCAATCACCCGGTGGTGTTCAAGCGGCTGTTCGAGGCTGCCGAGGCGGAAGGCATTCCCTGCTCTCTCCAGGCCGCACCCCGGGCCACCAGGACCGATGCCGACGGGATCCACCTCGTCAGGATGGGTGTCCCCACGGGCCTGATCTCGGTCCCCAACCGGTATATGCACTCCCCAAATGAGATCGTGAGTTTGGGGGATCTGCAGAAGACGGCGGAGCTCATGGCCGCGTTTATTCGCCGCTTGGAGCCCACCACCGATTTCACCCCCTACTAGTCTGGGGGACGAAAGAGAGCCACGGACACTTGATTCGTTGCCCGGACTATTGTTAGTTGAAGGGCTACGCTACGATGCGGACGAAGACGATGGGCCACAAAAGGATAGGACCGGAATGATCGATACGACCGAGTTGGTGACAGAACTCCAGGAAATGAGAGACGAGGGATACCTCTCCGACGCTTTGTTCCGTTATGCAGTTCGGGGCGTGAAGGAGATGGATGATCGCTTTGATTGGGTGGGCGGCTTCCTCCATGATGCTGAGGCCAATGAGCTTTGGCTCCACAACTATGTGGGTCCCAGGACCGAGTACGCCAAGATCCCCGTCGGAGAGGGTGTCACGGGGACGGCCGTGGGCTCAGGCACCACCCAGAATGTCCCGGATGTCAGTCAGATCGACTACTACATCGTGGACAGCCCTGACATGGCTTCCGAGCTCGTGATCCTGGTCCGGGCCGGTGATGACATCTTTGGCGTCATCGACCTCGACTCCATGGAGCCCGGTGCTTTCACGCCGGAAGATGAAGAAGCCATCACCCTGGTCGCCGACAAGTTGGCCGAACAGTTCGTCGCCGAGCGCCGCTGAGGCGAGGGAACGCTGAAGCCCCGGGTAGTCAAAGCAGGTAACGGCGGCCCCTTTACACTGGATGGAACCCGGTCCTTCCTGGTGGGACGGCAACGGGTTGTACTGATCGATCCGGGCCCGGACGTGGATCACCACATCCGGGCCCTTTGTCACGCCCTCAAGCCAGCCGAGGAGATCCGGATTCTCCTCACCCACGGGCACTCGGACCATGCTGGAGGAGCCTCGGCCTTAGTGGAGAAAACCGGGGGCGCCCTCATGGCCCCGGTCGGCTTCAAAAAGCCGGAGGGGTCTTCCGTTTCCGTCCATCCCCTGTCGGATGGAGACCGGGTGCCCACCGACCAAGGGGACCTGGTGGTAGTGGAGACCCCGGGGCACAGCCGGGATCACCTGGCGATCCAGTGGCCGGAAGCCGATGCGGTTTTTGTTGGGGATCTTCTCCTGGGTCGAGGGAATACGACCTGGGTCGGAGAGTACCTTGGCTGCGTCAAGGACTATCTGGCATCCTTGGAGAAGATCCGGGAGCTGGATTCCTCCATTCTTTACCCCACCCACGGACCACCAATCCAGGAGCCGCTGGTGGCTCTGAACCGGTATCGCCGGCATCGCCTGGAAAGGCTGAGACAGGTGGAGGAAACCCGGACCGGCCATCCCCATGCCGATCCCCGGGAGCTTGCGGAGCTCATCTACGGGGGAGAAATCCCCGAGAAGCTCCAGAAGGCCGCCTTGAGCGCCGTCGAGGCGGCCCTTTATCACCTGGACGGTGAGGGCCAACCAACCTGATTTGGAATGGGAGGCACCCTGGTCGCCTTCCCTGGTTGCTACTCCGGCGGGCCGAATGGTATCCTCAGGACGTGAACCCGAAATCCTCTCGAATCCCAGGCGGTACTTGGTGAACAAGCTTCCCTCCCCAGTCCTCCCGGCGTTGGCGTCCGCCGTCGGCCCGGAATGGGTAATCAGTGACCCGGATCACCTGCTGGTTTATGAGGCCGACGCCCAGACTGCCTTTAACCGCGCCCCACAGGCCGTGGTCCTTCCTGCCGACACCCGGGAGGTCGCCCAGGTGGCCCGCGTTCTTCACCGGTATGGGGTGCCCATGGTCCCCAGGGGCGCTGGCACGGGGCTTTCAGGAGGGGCCTTGGCTGTTATGGGTGGGGTCGTGGTAGGTACATCCCGGATGAACCAGATCCTGGAGGTCGATCCTGCGAACCGTCGGGCCATCGTTCAATCCGGCGTGTTGAATACCGACCTGACCGCTGCCGCCGCACCCTTTGGCCTCCACTACGCGCCGGACCCCTCATCTCAGACGGCCTGTACCATCGGGGGAAACGTGGCCGAAAACTCCGGGGGCCCACATTGCCTGAAGTACGGAGTCACCAGCCGATACATCACGGGTCTCCGGGTCGTTCTGCCCGACGGAGACACCCTCTGGCTGGGAGGCCAGGGGCGGGAGGCCCCAACCTTCGATCTGGTAGGCCTTTTTGTGGGATCCGAGGGCTGTTTTGGGCTGGCCACGGAGGTGGAGGTAGCGTTGGTACCGGTGCCGGAGGCCACGAAGACCCTCCTCGCCATTTTTGAAACGCTGGAGGACGCCGGCCGGGCCGTGACCTCCATAATCTCCGAAGGGCTTCTTCCTGCTGCCCTTGAGATCGTGGATCGGAATACCATCAAGGCGGTGGAAGCCAGCATCTTTGCGGCCGGGTACCCGACGGATGCGGGAGCGGCCCTTGTTCTGGAGTTCGATGGCATCGAGGCGGGGTTGGAGGCTGACGCCGAAAAGGCTAAAAAGTGTTGTGAAGACCACGGAGCCCGGGAGGTCCGTAGAGCCGAGACGGGGGAAGAACGCATGGCCCTTTGGAAGGGCAGAAAGAAAGCCTTCGGTGCCATGGGGCGCTTGGCCCCGGACCTCCTCGTCCAGGATGCCACCGTTCCTCGGAGCAAGCTCCCGGATGTGTTGGCCCAAATCTCGGAGATCGCCAAACGGTACGATATCCAGGTGGCCAACGTGTTCCATGCCGGCGATGGCAACCTCCACCCCAACATCGTTTTCGACCGGAGGGATGAGGAGGAGGGCCGGAGGGTAGAGGCCGCCTCCCGGGAGATCATGGGCGTTTGTGTGGATGCCGGAGGGACGATTACCGGCGAACACGGAGTAGGGGCCGATAAGCGGAAGTACATGCACCTGGTCTTTTCGGAGGAGGAGATGGCGGTGCTTCGGGGGGTCAAAAGCGTGTTCGACCCACGGGGGAAGTGCAACCCCGGGAAGGTGGTTCCGGAGGCTCAAGCATGACTTCTTCAATACGAACTACTCTGGAATCGATGGTGGCCCCGGATACCCTTTTGCCCGAATCGGAGTTGGAGCGTTTTCGGACCGGTCCCGGAGAACAGGGGTTGCCGGCTGCGATCCTGGCCCCTGCCACCGAAGAGGAGTTGGCGGCGCTCCTCGCTAGGGCGAGCGAGGAAGGGTGGAGGGTTCTCCCGGCAGGGCAGGGCCTTTGGTTGGAGGGCGGTGGCCCTGCAGAGGTCCAGCTGGTGGTGAGCACCCGTAGGATGAAGGAAATCCACGAATACAATCCCCCGGACCTCACTTTCACGGCTGGGGCCGGCCTCACCCTCTCGGCCCTCCGGGGAGTCACCGAACCCAATGGGCAATGGCTTCCCCTGAACCCACCCGGGGGCTGGGAAGGATCCCTGGGGGGGGCTTTGGCCACGGGGGCTGGAGGCTCCCTGCGGCATCTCTACGGAACGGCCCGAGACCACGTTCTGGGGCTGACCCTGGTTGCCGGGGACGGAAGGATCCTCCGCTGGGGAGGGAAAGTGGTGAAGAATGTGGCCGGCTTCGACGTGACGCGCCTGTGCCTGGGGAGTTGGGGCTCTTTGGGCCTGATCACGTCGGTTTCGGCGCGCCTTTTTCCCATCCCGGAGGCGGATGCCACGCTGGTTTTCAGGGGCCCCGATGCGCAGGCACTCCTGCCTGTAGCCCGGGATATGGCCCTGTCCTCCCTCCCCCTCGCAAGCGTGGAGCTCGTGGATGCTCTCGCACTGGAAGCATCCGATGCCGGCCATTCCGCTGCGCTGGTCATTCGAATCCTGGGCTCCCGGGAGCAGGCGACGTCCATGGTAGCCCGGATCAGGAGCGAACTCCGGCGGGAGGCCGGGAACCCCCAGGTAATGGAAAACCGAGAGAGTCAGGCACTCCACCGCAACATGGATTCCTGGGAAGCGGGGGCCGCCCTGGTCCTTCGGATGGGAGCTCTCCCTTCCGAGATGGGCACCCTGCTGGAAGAGGCTGAGGTCCTTCGGGGGCTGACATCCGGAGATTTCTCTCCAGGTGGCGGGGTCCGTTTTTCGGCCGAGGTGGGCACAGGGGTTCTCCGGGTGGCGGCCTTCGGTGACCAGGGGGCGATGGGGAGTTTGGCCTCCTGGACCTCTGCCCTCACAGACCTTCGAGAAAGGCTGGAATTGGCGGGAGGATCCCTCACCATCAGCTGTGGCCCGGCGGACCTGATGAGAGACGTCGGTGCCTGGGGTACGAAGGGTGGAGAGTGGGAGATCATGTCGGGGTTGAAGGCAGAATTCGACCCGGTCGGCATCCTGGCTCCCGGGCGCCTTGGCCTATGAATCGCCCGTTCGACGGAAGGCCCCTGGAGGTGAGGGGGATGGCCATGGATCCGGGGGTGATCAGGATCCTCAGGCCGGCCGACGGGACTTTGGTGGGTGAACTGGCCGTCACCCCCATTCACGATATTCCGAACAGGGTGGCTCGGACCCGATCAGTCCAGGCCGGGTGGGCGTCCCTTCCGGCCAAGGACCGGGAACGCCGCCTGAAGGCCCTCCTGGACGCCATTGGGGAGCGCAGTCAGGAAATAGAAGACACCATCGTTGCCGAGACCGGTAAACCCAGGGCCGAGGCCATCATGGAGGTAGCGGCGGCGGCGGATCATCTCCAGTACCACCTCAAGAACACGGCGGCCTTCTTTCGCCCGGAAAAGGTCTCCCTGGGCTGGATGGTTTGGAAGCGAGGGTTCGTCCAGAGGGAGCCACTGGGGGTTGTGGGTGTCATCTCCCCCTGGAATTACCCATTCATCCTCTCTTTCACCCCTGTGGTCACGGCCCTGTTCGGAGGGAATGGAGCCGTGTTGAAGCCATCGGAGAACACACCCTATTCGGGGCTCCTGGTGGAGGATCTTGCCCGGGATGCCGGTCTTCCCGAGGGCCTGGTCCAGGTGGTGATCGGAAGGGGGGACACTGGGGAAGCCCTGGTTCGAAGTGGGTTGGACAAGATCTTCTTCACCGGAGGCCCCAGGACCGGGCGGGCCGTCCTGGCGGCTGCGGCTGATTCCCTCACCCCGGCAGTCCTGGAGTTGGGGGGCAAAGATCCGGCCATCGTTCTTGAGGACGCCGACCTGAAGAGGGCTGCTCGCGGGATCGTATGGGGAGCATTCCTGAATGCTGGCCAGAGTTGCATCTCAGTTGAGCGGGTTTTTGTTGTCGAGGAGGTTTACGACGCTTTTCTGAGAGAAACGCTTAATGCTGTCCGGGGGGTGAGGGCCGGGTCCACTTCAGAGGTGGAGGTGGGGCCCATGACCACGAAGGAGCAACTCCGGTGGGTGGAGAGTCAACTGGAGGAGGCTGTGAATGCGGGGGCGACCATCGTTATGGGGGGGCAGCGTACCGACCCCGCCTCCAACGTCCTCCAACCGACGGTGCTGACGGAGATACCGCCTGATTGCAGCGTTCTCCGGGAGGAAAGCTTCGGGCCGGTTCTCCCCATCGTTCGTGTAAAGGATGTGGAGGAGGCTGTGGAAAGGGCCAACGAACTGCCCTACGGCCTGTCGGCCAGCGTCTGGACGAGGAACAAGGCCCGGGGGGTCTCCGTTGCTCAACGCATCAGGGCCGGGGCCGTTTGCGTTAACGACGCGGTCGTACACTTCGGCGCGCCGGCCCTTCCGTTCGGGGGCGTCGGGGAGAGTGGGTTCGGTCGGAGTCACGGCCTGGATGGATTGAGGGAAATGACCCGGACGCGGAGTGTCCTTGTGGACCGCCTCAACCTGGAGCGGGAACCCTGGTGGTTCCCCTATTCCCGCAGGACCGAGCGGCTGCTACGAGCTACGGTCCTCTTCCGTTTGAAGGGTGGAGTCAGAGGCCTCTTCGCCGCGGCCATGCACATGTTAACTGGGAAGAGAAGATGATGAGGGCACGGGGAGGGATCGGATGACCAATCTCCTTCGGGAGCTGAAGAAGCAGGAAGAAAAGCTCTTCAACTGCGTTCACTGCGGATTCTGTCTGCCGGTGTGTCCAACCTACTCCCGCCTGGGTGATGAGGCCGACTCCCCCCGGGGGCGCCTCCATTTCATGCGGGCGCTGGTGGAGGGGCGTATCGACGTCGGTTCCGAGACACTGAATCTGCATTTGGACCGTTGCCTCGGGTGCAGGGCCTGTGAGTCCGTTTGCCCGTCGGGAGTGGAATACGGTCGCCTGTTGGAGGGCGCCCGAGAGGTCACGGCAGGAGCCGGTGGGCCGGACAGGCTCTCGAAGATTCTTCCCAAGGTCATGACGACCCCCGCCCTTTTCACTCCCCTCATGGTCCTGACTCGTGCCCTCCGAGCCACCGGACTCCCCGGGCTGGTGGCTGAGCGGTTGCCGTCGGAGGGCCTCATGGGCCAGGCCCGTTTGGGAATGGGGATGATCGCGGCCACCGCCAAACCCCAGAGCCTCGAGATCCAGGGGAATGAAATGGGGGGGCTCCGCCAAGGCGGACTACCTTCCCGGAACGGAGCTGTCGGGGCGCCCGAATCAGGTACCGGAGAAAGCCCTCGGACGTTGGGCGACAACGCCCCCACAGCCATGCTCACCGGCTGTGTGCAGAAGGGTTTGTTGGGCCGTGTGAACCAGGCGACGGCGAGGGTTTTTACGGCCAACGGCTATCAGCTCGTGGAGGTGCCGAATCAGGGTTGTTGTGGGGCCATACACTCTCACACGGGTGATCTGGCCGGAGCCCGGGAGCTGGCCAGGACCAACATTCAGGCCTTCGAGGCTCTGGAGCTGGACTTCATCGCCGTCAACGCCGCCGGGTGCGGAGCGGCGTTGAAGGATTATCCCCACCTTCTCGAGGATGACGAGGTCTTCGCTGAACGGGCCCGGAAGCTGGCGGAGAAGGTCAGGGACGTCTCCGAACTTCTGACGGGGGAAGGTCTCCTGAGGGGCGGGCTGCTCCCAATGAAAGTCACCTACGACGCACCCTGCCACCTCCTCCACGCCCAGCGAGTCTCACGGGAACCCCTGGACCTTCTGGACTCCATTCCCGGCCTCGAGCGCATTCCCCTCAAGGGTGATGACGAGTGTTGTGGCGGAGCCGGGATCTATGGGATCACCCACCCGGACCTGGGTGGGAGAATCAGCCGAGACAAGGTGGAGGCGATTCTGTCCACCGGTGCCCAGGCAGTTGCTACAGGGAATCCGGGCTGCATGATGCAGATTGGCGCAGGCCTGAAGATGGTGGGAGCCCAGGTCGAGGTGGTTCACCCCATCGAACTTCTGGACGAAAGTTACCGAAGAGGAGGGCTGTACTCATGACCGACTTGGGCGATCGTCTTTTAGCCGCGGCGGAAGAGGAGAAGGAGGCCATGCTCTCCTTCCTCATGGAACTGGCCTCCATGGAGTCCCCCAGCGACGTCCCGGAGAGCCAGGTGGGGGTGCAGGAGTTCCTGACCCGGGCCCTGGAGGAGCTGGGCTTCCAGGTTCAGAAAACTCCTGGGGAGAAGACGGGCGGCTACCTGTCGGCCCGACTGAAAGACGAGGACCCGGCCCGGCCGACCCAGCTTCTTTTGGGCCATTGTGATACCGTGTGGGCTCTGGGCACCCTGGAAGAGATGCCACTCGAGTTGGATGGAAACCGGCTGAACGGCCCAGGTGTGTTCGACATGAAGGGTGGGCTGACCCAGATCATCTTTGCCCAGCGGATTCTGAAGAAACTGGGGCTGGAGCCCGACGTCACCCCGGTTGTTCTCATCAACTCCGACGAGGAAATCGGTAGTCCCGAATCCAAGGCTGCAATCGAGGAAGCAGCCCGGGGGGCCGTGAGGGCCTTCGTTCCAGAACCCGGCATGGGCCTGGAGGGGAGGGTGAAGACGGCACGCAAGGGTTGGGGCCGATTCACGATCACGGTGACGGGTAAGGCGGCCCACGCGGGACTGGATCCCAAGGGCGGTGTCAGCGCCATCCTGGAGCTTTCCCACCTCGTTCAGGCCCTCCACGCCATGACGGATCTGGACCGGGGCCTTACGGTCAATGTGGGGGTGATTTCCGGTGGAACCCGGGCCAACGTCATCGCCCCGTCGGCCACCTGTGAGGTGGATGTTCGCGTCCTTTCCTCCGCGGATGGTGATGACGTCGAGGCGAAGATCCGGAGCCTCGCTACGACCATCCCCGGCACCTCCATGGAGATCGAGGGAAGCTTCGATACCCCGCCCTTGGAGCGGACCCCCCGAAATCGGGCTCTCTGGGAGGCCGCCAGGGATGCGGCCAGGGAGTTGGGGGTAGAGCTGGAATCGGGAACTGCCGGTGGGGGGTCGGACGGAAACACCACCAGCCAGTTCACGGCCACCCTGGATGGAATCGGCCCTGTCGGAGACGGCGCCCACGCCTCCCACGAATTCCTCTTCGTGGACAAGCAGGTGGAAAGGTGCGCCCTTCTGGCTCGGTTCCTTCTCCTCGCTCCATGAACGGGCCTCAGCCGTTGGTCAGCGTGGAAGGGGACCTGACCTTCCGACCCTTCTCCACCCTTGGGGAGTACGAGGCCTGCGTCGATTTCCAGGAGGAAATCTGGGGCCAGGGTTTCTCCGAGAAGGTCGCTTCGGCCATCCTCATGATCGCCAACCGCCTCGGCGGGCTGGCAGCAGGGGCATTCGACGACGAGGGAGGGCTTCACGGGTTCGTCTTCGGCCTCACGGGAACCGCGGACGGTAAGCTGGTTCATTGGTCCGACATGCTGGCGGTCAGGGAGGGAGGAAGGGACCGGGGTCTCGGCACCCGTCTCAAGGAGTACCAACGGGATGTCCTCCTGGGCCGGGGAGTGGGTGAGATGCGATGGACCTTCGATCCTCTCCAGGGTCGGAACGCCTACGTGAACTTCTCCAAGCTCGGCATCGTAAGCCGGGAATACGTTGAGAACATGTATGGTCTGACCGGATCACCCCTTCACCAGGGTGTGGGAACCGATCGTTTGGTGGCCTCATGGTCCATGGACTCCCCTAGAGTGGAAACCCGCCTGGCGGGAGCTTTTCCGCCGCCGTCACCGGAAGGGTATCCGGGGATCCCGGGGGTGGTGTCGGTTCAGGAATCCGGGACCGCCGGGGCTTTCCCCTCACCGGGGGAGGTGACGCTGGAGCTCACGGAGGCCCAGCTTCTTCTTCCGGTGCCCGCCGATATCGAAGAAGTGATGCGGGCTGACATGCCCCTGGCCGTCCGCTGGCGGGAGGCCACGAGGGAGGCCTTTCACCACTACCTATCCCGGGGCTATGAGGTCCGGGAGTTTCTCCGAGGGTCGGCCGTGTCTTCATACGTCCTTTCCCTCCCTGAAATAGACTCGGAAATAAACCCTGCAATGAGGAATCTGGAATGAGAATCCGGTCGGTGGAATTGCGAGAGATCCATCTTCGTCTCCGGGAGCGCTTCGAGATCAGCACCGGCGGATGGGATGAGCGCCGGATTCTCCTCCTCAAACTCCAGGGCGAGAGTGGTGTGGCTTGGTCCGAGTGTGTGGCTGCAGAGGCGCCGAACTACTCCTATGAAACCCCCGAAACGGCCTGGCACATCCTGACGGAGTACGTTCTCCCGGCGGTGGTCGGTGAAGAGTTCGAGGACCCGGAGGCCGTTTTGGATCCTGTTTCCTGGATTAGAGGCCACCCCATGGCCCTGGCCACTCTGGAGATGGGGGCCTGGGGCCTGAAGGCGGCGGAGGCCGGGGTCTCATTGGCGTCCCTCCTGGGCGGCGCCAGGAGCGCGGTTCCCGTGGGGGTGAGCGTAGGGCTGAAGGGAACCGACGACGACCTCCTGAGGACGGTGGAGGAGAGGCTGACCGAGGGATACAAGAAGATCAAGCTGAAGATCAAACCTGGTCGGGACGTGGACATGGTCAGCAAGGTTCGGGGGGCATTTCCCGAAGCCTCTCTCATGGCCGATGCCAACTCCTCCTACACATTGGACGATCTGGGAGTTCTGAAGGAGTTGGATGGGCTGGATCTCATGATGGTGGAGCAACCCCTGGCCTACGACGACCTCCGGGATCACGCTCTTCTGCAAGCCGAGCTTCAGACCCCCATCTGCCTCGACGAGTCCATTCGGGGGCCGGGGGACGCCCGCCTGGCCCTGGAACTGGGAAGCGGCCGAATCATCAACATCAAACCGGGCCGGGTCGGTGGGTTCTCTTCATCGGTGAAGATCCACGACCTGTGTGCCGCAGCCGAGATTCCGGTGTGGTGTGGTGGAATGCTGGAGGCGGGGGTCGGCCGAGCCTACAATCTGGCCCTGGCCTCATTGCCGAACTTCGTCCTGCCCGGGGATATTTCCGAGAGCCGGCGTTATTGGGCCGAGGATATTGTGGACCCGGAGTTCGTAATGGAGGATGGGATGATGGCCGTGCCCGATGGGCCGGGAATCGGCGTCAGGGTTCGGGAGGATCGAGTTGAGGAGCTTACCGCCCGGCAGTGGAGTAAGAGCGACTGACGGGAGACGAGTCGGAGGAGGGCTTGCCCTCACCCTCGTCGCCGATCTCTACGTGGAATTTCGGAGATTGAAGGGGGAATCGCTTAGCGGGCAGGCCGAGCATTCTCACCAGGACCCTGCGTGCCCCCTTGGCCAGTGCGCCCTCCACATCCCCCTCTCCAGCCACAACCGGGACCAGGTCTCCCTTGAGCCACCGCTTCAATTCTTCCAGGTCGCTGAGGGACAATGTCTCAATTTCTATCCCGCCGCTGTAGTAGTAGTCCCCCGACTCCCGGGGACGGAGGGGCATATTCAGGGTCAACTGTAGGAGGTCACGTGCCTCTTCGAGGGTATTTACCTCTACTTCGGCGCCGGCCCTGTCGGAGGTCTGAATCCTGAATCTTCTGGTAAGGGGGTCGAAGAGCACCGTGGCGCGCCACTCATATTGACCTTTCTGGCTGTCGAAGAATCCATCTTTCCACAACTCAATTCGGAGGCGGATTCGGAGGGGCAACCCTGAGGTCACCGCATCCACCAGCGATTCGTCGGAAAGGAGATCGGTGATCTCCACGGTGGCCTCCCCGGTTTCCGGGATTAGGCCGAAGCGCACTGGTCCCCTTTCCTGGCCTTTCAGATCGGAGACCGAAGGGGCCAGGGATAGCAGGAAAAGGAAGAGAACCGCCGTGTTCCTCAACAAGGGTCGGTCAAAACCTCCGGCTGAGTCGAATGAAGAAATTCAGGTCGTCGGCCTCCCCGGTCAGGGGATAAGCCATGTAGAGGCCCAGATCGCCGAAGAAGATCCCGCCACCGATGTCGACGAGGGCCTCTGCCTCCTCACCGTCCAGGCTCCATGCTTGACCGGTATTCAAGAACACACTCCAGTTCGGCGAGAATTTGATGTCGGGATACCAGGTCCAATCTTCTTCCCGGTCGTCCCTCCCATCGTCCCAACTCTCACCCCAATCAAAGAAGAGCTTTCCCCGGACCTCGGCCTGGAATAGGGCAAACCGGTCGCATCCGTAGGAGGGATAAGCGGGGACCAGGGCGTTCACTCGGTCAGTGACGTGAACAAAGCCCCGTTCCACGCTTCTGGCCCCGCAATCCTGGGTGAAGGGGCGGTAACCGGGAATCGATCCCTCACCACCAAGGGTGTGCTGAAACTGGGGCGGCAGCGGGACGTTGCTCATGGCGCCCCCGACCACTCCGCGGAAGTTCAGAGAAGCTCCGGGGTTGATCCGTAAGTACGTCCGAACGTCCAGAAAGCCCGTGAGGAAGTCGGTGCCATAAGGCTGGGCCGGAATGGTCTCGGCCAACTCTTCCAGGGCGGCCATGTGTTCCGGAATTGCGAAATTGCCCCCAAGCCCCTTCTGAAGGCTGGCCTCCACGAGCCAGCCGTCTGATGGGTCGTTCCGGTCATTTCGGGTGTCGATATCCACGGCCACTTCCAGATACTGGAGGTCTCCCTCGGCGATGAGAGGTTGAAGTCTCCATGGTTCGTCGTTCTTGGTGACAGACCAGGGGCTCTCCACCGGCACAAAGTCATGTTCTTCGTCGAAGTACTCGGCTCTCAGCGACACCGAGGAATAGGGAATTCTGAACTTGGCGAATACACTCCAGCCCTCTCGGTCGTAGTAATCCCGATAGTCGTCGTGTAGAACGAAAGTCGTGAGGGAGGCCTCCAGATCTTTGAGGCCCCAATCCTCCATGGGGGCTACCATGGAGTAGAAGGTCCCTCCGACTGAGACGTTGTTTCGACCTCCCAGGGCCTGTTCTGCCTTCAAGGCCCATCCGAAGTCCTCGGCGTTGGCGTCAAAGCCTGAGTCGGTCCGCCAGATCGCTAAAAGGTCCAGGCGAAGGGGGTTGGATCCTGCCGTGCGAAACGAGGGGCCGAACATGATGGGGAGGCCCTCTGTCCGGTTGTAGTTCTGCCCTGACTTGACGGTGAAGCGGAGGTCGCCCCATGGAAAATCCGGCCCGAAACCTTCACTATCTTCCGGATCTTCGGCGGAGGCGATCTGGTCACCCCGCTGCACGTAACGAAGGGGCTCATCAAAGATCCTCAGGTCACCCCCCACATCTCCCAGCTCTTCGCCAAAGATGCGTCCCCCCACCACCATGACGTCGCCGGTGACGACTCCACCGGACTCGAAGATCAGGTCCCCGTTCACCACGACCAGATCACCATCCACTTCGCCGGCGATGGTGAAGGGGCCTCCCAGGGCCGCCACATCCCCCAACACCACTCGGGTGGAGGGAATCCGGGTTCTGGCGGTGAAGTGGATCGTGGTAGGGTCGTTGAAGAAGTTGATGATGTCCTCTTCGACCCATCGAGGCAGATCCGCCTCCTCGATTGCGGGCTCCTGCCCAAGCAGCGGGGAGGCCCCCATGAGGAGGGATCCAGCCATGAACAAAAGAACCTTCTTCATCGTCGTTTTCCTTGTGAGGGACCTGCATCTTTCTTCAGGTCTCTTAGGCAGGGCCCGTACCAAGGAAGCACGACTGCCGTAACTTCTGGTTCGACTGGTACTTGCACGAATAATGTCTCAGTGTCCGAGGGTCATGATTTGGTTTCGATGGACCACGAAGTGTTGCAATCTGACACGCCTCTCCCGAAAAAGGAGACTACCCTTCGGTCTCCGTTCCGGACCGCAGGCCCAGTCTCTTCATACGTCGATAGAGGTTGGGTCGGTCCGTTTTCAAGCGGCGTCCCGCTTCAGCCACATTCCCCTGGGCCCCGTCGAGGGCTCCCTCGATCAGCGCCCTCTCGTAGTCGTCCATCCGATCCCTGAGGGGCCGGTGGTCTCCGTCCTGGTAAGGGGGAACGGGAGCCGGGCCGAGGGGGCTTACCGGCAGGAGCCTGGTAACCTCCTGGGCGTCTACCGGGCCGCCGGGACTCAGGATGGTCAAACGCTCGAGGATGTTCATGAGTTCCCGGACGTTGCCCGGCCAGGAGTAGGCGGCCAAGGCGGTCATGGCATCAGAGGTGAGATGGGGAGTGGGAAGTCCCTGCTTCTGCCTGAGTCGTTGCAGTATGTGAGCGACAAGAAGGGGGATGTCCTCCTTCCGCTCCCTGAGAGGAGGCAGGTGTATCGGCACCACCTCCAACCTGAAGAGAAGATCCTGCCTGAAGCTTCCCTCCTCCAGTTGGCCTCGAAGATCATGGTTGGTGGCCGAGAGGATCCGGACATCCACCTTGATGACCTTCCCTCCCCCCACCCGCTCCACCGCACCCGTCTCGATCGCCCTGAGGAGTTTTGACTGAGCCTCAGGGCCCAGGTCCCCGACCTCGTCGAGAAAGAGAGTGCCACGGTGGGCCAACTCGAACCGGCCCCGTCGCCGGTCTGTGGCGCCGGTGAAGGCACCACGCTCGTGGCCGAACATCTCGCTTTCCACCAGGTCCTTCGGGATCGCCGCACTGTTTACCCGAACGAACGGCCTTCCTTTTCGAAGTGAAAGGGCATGGATGGCGCTGGCCACCAGCTCTTTCCCGGTACCACTCTCCCCCGTGATCAGGACTCTGGCGTCAGTGGGAGCGACGCGCTGGGTCAGCTCCCTTACCCGATTGATGGCCGGAGACCTGCCAATCAGTTCGGCTTCGGGTCCCAATTCCTCCCGGAGTGCCCGAGAGAGATCCCGGGCCCGGCTGACTTCGGTGGCCCCCTGGACCGTAAGGAGAACCGCTTCCGGGGTGAGGGGTTTTTCGATGAAGTGGAAAGCTCCGAGGCGGGTGGCCTGGACCGCATCGCCTAGTGTGGCCTTCCCGCTCATCATGATCACCGGGACTCCCGGGGCCAGGTCACCGATTCGAGGGAGGGCCTCAAGGCCGGTCATTCCCGGGAGCATGAGATCCAGGAGAATCACCTCCGGGGCCTCCCTTTCAACCTCCTCGATTCCAGCCTCGGCGGAGCCTGCTTCCCGGATGGTGAACCCCTCCGCTTCCAGGAGGGAGCGGAGCATCCTCCTGAGGTTCCCTTCGTCATCAATGATGAGGATGTCCATTCGAGTCTCTCCAAGGGCGGGGGCGGCGGGTTCTTCCCGGGGGAGGATGTCCCGGAGCTAAAGCTTCAGCTCGGAAGTTCTACCAAAAATACGGCTCCGCCCTCAGGGTTGTTTCGACCCACCACCGTGCCACCATGAGCGGCGATGGTTTGCCGGACCATGGGAAGGCCGAGGCCGGTTCCCGAGCTCTTGGTGGAATAATCGGGATCCCAGATTTCTTCCAGGTCTTCTTGGGGGAGACCCGGACCCGAGTCCTGGAGTTCCACCCTGACCCAACCCTCTTCCCACCAAGCCCGGATTTTCACCTGGCCTTCCTCACCTGCGGCGTCCATGGCGTTGAGGAGAAGGTTCCTGAAACACCGGAGGAGGGCGTCGAAATGACCGCTGATGAAAGGAAGATCGTCGGAAGCCTCCAACTCCAGCCTTGATCCGCCGCCGCCGTGTTGGTCGATGAGGGAAAGGAGCAGCTCAGGAATGTCCACTTCCGAAGGGGGTCCCTCCGGCATTCGACCGAACTGGGCAAACGTTCTGGCCATCTCGTCCAAACGCTGGATCTCCTCCAGCAAGACCTCTCCGGCCTCCTGGACCGGACCCTCCTGGGACCTGCTCACGCTTGTGGCCGCCATCCGCATGGGGGCAAGTGGGTTCTTGATCTCATGGGCGACCCGCCGGGCCATCTCTGTCCAACTGCGAAGCTTCGCCGCCTGAATGGCCTCTTTTCGCCCCGCCGCCAGGTCTTCAGCCATGACCCTGAGGGCCTTCCTTAGGCTGGTGAACTCTTGAACGCCCCGGGAATCGGCGGGTCCCGGGGCCGGAAGGGGCTCTTCTTTTCCGATCAGCTCCGTCCACCCCACCAGGTCCTGGATGGGTCTGGAAAAGCCTCGGGAAAGCTGGCGAGCCACCCAAAAGGAAAGGCCACCAATGAGGACGGCCAGGACCAGGGCGACCAGGGGAAGGAGGGTGAGAACCCTGTCTGCGATCAGTTCAAAGACCTGGGAGAGGCGGAGGCTGTTGGAGAGGGCCTCCCCGTGGGCCTGGGCCGCTGCGGTAACCGTGGAGTCGCCCACCTGGGCTTCGGCCACCGCTTCCAGAAGGACTTGGCCTGACTCGGCAACCGAAGTCCAAGGACCAGCCGTTCCGGCGGCATCGACGCTGAAACGGGCGAAAAACGTCCCGATCAGGAGGAGGAGGACGGCCGGAACCAGGCCGACCCCAACGAGAGCCAGGAGGATCCTGTGCCGGAAGCTTTTGATCTTGAACATGATAGGGCCGGAAGGTAGGACCCTTCGGGAGATGTCGTCAAAGGGCGTTCAGCTTCCGGAGGCAGGTCGGACAGAAGCGCCATCGGGACCGCAAGGTCGCCCCACATGAGCATGTCCGGACCCGGGGATGACCGCACCAGGGGCAGCCGAGGCTGCCAACAGGGACCTCCCCGTCACACTTCAGGCAGGGGATGGAACTGCCGCTGTCTCCCTGAATCACCCGGCCCACCTCGTGGGGTGAGGTGATCCCTTCCGCGACTTTCCTGAGGGCGTCCTCCTTGAGGGACAGCATCCCGCCCTCCCGAGCAGCCTGGCGAAGGTGTCCAAGGGAGGCGCCGTCGGCCACGTGTTCTCTCAACCCGTCGGTCATGGTCAGGACCTGGAAAATGCCGGTTCTCCCTCGATACCCGTCGGGGCATTCCCCACAACCCTCCCCTTTTCTTCCTCCACAGCGACGACAGAGGCGTCGAACCAGTCTTTGGGCCACCACCCCCGCCAACCCGCCCGCCAGGAGGTAAGGGGGAACGCCCATGTTCAGGAGGCGGGTGATAGCCCCAGGGGCGTCCACGGTGTGCACGGTGGAGAGGACCAGGTGTCCGGTGACGGCGGCGGCCATGGCGATCTCCGCTGTCTCCCGGTCCCGGATCTCCCCCACCATGATGATGTCCGGGTCCTGGCGGAGGACTGATCGGAGGGCGGCGGGAAAAGTCAGCCCGGCTTTGGGGTTCACCTGGACCTGGTTGGCACCTGGGAGGCGGTACTCAACGGGGTCTTCCAGGGTCACCAGGTTCTGGCCTTCCCGGTCCAGCTCCCCCAGGGCCCCGAACAGGGTGCTGCTCTTTCCGCTCCCGGTGGGGCCCGCCGCAAGAATGACCCCCTGGCCGTTTCGGATCAGGATTCGGAGGCGCCGAAGATCGTCCTGGATCAGGCCCAGCTGATCCAGGCTTCCGGGAGCCTTCTCGGGATCCAGAATTCGAATGACGGCCTTCTCTCCTCCCTTCACCGGAAGAGTGGACACCCTGAGGGTCAGTGGGGAATCCCCCCTCTTCAGGGTCATGCCCCCGTCCTGGGGCCTGCGTTTCACCGAGATGTCCATCCCGGCCATGATCTTCAGGCGTGAGAGGACGGCGGCCAAGCTGGCGGACGGAAGGCCCAGGGCGCTCCGGAGGATCCCATCCAGCCGATACCTGATCCGAATTTCCCCAGCCTGGCCCTCGATGTGGATGTCGCTGGCCTCCTCCTCCACGGCTCTGGCCAGGATGTGATCCACCAGCTTCACCACCGGCCCCGATCGGGCCAGTCTTTCGAGCTGATCGGAGGCCTCTTCAGGGTCCCCCTCCCTCCATTCCTCAGGCAGATCCTCGACCAGGCCCCGGAGCACCCCTCCGTATGCCCGGGCCAGCCCCTCTTCGATGGCTCCGTCTGAAACGACGACGGCCTCCACCCGACGACTGCTCTGGAATTGGACGTCGTCAAGGACACTCAGGTCCAACGGGTCCGACATGGCCAGCCTGAGGGTCCTGTCGCCGACCCGTAGTGGAAGGACCCTCCCCTGCCGGGCCAACTCGGGGCGAACGGTCTCTACGGCAAGGGGGTCCACCTCCAGGGGTGGCGGTTCGTAGGGGAGGCCGAGCTGAAGGGAGAGGCAGGTAGCGACCGACTCCTCGCCAGCCCATCCCCTCTGGACCAGAAGGGATCCGATTCGGAGTCCGGTCCCGGGCTGTTCCGTAAGGGCCTGTTCCAGGAGGTCGGGGGAGAGGGCCCCGGCCTCGATGAGGAGTTGGCCCAGAATCTTCGGTTTCGTTTTCACCGCAGGACCATGCCCCCGGAGAAGGGGCGCGGCCATGGAGGGTCAGGCCTAGCCTTCCAGATAATCCAGGATGGCCTCTGGGATATCCATGATCGAGGTGGGGTCCGTTGCCATGGCGTCGGCACCGGGGCCCAGGAAGAGGCTGAAGGTGGGGTTACGGGTATGGCCCTGAGTAATGTCTTCGATGTTCCCGTGGTCGCTGGCCAACACCAGGAGGGTGCCTGAAGGCATGGCCGGCACCAAACCGCCCAGGAACTCGTCCACCCGCTCCAGAGCCTTCTGGGCCGGGGCCAAGGCCCGTGAATGACCAGCGGTATCCGTGGCGTAGTGGGCAAAAAAGGTCAAACGGAAATCAGCGGAAATGCGTGCAAGATTTCGCCCGGCATCCTGCGGGGTGATTTCGGGAAGCTCCGGCATCTCGAGACGGGTTCGCCATGCCGAGTTCAAAAACTCACTGGAGACCGCCTCTCCCCGGCCCAGTGCCTTCTCGGTCCTGGTCAGGAGGCCGGCACCATGGGCAGCCAGAGCCGGTCCCCCAGGCCGTTTGGTCCAGGCACGTTCGATGAATCGGCTTGGGTAGGCGTTTGCGAAGGTGGCGGGAATCCCCCGGGCCAGGGCTCTGGTGAGAACGTTCCTCTCCATCATCAGAGGCCTTAGAGGGACCGGAACCCAGGGGCCGAAGTGTCGCCCGTAGATGGCCGCTGCGTTTTCTCCGGTCAACAGGGCCGTTTGCCCGGTACCGCTCTGGGGAAGGCCCTCCACTCCCATGAGGGGATCGAGGGGTTTCGTTACCGCCGGCCCGTAGGGCGTCTCATTAAATGTGGGGCCGAGGGCCGGGGTGGTTTCTCCCAGAAGATCCCGGAGGGTGGGGAGATTTGCCGTGAGGAAGGGATTGGTGTCGGGGTCGGGGGATCCCATCCCGACCCCGTCCAGGAAGACGAGCAGTACCCTGGGCCCGGCGTTCATTCAACTATAGCTGGCGCGACAGTCATGGACAGGCAACCGGGCGGGAGGCCCCCTCTTCCTCGGGGCTATTGGGCGGTCCGAAGGTCCATGGTGACGTTCACCGAGAGGTGGCCGATATCGGCACGCTCCCGAAGGGCGTCCCGGACCCGGGGCTCCATCTTCTTGTAGGCTGACATAACGCCGTCCCTCAATTCGGTCCTGAGGATTTTCATGGCGTTGAAGTCGGCTCTGCTGTTCCCGGAGTTTTTCTTGATTTCGGCGATATCAACCGCACGGATCTCGAAGGGCGACATGCCGACATCGTCGGGCCGTCCGGAGTCGTGATACTGAATGACAACGCTGACGTCCCCCCGGGCGTGATGATGATGGAGGTCGCCGACGCCGCGGAAACGAGCGGCGAGCTTCCCCAGCTCGTCATTCTTGGCGGTCTGGAGGTAGGACTGCTCCACCAACCGAAAGACCCTTTTCATTCGTTCCGGATTGGTGGCGTCGGTAGCGGGTGGGGTGGTATCCAGCTCGCGGCCTACGGCCTGGCGATCGTCGGAAGGCCTTCCCGCGTTTTCCTCGTCGCGGGACCGCTGTCTGTCGATGTTTTCGAGGATCCTATCCGGATTGGTCCGGAAACTCATTAGGTGTCTCCCTGGTCGGTTTTCTTTCCTACGGAAAAAGGATAACCCGGGGGCAGGATGGAGGCCAAGTCCTGGCCGGCCCCCTGAGGTCCACCGGAACCCTGTTTCGAAGAAATTGTACTCTTGTTCCGTAGAGTGAGAGAGTTCCATTTGAAACCGGATATCCCTTACATTCAGAGATCGCCTGCCCGAAAATGGGGCAGGGAACCCCCAAACGGAGAACGTCCATGAAGTATGTTGCCTTTTCTGCCATCCTTCTCTTCGGGCTGTCTGCTTGCTCGGGCCCGGGGGCAGTGAGCCCCAGCGGAGGCCTGATGTACACGGTCCCAGCGACCTCCTCGGTCGTTTATGTCGCCGAATCCTCACAGGACGTCTTCATTGACGCCGGGGCCATGGGAAGCATGAACATGACCGGGAACAGTGAGTCGGAGTTGGCCATGGCGTTCGCCACGGGTACCGACGGAGTCCAGGTCACGACCACGTTCCTGAAGGTATCGGCGTCCATGTCCCAGCCCATGGGCGGCGCCCAGACGGCTTCCGAGTCGGACGTCGACGGAGAGTTGGTTTTCACCATCGACAAGACGGGCAACGGCACGTTGGTCAGTGCCCCTGAGGTCACCGTAACTGCGGAACAGCTCATCAGCCCGGTGGCTTTGGCTTACGAGTTTTTCCCAAGGCTCCCCGGCGGTGCTGCGAGCCCAGGCGACATGTGGACCGACACGATCCAGTATGAAATCGTCATGTCCCAGGGAGGCCTCTCCTCGAAATCCGTCGTGACCTACACCCTGGTGGGAGATACCGTAGTGGACGGGCTTACCCTTCTTCACGTCACCTATGAGGGTGAAGCCGAAGCAGTCGGATCGGGGGCCACGGAGGGCATGGAGGCCATCCAGTCCTTCTCCGGTGACCTGACGGGAATGTTCCTCTGGGATCCGGCCCGGAGCCTCATGGTTTTCAACGAATCCAGTCAGGATCTGGATGGCTCGGTTGAGGTTCCTGCATCTGGAATGCCGGCGTTCCCCATGACCATTACGGCTACGGGAACAGTGTATCTGCAGGGTGGTTGAGGTTGGCAGGGAGAGCGGCGGCAACAAGGCGCCGATCCATTCGGTCTAAGATCAAGGAGGGATGATGGAGTCTTCACCAGAGTCCTTTGATTCTGCCCCGGGATCCACGGACGATTTTTCGGTTCCGCCGGAATCAGCTCCGGCCGTCTTGCGGCCCCTTCCGGTGCGGTTTGTCCAGGTCTTCTTTTCTCCGGGAGAGTTGTTCTCGGCTCTCCGGGAAAAGCCTGTGTGGTTTGGAGCCATGGCGGTGGTCGCTGTTCTTGTAGGGGTGGGTGTGGCTCTCATCCCTACCGAGATGTGGGTTGAGTTCTCACGCAACCAGATGCTCGAGAGGGGTCAAGAGGTTCCCGCCGGCTTCGAAGCAACGGGTGGGATCGTTCGGATTGTCTCTGTTGTGGGTGCGGTCATAATGACTCCCGTCATGATGTTCATCCTGGCGGGGATCGTGACGGGGATCTTCTCCTTCCTCCTTGGAGGGGAGGGACGCTATAAGCAGTATCTCTCCGTTGTGGCCCACGCCTCCATCATCACGGGCTTGAGCGCACTGCTTCTTGTGCCTCTCAAAATCTCCCAGGGCGATCCTACAGTGACGCTCAGCGTGGGCACCTTCTTTTCCTTCCTGGGGGAAGGGTACGTTTTCAGGGCCCTGAGACTGCTGGATCTCTTTGGCCTTTGGTCGTACGGGGTGATGGCGATAGGGGTCACGAAGATGGATCCGCGCCGGAGCTTCGGGTTCGCTCTGACCGTATTCATTGGGTTCGCCCTGGCCTTTGCCCTCATCTTCGCTCTATTCGGAGGGGCTGGCTGAGGCTTTCAACGAACGAGTCGGGTTAGCGCCCGGGCCGAAGAGTCGGCCCGGGCGCTTTGTTTATGGTCCTGCCTCACCTCCGCCTTTCCCTTCCGGTGGCGGACTCCCCCCCTTTTCCCCCATTCTTCCGGCCATGACTCGGACCCTGATCCTTCTCCTGGCTGTGGGCGCCGCCCTCTTTCATCTCTTTTCTGCAGGGGTGTCGCCCTTCACCGCTCTGGTTCAGAGGCCCATCCATCTGGCGCTCATGGCCAGCCTCGGGTTCCTGGGTTTGGGCGCCAGGGTTCGGCGTTCGGGCTCCCAAGAATCATCTGAGGAGGGTGAGGTAGGGGAAGAACCCGCCTCTGGGCCCCAGCCCGGCGGGACCGGCGAGGGCTTCCGAGTAGAGACCCTCATCACCGGTCTCCTTATCCTGGCGGTCCTCTTTACGTCCCTCTACTTGGTCTCTCAGCACGAGGCACTGGTAAGGCGATCGGGGAGCCCGACGACTTTGGACCTGGTGGGAGGAATACTGGCCCTCCTGGTGGTTCTGGAGTTGGCACGAAGGACCACCGGGTGGGGGCTGGTGGTAGTGGCAATCCTGGCCCTGATCTATGCCGTCACAGGACCCTATCTCCCGGGGTTCCTGGCTCATAGAGGGTATGGGTTCACTCGACTCATGGAGCACCTCTATCTCTCCACGGAAGGGATCTGGGGCGTGCCTCTGGGAGTTTCGGCGGACTTCGTCTACCTGTTCGTGCTCTTTGGGGCTCTTCTGGATATGGCGGGAGGTGGCGCCCTCCTTATCGGACTCGCCGATAGGGCTACAGGTCGGACCCGTGGCGGCCCAGCAAAAACGGCGGCCCTGGCCAGCGCTCTGATGGGTTCCCTCTCGGGGAGTGCCGTTGCGAACGTTGTGACCACCGGGACCTTCACCATCCCCCTTATGCGCCGGTCTGGATTCAAGCCCTTTTTTGCCGCTGCCATCGAGGCCGCAGCCAGCACAGGGGGCCAGCTCATGCCTCCGGTCATGGGGGCGGGCGCCTTCATTCTGGCTACCTGGACCAACATTCCTTATCCCCAGGTGGCTGTGGCGGCCATTGTCCCGGCGGTCCTCTACTATGTGGCCCTCCTCATGGCCATCCACTTCCGGGCCGGGCGCATGGGTCTGGAGGGGGGGCTTATGCAAAACAGGGAGCCGGTCCTTCCCCGGTTGCACCTGCTTCTTCCCCTTGGCTTCATCGTGCTTCTTCTGGCCATGGGCCGGTCACCCATGCGGGCGGCTTTCTGGGGGGTGGTATCGGCTCTGGGTATTTCCTTCCTGGCCAAGGCCACCCGGCCGGATCTTGCACGGATCGAGAAGGCCCTCCTGGCCGCCGGGAGTGGCGCAATCCAGGTAGCCGCTGCCTGCGCCGCCGCCGGGGTGGTGGTGGGTGTGGCGTCCCTCACCGGAATCGGGCTCCGTATGTCGGAGCTTATCATCACCCTTTCCGGGGGGAGTCTCTTCCTGGCTCTCCTTCTGACGGCCATGGGCTCCATCGTTTTAGGGATGGGGCTC
>CAYOVN010000026.1:0-10499 GCA_964407425.1 uncultured Gemmatimonadaceae bacterium
CCAACGGCTATGCCTCATACTGCACCTCATGGGGCTGATTCGACGTGACTTTCGGGTGGACGGCTCCGGGAGAGCCCTTTTCGCTTGAACTTCTGGGGCCGGTCTTCGCCGGGTGGTTGGTACAGGTACTCGTTCTTGTCGTTAAGGGCGAAGGCCTTCAGCAGGTCGGCGGCCCGCCACTTTTTCACTGTGTCTGGATGAACCCCGAGTTGACCTGCCACCTCCTGGAGGTTGAGGAGCCCTTTCTGGCGGAGCCGTTCATATCGGGTTCTGAGACCATAACGCCGCCGGATCCCGGCGACCAGCCGGCCGTGGAAGGGGACTCCCTCTCCGGAGCGAAGTCCCCGGTCGTTGAGGATGCGGGCAATCTCACCTTCAGTACGCTCGTCCAGGAGCCGGTCGATTTCCTTGACGATAGCCTGGTCGGTCTGGCGCAGTTCCCAGGCCAGGCGCGGCGGGGGAACCTTCAGCGTCCTACGGGCTCCACCCTTGAAGCGCACGTGGGCGGTGATCTCGTCGCCTCGGATCAGAGTAACGTCCTCGATGATGAGCCTGGCCATGCGCTTCTTCTCACGGGCGGGTGTGAGGGGATCTTTCCAGAGTCGGGGGAAGTCGGTGGCAAGGGTGAGGATCTCGGCACGCTGGCTCTCGTCAAGCAGGATCCGGTCGGCATCTCTTTGGCGTTCATAAGCCTCTTGGGTGTCGGCTAGCGCCCTGAGCTTCTCGTTCCAGTCCGCTTCGAGTGCGTCGGCAACGAGCCGGTGATCAGGATCGACGTGCCGGTAGCGACGCTCGGCGAGTTCCGCCTCGTAGCGAGCCCGCTCTACGTTTTTGCGTCGCATCTGGTCGACTTCCTCGATCCGGGCCCGGAGTTCGTCTCCAACGGCGAGGGCAACCTCCAGCGTCAAGGGAGTGACGGCCTCGATGAGCAGGCGGCCAACGGCGGCGTCCAGTTCCGCGCCAGGCACCCGCTGGCAGACGGGTTCGTTACGCTGGACCCGGGCCTTCTGACAGATGTACTCAGGGATGACCTGTTCCCCGGCCCGCGTGTGATAGCGCACTGTCATCCGGTTCCCACAGCGCCCGCAGAGCACGAGCCCCTGAAGGAGTGCGGGTCCTTCGCGGGGCGGACTTTTCCGGCGGTCGGCTCCGTGGGCCTGGGCGTTTTCCCGGAGACGGCGCCCATGCTCTTCGTACTCAGCCCACGTGATGTAGCCTTCATGGGCCTCGGGGATCATCGTGTGCCATTCTTCGCGGGGCAGCTGTTGGAGCGTCGTACCTCCCGTGGCAGTCCTCCGCGTGCGGGTACGCCCAAACACGAACGCGCCCGCATAGCGCGGATTGCGGAGGATCGCGCGCGCCCGGGAGTGGACGAGGGGCGCAAAGACCAGCTCCCCCTTGTGAGGTCCCGTGCGGATGCGCTTGGGGAACAACACCCGTTCATCGCGAAAGAACTTGACGGTAGCCGAAGCGGAGCCCGTGCGCAGGAAAGTCGCGAAGAAGAGCCGCACGGCACTCTGAACTTGTGCGTCCGGATCCAAGACTACCCGGTCTCGAGCATCGTAGACGAGCCCCGCCGGCAGGGGAGTCTTGAGCTCACCCCGTTGGGCCTTGTTCAGGATACCACCCCGGAGCCGGGCCCGGAGCACATGGATCTCTGCCTCGCTCATCGTCCCCTTGAGGCCCAGGAGCAAGCGGTCGTTGAAGTGGCTCGGATCGTAGATGCCGTCCTCGTCCAGGATCAGCGTGTCCGTGAGCGCACAGATCTCCAACAGTCGGTGCCAGTCCATGGAGTTGCGGGCCAGCCGTGAGACCTCGAGGCCCAGCACGATCCCGGCTCGGCCCACCCCAACCTCGCCCACCAGCTTCTGGAACCCGGCCCGATCGACAACTGAGGCTGCCGACTGACCAAGGTCGCTGTCGATGACCCGAACCCGTTCCATCGGCCATCCGAGAGCCACGGCCCGATGACGCAGGGCATACTGGCGCTTGGTGCTTTCGATGTTCTTCACCACCTGGTGCAGTGAGGACTGCCGGACGTAGAGGTATGCGTCCCGCCTGAGATGGTCCGCCGTGACCTTCGATGCCGTGGGATTCATGCCGCACCTCTCCTACGCCCAAGCAGGGCCATGGCGGCCAACACCCGGACCAGCTCGGTCCTCGGCGTTGCCTCGGCTCTGCGCTCCTCACGGCCCGACCCGTTTTTGTGCGAGCCCAGGAGTTGCCGTGACGACACGTTGGCAGCCATCCACGCCACCACGCCCCGGTGCCGAAGCAGGGCAAGGTCCAATGGCACAAAGTCCACTTGCGCCTGGCCTAGCGCGTGGGCCCGGAGCGCTTCGTAGCGCTCGACCCAATCCACCTCTGAGGTAATCCCATTGCTTACCTCGACTCCAGGTACCCCAGCTGTTTTTTTTCCCGGCGCACCTGAGCCCGCTCGATGCTGCGCGGATGCACTGAAAGCCCGAAGCGGCCTTCGATCCGCCCAGCCAACTCCTCTGCACTCAGCACAGGCTCCTCCGCCCGCAGCTGCCCGACAAACTCCATTACCTCGTCCGTGAGCTTGTGCGCCTTCCTGGGCCCCGGGCGCCTCGGCAAGAGCCCGGCCACTCCTTTCTCGGCAAGGGCCTGCTGGGCGTGATAGAACGTGGGACGGGAGAAGCCGAACGCCCGGGCCGCCTCGCTTACCGTTGCTCCCTCCCGGTGCACGTGGCGCAGCATCTCGTACTTCACCTGCACCAGGTCCCGCGGATCGAAGAAGTCGTCGCAACGAAACCGCTCGACCTCCACCTCGTCCGGTTCCGGGTTTAGGGTGCCATGCTCCCTCAGCACCCGCTCCTTCGCGTCTTCGCCGGATTTGCGTAACATGACACATCTCCTTGAGGTCATGGATCAATGTGTCAATATCTTTAAGTCCCCTCTTTCTAATGTCAATGCTCAAATACTCGCGTAAATCCTGCTGTATGATTGCCGAATAGGCATTATCAGATCGTCCCAAGCCTCGCCATCCCATCCCTGACGGCGTTAATCTCTTGACACTCACGGCGAAAATCACTTTACACCTTTCTCGGGCGTCAAACCCCGCACCACCTCAACCAGCGCCAGAAGATCCTCCACCCGAAAAACGGCCCGGCCCGCCGATAGGACCACAAACGGATCGGGACCAACCACGCTGGTCCATGACGCGGGAAGCCCCCGCAAACGCCCCTCCCGGTCGTGGAACGTCACCCGGTCCTCGCCCCAACTGCTGCTGTGGCTCAGGAGTTCGAAACTCTCACCGCACTGGGGATGAAAGGGATGCACGATCTGGAAAACCTCCTCCAGATCGTGGCAATGGTGTGCAATCGATGGATTAGTCCAAGGGCCGGGTGGAGCGCAACTTCGGCACATCCCAGGACCGGCTCATCAAGGAGATGCGACTCCTTGGGATCTCGACCCTGGAAGACGCCAACCGCTACTTGGAGGAGGTCTACATCGACTACTGGAACACGCGCTTTGCTGTGGAGCCTGCCGAGGCCAAAGATGCCCACCGCAAGCTGCCCAAGAAAGCCAACCTGGAGGCTCTCTTCGCCAGGACCGTGACCCGCTCGGTCTATAACGACTTCACCATCCGCTACAAGAACCGGCTCTGGCAGATTCCTAAGGCTCAGGCCCGAGGCATCCGGCCTGGCCACAAGGTCACGGTGGAGATCCGCCTGGACGGCTCGGTGCGCTTCCGTTCCAACAAGCGCTACCTGGACCTCGAGGTTATTCAGGTCCTCCGGTCGTATGGACCGTCTCACACCACCGCGCCCAAGCCCGACAAACCACCGGCCCACAAAAAGGGCCCGAGGACTCGGCCCCTACCGCCGAAGCCCGGACCCGATCATCCCTGGCGAAAGCACGACAAACTCATCGCAGACCCTCGTGCCATCGCCAGGTATCGTGCTAGGCAGGCTGCTTCTGAGCAGCCCGCACCTTCTTCACCCTAAGCCCCAAGGGGGGGACATTTCTATTTCACTCTACCCCCGGACTTTTCTATTTCACTCTGACAGGGGACAACCCATCCGGGGGCCGACACCAAAGGAGATCTCTTCACCGGTGAGGCCCCCGAACCCGGGTCGTGGAGGCGTTGCTGCCCATTCATATCAGGATCCGTGGGACCGCAAAACAGGCGCACGCTCTCCTCAAGAAACAGAACAACCTGAACATGATTTCCTCCTGTTTGTGGCCCCACAGGCCGGCGACCTCTCCCAGGTGGGCCGCCAGCCTGGCGGGGCCGGTTCATTACACGTAACCGGCTGCGCTAACTACCGGGTACATCAGGGCAACGAACATTCCGAAGTAGGCCAGGGAAATTCCCAGAGCTCCCGCCACCCAGGAAGCCTTCATTCTGATGTCGCCCTGTCGCTGGTCTTTCATGGTCATTTCCTTTCGCTGGCGGCTCTGGGCCGCAGTGGACTTCCCTCACGACCTGCATCTCGTGGATTCTTCAATTAGCCACTTCCAGCCATTGGACCAGCCCCAGGAGCAAGACAACGAGAGCCCCCACGGTACCCGGGGTGAGGATGGCCTCCGCCAACCCTCTTCGCGTCCGCTCGGTCAATTGGAACATCATTTCCTCCTTCATCGGCCAGCGAGTGGGCCCTGCATCTAGGAGTACAATAGGACCGCGGTCTCAGACGAGCGTCAGGCCCGAATCAGATCACAGCGTCCAAATCAGGAGGCTTTCATGCCATCCTGTAAATCGCTGTCACAGATGGGTTTATGGAACCGGCCCTAGGAGGGAACGGACCTGGCGCGGGGGAGGTTGTCAGGGTCCCGAGGGGAAAGAGGGGGTCGGGGCGAACCGCGAACCCGGCTGGAGGAGTGCATCAAACTGGAACGGGCAGCAATGCAAGGAGTTCCCGGAGCATCGATGCTCCCTCTACCAGGGCGAGGAGATGCCAACGTCCTGGGATAGACCTGGCAGCTTCCAGCGTGGCCTCCGACACCACGGCCCTATCGGCTAATTGATGCCAGAATTCCCGATGGCTAACTACGGAGCCCAGGAATTCCTGAAACGTATGTGCTTGCTCGAATCGATCTCTCATCGTGGTCCACTCCACTCTTACAATCCCCGACGGCGGCGTCTGGTTTCCATGGGGAAATCCGCCCGAAATTGGGTTTGTGGAGGGAAGATAGGCAGTTCATCCTCCGCCGGCTGCCCGGGCCACTCTTCGCCTTTTGTTGGGATCCAACTCCCGCTTTCTCAAGCGGATCCCATCAGGGGTGACTTCGATGAGTTCATCTTCCTCAATGAATTCCATTGCCAACTCTAGAGTGAGCCTCCGGGGCGGCTCCAAACGAATGTTCTCGTCGGTTGATGTGGTCCGGATGTTCGAGGCTTTCTTTTCCCGGGTGGCATTCACGTCCATATCCCCGGGTCGGACGTGCTCGCCGACGATCATGCCCCCGTACACCGGGTCCCCGGGCGCCACGAACATGGTGGCCCGCTCCTGCAAGCCGAAAAGAGCATACCCCACAGCTGAGCCTTCACGATCAGCCACCAAAACCCCCCGCTTCCGACCAATCAACGGCCCTGCCCACAAACCATACTCGAGGAACCGGTGGTGAATAATTCCCTCGCCCCGAGTGTCCGTGAGGAATTCCGACCCGTAGCCGAACAACCGGCGGGTGGCGATGCGGAACTTCAGCCGGGTCAGCCCTCGATCCATGTTACGCATCTCTTCTACAGCACCGCCACGGGCACCCAGCTTTTCCATGACCACGCCCACCACCCCCTCCGGCACTTCGATGACCACCTCCTCGTACGGCTCCTGCCGTTCTCCATCGGGGCCCTTCCGGACGATGACTCGCGGCCTGGAAACCTGGAACTCAAACCCCTCCCGGCGCATGGTTTCCATGAGGATGGTCAGGTGCAGCTCTCCCCGACCTGAAACAGCGAACGTGTCAGGGGAGTCCGTCTCCTCCACTCGAAGGGCGAGGTTTCGCTCTAACTCCTTGAATAGTCGGTCTCGGAGCTGGCGGCTGGTGACATACTTACCCGCCCGTCCGGAGAAGGGAGAGTTGTTTACCAAGAAGTCCACGGAGAGGGTCGGTTCCTCAATGGCAATGCCACCCAGACGCTCCCATGAGTCCGGATGGGTAAGCGTGGTTCCGATCTCAACGCCCTCCACCCCGGCCAGAGCGACGATATCCCCAGCAAAAGCCTCTTCCAACTCGAGCCGCTCCAAGCCCGTAAACTCATAGAGCTTCATGACCCGGCCATCCCGAGCCTCACCAACATCATCCACAAATCCAGGCGAACCGATGGGGAGGAGCGCCACCCTATCCCCCACCTTCACCCCACCCCGCTCGATTCGCCCAATGGCGATACGGCCCACATAGGGAGAGAAGTCCAGGGTGGAGACCAGCATCTGGAAGGGGCCCTCTCGGTCAATTGGGGGAGGGTCGATGTGCTCCAATATGGCTTGGAATAGCGTGCTCAGGTCACCGGCGCTGGTAGGGCGTGACCCGCCAGAAGCACCCGTGGCCAACTCCAACTCAGTCGTTGCCCATCCAAATCTTCCGGAAGCGTATATGAATGGGGCATCCAATTGAGCGTCACTCGCATCCAGCTCCATGAGGAGCTCGAGCACCTCGTCGTGAACCTCCCCAAGCCGGGCGTCCGGGCGATCCACCTTGTTGATGACCACGATGGGAAGAAGTCCAAGCTCCAGGGCTTTTCTGGTGACGAACCGCGTCTGGGGCATGGGCCCCTCGGCTGCGTCCACCAGAATTAGCACGCCCTCGACCATCCGGAGGATCCTTTCCACCTCCCCGCCGAAGTCGGCATGTCCTGGTGTATCGACGATGTTGATCTTCACATCCCCCCAATGAACGGCTGTGTTCTTCGAGAGGATGGTTATGCCCCTCTCCCGTTCCAGGGGGTTGGAATCCATAACCCGATCCGTCACCTGCTCGTGGGCACCGAATACTCCGGACTGCCGTAGCATTTGGTCCACGAGAGTGGTCTTGCCGTGGTCCACATGGGCAATCACGGCCACGTTTCGGATCTGCATAGAACTGCCTCGCATCGTCCAACCGGGACGAGATAGAAAAGTTACAAAAGCCTTTAAAGTTAACGGTTCCTCTGTTAAAGTGGGTGGTTCCCTGCCCACATCCTACTGTTTCCAATCTAGGCCTCCGGCCATCGGGAAGCTCGTTTCCTGAGCCCAACTGGCCGGTGAATATGAGGAGTTCTTTCAGGATGGATCGACCACGGATTCGCCCCACGTTCACAATTCCGCTTGCACTCGGGGCCGACGATGTAATGGAAACCCTCAGAGAACGCCTCAAGGGAAAGGACTATGTGGAGTGCTCCCGATCGAAGGGGCGATGCGCAGACTTCTTCGTGGATGAAGCGAAGCGGAAGTTGTGGTCACCGTATCTGGCCATGCAGGTGGAACGGCGCCCGGCAGGATCACTGTTGAGGGGTCGGTATGGGCCACATCCCGAGATCTGGACCCTCTTCATGTTTCTTTACACAGTGGTCGGGTTTCTGGCCATCATCGGCCTCATTCTCGGGTTTGTTCAATTGCAATCGGAAATGGCCCCCTGGGGTTTTTGGGGGTTGGTGGTCGGGGTTCCCGGGCTGGCGGTACTCTACGGAATATCCGCGACTGGACAACGGCTCAGCGCCCACCAGATGGAAGAACTCAGAGATCGAATCGACGAGTTGGTAGAGGGGTTGGAGATGCCGGACTTTTTGAGGGTGGAGTAGGGCCGCTCAGAGGTCGAGCAGGTATGCAAAGATCAGCGGCGCAACTATGGATGCATCGGACTTGATGAGGAACCTCGGTGTAGCCACGTCCAGCTTCCCCCAGGTGATCTTCTCATTGGGCACGGCCCCCGAGTATCCGCCGTACGACACGTCTGCATCGGTGATCTGGCAGAAGTAGCCCCAGAAGGGGGTTTCCTTCTTCAGGTCCTGAATGATGGACGGAACCACGCAAATCGCGAAATCCCCGGCAATCCCACCACCGATCTGGAAGAAGCCCACCGCCGGCAATCCCTCAGCCACCCCATGGTTGTCCTGGTACCAGTCTATCAGGTGGTGGAACTGCTCCGTGCCTGACTTGACGCATTGGTGGTGAGGTAGGCGCCCCATCTTCACGTTGGCGCTGAAGATGTTCCCGAGGGTAGAGTCCTCCCACCCCGGAGCATAAACCGGAATACCCGCATCTTTTGCAGCCAGGATCCATGAGTTCGCGGGATCGATCTGGAATTCCCGAGTCAGGTCCGGATCATCCAGAAGTTCATAGATGAACTCGAAGGGAAACTTCCGTTCGCCTCTGGAAGAAGCGGACTCCCAGAGAACCAGAAGCCGCTCCTCCACCCGCCGCACGACATCCTCCGGGATGCACGTGTCCGTCACCCGGTTCATTCCCCTCTCAAAAAGGTCTTTCTCGTCCTCTTCAGAAAGAGCACGCCAATGGGGGAGTCTTTCGTACTCCTCGTTGGCCAGGAGATTGAATACGTCCTCCTCCAGATTCGCCCCCGTGCAGGATATGGCGTGGACCTTCCCGGCTCGGATCATAGGCGCCAGGGAGATTCCCAACTCTCCTGTGGACATGGCTCCGGCCAGGGACACCAAAATCTTCCCACCAGCCTCGACGTGGGCTTGATAGGCCCTCGCAGCTTCCAGAGTTTCCCGAGCATTGAAATGGAGGAAGTGCTCCTCCATGAACCCGCGGATGGACCTCATCGCCGCCCTTTCAACAGGACCCTGCCTGGAAGTGCTCCCGTGAACTCGCCGTTTCTGATGGTGGCCTCGCCATTCACGAACACGTGAACCATGCCTTCCGAGAGCTGGTGGGGCTCGGTGAAAGTTGCGCGGTCCCGAAGGGCCTCGCCGTCGAAAACCACCACATCCGCCGCCATCCCCTCCTTGATCACACCCCGATCCGGAATCCGGTATACCTGGGCCGGAAGGGAAGTCATGCTACGGATGGCGAATGAGAGATCTACGATGCCCTCGTCCAGAGCATAGTGTCGGAGCTTCCGGGGAAACGCCCCGTACGCTCGGGGGTGGGGAACCCCCACCATCCACTGCTCCAAGCTCCCGTCAGAGGCGGTCATGGTCCAGGGCTGGGTCATGAACGTTGCGATGTCCTCATCGTGCATGTTGAAAGAAACAATGCCAGGAGATCCCTCCCGAAGGAGGTCGATAGAGAGGTCGATGGGATCCACACCACGCTCCTCTGCCACCTCGCTCAAGAGCCGACCCTCAATGGCCGGGTCCGGCCGGTGGCTGCGAAACTGGATTCGCTCCGGGCCACCTCGACGAGCAAGGTTCTCAACCATTTCGGTCCGTATCAGAGCCAGAGTGGCAGGATCGTCGAACCGCGCTTGCAGGGAATCGTTGCCACCCACCTGAGACCAGCGGGGTAGGAGGGCCGCCGACAGCCCGGTGGCGGACGCCGGATAAGGATACTGATCCGCCCACAACTCCACCCCCTCGGCCCGTGCCTTTTCAATGCGGTGGACGATGGCCTGGGAAAAGCCCCAAACGTTGGGCCCCAAGACCTTGGCGTGGGTGAAGACCCCTGGAATCCCCGCCTCCCGGGCCACCGTGATGACCTCCTCCACCGCAGCGATCACCCCCACCGTGTAGTCGGATTCGTCCCTTATATGGCTCTGATACGGAACATCAAAATCGGCTGCCACCTTCCCCAGCTCCACGTGTTCGTTCGTATCGGAGTAGCTCCCCGGGGCATAGAACGGACCCGCGGAGAACCCCCAGGCCCCCTCTTCCAGGCCGGTCCGGAGCAAACTCTTCATCTCCTCCAGCTCCTCGGGGGTCGCCAGGCGGTCCTCCATCCCGATGACCTCCTGGCGTAACGATCCGTGGCCCACCATCTGACCTACATTCACCCCTAGGCCGTCCCGAAGGAGGGCCTCCCGTTGTGCCGCCAAATCCAGCGGGCTTCGGCCATCTGGGTTCACAAGGACCATGGTGAGTCCCTGGGCCAGGAGTGGCTGCGCGTGGCTGAGCTCGGGGGTAACCAGCCCACTTCCCGCATGGGTGTGAGTATCGATGAAGCCCGGAGCCACAAAGAGACCGTCGGCATCAATATCTGTCCGACCCACTGCCCCGGAGAGTTCGCCTACCGCCACAATCCTGTCGCCCTGAAAGGCCAGGTCCACCAACCGCCAGGGATTTCCCATTCCGTCGAAGACCCTCCCGTTTCGGATTACGACGTCGTATTCCTGGCGAAGAGGAGGAGGCTCCTGGGTGTTCGCCACACACGGGTCGAAGGCCAGAGCCAGCAGAGCCACCAGTAGGGGAAGGTGGGCCTTGGGTTTCGCAAGAGATCGATGCATGCAAAGCTCAATTCATAGGGGGGTCAGGATGCTTGAATCTGCATCCAATGAAGGGCCAACGGCGAGATCTGAAGCGTCAGCGGCGAAGCGTCAGCGTTGAAGCGTCAGCGGCGAAGCGTCAGCGTTGAAGCGTCAGCGGCGAAGCGTCAGCG
>CAYOVN010000026.1:10599-29579 GCA_964407425.1 uncultured Gemmatimonadaceae bacterium
TGAAGCGTCAGCGGCGAAGCGTCAGCGTTGAAGCGTCAGCGGCGAAGCGTCAGCGTTGAAGCGTCAGCGACGGGTGGGGGCGCCTGGAAAAATGATCGGCCCGGAGCAGGGCAATGAAGATGAGAGAGAAAAAGGGTCCGACTCGCGTCGGACCCCTGGATGACCGGTGTCGAAGGCACCATCACTCGTCTTCGCCGTAACCCCCTTCTTCAAGGAGTTCCCGCAGTCGTGCTTCTCTTTCAGGAAGTAAGGTCCGGGCAATCAAACGAGCAAACCGGATCCGATCCTCCTCCGAAACCTTGTCCAGGATTCCGATTGGGGCTCCGTACCGGAGCAAGATCCGTTTGGCATCCACAGCCACTGAATCGTTCACTGAACCCCCTTACCCTGGGTGGACCGCGGAACAAAAACATATAATCTTAGCGGTTCGGCGGCGGTTTTCCAACGAAAATCTCCTCCAGGAACGCTCGTCTCTCTTCCTGTCGCGACGTCACCAGAGCCATGAAACCGATTCTTCTCAGGTACCTGTTCTTCATCTTCGTTCCGGTCGGGATCGTATTCTCCTCCGGGCTACTCCTCCAAAAGAGGGGAGCCGTGTCGAGAAGTTTGGAGTCGGCAACCCGATTGGGAAACCTGACCGCTGTTTCGCTCCAGGGTGAGATTAGCGAACTGGCGTCCCAGTTGGCATTTGAAGCAGAGCTTCTGGATAATCCAGATCCTTCATCCCCGGTGGTCCAGGCCGCCCTGGCGGGGGACACCGTGGCTGCCCTGGGTACCCTGTCGGGAGATCTGGTACTTTCTGTAGCTCTGGCCGAGGGAAGGAAGGGGGGAAACCCAGGTGAAGCCGGCGAGCCTGCTCGTCTCCGAGCCATGACCGCCCCGTTCCCGGCCTCTTCAATTTCAAGCCTCCGAGGGCGCTCGGGCTTCGGCGCCGCCCTCTATTTCAGAGGGGGTCGGGTAGCAGGCATAGGTGGTCCGGAGGAATTTGGCCCTCCGACTCTCACCACGCTGGAATCCGTGACCACAGGGAGCCGACGCACCATCCTGGCTACATCCCTAGGGCCGGCGGTTCTTCTACCCCTCGATCCAGACTACCCCAATTCCACGCCGGTCCACCTCCTCGTGGCACCAGCCAACGCTGGCCTCTCCTCCCCCTTTGCCTTCGTAGGATCCCTGATACTGCTCGCCGGGTGCGGCATGGGACTGGCGGTTCTTCTGTCAGGAATCGGAGGGCGAGGACATGGCGGTGATCTACGCCCCGGATCCCTTTTCGCCCTCTACATTCTGCCGCTGGGATCCCTTTGGATCGCCTTGGCCCTCTCGTTTCAGGACTCGGGACGTCAGGGCAGGGACTTCGGCCAAACGGAGATGGTCAGAGCCCTTGGCCTTCTCCGGGATGCCGGAAGCGGATCGGGGGTGGAAGAAATGGGAGAGGCAACCGGATTCGACGTCTCCCGCTTTTCTGAGGGCCTTCCGCTGGAGTCCACGCTGGGCGACCAACTCCTGATACAAGAATTGGCGAAACTCCCTCCCCCTCCCCCATCCCTTCCCGCCACGGGGATATTGGCCGAGGGGACCGAAGCCCTCTCCTACGCTTCTATGCTCGAGGATCCCGGTACAATCCTGGTATTGACCGGGCATGGGTATGAGAAACCCCTCCGTTTACTCCGGCTTCTTCAGGCCGGATTAGGAGGGGTCGCCAGTATTCTGGGTCTGGTATTCGTTTTCAGTGCAGCTCGACTTCATCGGGGCCGGGAAGAAAGGCTGCGAGGGAAAAGCGGGGCACTCGAGCCTTGAACCGTGATCCGTCAGGGCGCTCGAAGATGTAGTGCCCCTCCATGTACCCCACCGGGGATTTCAGCACACAGTAGCTGCGATATTCGTGACCATCGCCAGGACTCAGGACAGGTTGTTGACCCACGACCCCTTCCCCGTTGACCTCCGAGTCCTCCCCTAACGAATCGTGGATCCTCCAATGCCGGAAGAGGAGTTGGGCATCTTCCTTTCCTTGGTTTTCCAGCTCCACGTGGTAGGTAAACACAAATCGCCCCACCCCTGGAGAGGAGTCAGCCAGGGAGAAGTCGGGTTGAACCCGAACGAGGATTCCGTCGGTGAGTTCCTGGTATATCATTCCTATCGACATCCGTAGAACTAATGGGCGGCGAACCGCCCCAACCTAAACTCCCAGGGACTCCGTGGGAACGCCCCCCCCGACCCCGGCCGAGGGATTTCCTTTTGCTCTGGAGACGGGCGCAGATCATCTTACCCCTGACCGTTGATCAGGGTGCACCGCTGGCAGGCGGCCACCCCACAAGGAGGGTGGGCCGGAGGTTTTTCAGCCAACCCAATTGTGAAGGAGACCCAGAGAATGGAAAACGAGGCCTCCGGTCTCTCCCGCTCCGTTGAGGATTATCTCAAAGCCATCTACTCCCTGGGAGAACACGGTGAGGTCGCCTCCACGTCCTCCATTGCCGAGGCGTTGGATGTGCAACCTGCCTCGGTAACAGGGATGGTCAAGCGCCTCGCCGAGTCCGGATACCTGAAGCACGCGCCGTACAGAGGGGTTGAACTCACCGAGAAGGGGACAAGGGAAGCCCTCAGGATCCTCCGGCGGCACCGAATTTTGGAAACGTATCTGGCCGAACAACTGGGGTATCCGTGGGAAGACGTCCACCAGGAGGCTGAGCGCTTGGAGCACGCCGCATCCGATAGGCTCATCGAGCGGATGGCCGGCGCGCTTCAAAACCCCAGTCACGATCCGCACGGAGCTCCCATTCCCACACCTTCCGGGGAAATCGAAGCAACCGATTCCTACGCCCTTTCCGAGCTGGTCCCTGGAGAAGAAGCTCATGTTCGGGCCGTCAGAGACGACGACAGCGCCCGCCTGCTGGCGGTGGAGGCGGCGGGGCTCCTCCCGGGCACCCGAGTTCGAGTCGTCGAGCGGACACTGACTCCACCCCTTCTACGATTGAAGGTCAAGGGGGCGGATTCCGAGGTGCTGGAGGTTCCTCTGGCCATAGCCAGGAGAGTTTACGTGGTCCCGACCGACCCGGGGGAGGCGGCGGAGGCAGAAGGATGAGCGAGGGGGTCATCCTTGGTGTCGCGGTTGCAGCTGGTGGTGGGCTGAAGCACCAGCCGGTTGAACATCCCTGCCCTACGGCGTAATCAACGCCTTCGTCACATTCAGGGCCTCGACATCGGCCAAAGCCTCATTGGCTTCTTCCAGGGAATACCTCTTTCCAACGATGTTCTGCAGAGGAAGGGTGTCGGAATGCCGGGCCAAGAGGGTCAGGGCTCGGGTCAGGTGATGAAATCCTGTGCCCCACTGCCCCAAGACCTCTGCGTGCTTCCTGTTGATATCCAGGTGGGGGTTCACTGCGGCCGAACCCGTGTCTGAATAATGCCCCACAATGACGTATTTTCCACCGTCCCTCATGAGGTCAAAACCTTCGGGAATGGCACTGGGATGCCCCGCCGCCTCGATGACAACGTCCACTCCCCGGCCCGTTGTCAACGAGAGAATCCGATCCTTCCGCTCCTCCGGGGTGGTGCCGTTCAACTCGAAGGTCTCGTCAACCCCGAAGCTCCGGCCCAGTGACAATCGACTCTCGGGAGCACCGATCATGAACACCCTCGATGCACCGCCCAATCCAGCGAAGGCGGCCGCTGAAAGGCCCACAGGCCCGGCTCCCTGAACGAGGACGGTATCTCCCAACTGTACCTGACCTCGATCCACCGCAGCGAAACCCGTGAAGAGCCCGCATCCCCCACCAATGACCTGATCCGCCGTCACCCCATCGGGAATCCGGAACACTTTCACACCGGGTTTCAGATAGATCTTCTCCGCCCATCCACCCAGAAGTCCATCTTCGGCCGAATATGTGATCCCGTAGACCTTCCTGCTCGGGCAGCGATTAGGCTGCCGGGCCACGAGACAATGGTAGCACGACCAGCAGGTCTCGTGGACATCGTAGAAGGTCACAACGTCTCCGGGCGTCAGCGGATTCCCAAGAGCATCCGAATCCACTCCCGGAGCTTCCAGAATCCGGCCAACACTCACGTGACCCGGGATGATGGGGTAGGGGACGCCGGACAGCTGCCCGTGAAGCAGGTGGACGTCGGTGCCGCAAACCTCGCTGGCCACTGTCTCCAAGAGGACGGATCCCGGCTCGAGAACCGGGTCGTCCAGCTCCCACATCTCCACTGGAGCATGGGGAGCCACCATGACTGCTGCTCGTACGCTCATGTGATTAAAGTAGGCAGGGACCCTATGGCCGGCTACCTCCCGCCTGATGGGCGGGGAGGCGCCTCAGGGCCGGGAGCAGGATTGGGACCTGCCATGGAGACCCAACCGAATGGGCTTGTTGTGAGCAGCTATAAGTCCGGAATGCAACTATTGAGGAAACCAGGTGGGAAATCCCTTGGATCGAGCCCCTCCACAAACACGGAGCGACGTACGATCGAACCGAAAACCCCGATTCCGTCACCTCTGAGGGAAGGCACGCGAACCGTTCCGGAGGGATTGAAGTTTCCACCACGGACCCAGTTCACGTAATTCCTATCCGCGGCCGCCACGATGACGATCGCCTTGGATTGTTGCGGGATCCCATCTTGCAGGAGAAGCGCGAGATTCGAGTCGAGGCTGAACCGATCGAAAACCCCGAACTCGCTGGGAAAGACGATTACGGTGTCGGCATCGGAAACGGCCACTCCGGTGAGAGCTACCGAGTCCGACTCCAACTGGTATCCCAGTGGCTCCAAGGTCCGCCTGAGATCCCAGATCAGGGTTTCTGCGAAATAGGCCCACGCCCCCGGCGATCGAGTCCAGACCAGCTCCATGGTGTGGCCTGGAGCCAGGGCGCACGCCCGAGCGGTGGGTAAAACCCAGCTTATGTCGCCTGGAATCACTGTGGTGCCACGAAGCTCTCGGCCGTCGTCCATAAGGATCTCCACACTCAGCGAAGAACCGGGTCCTAGAAACTCCTCAATTTCATCGGAAGGAAGAGTGGCCAAACACAACCCTTCCAGGGTCCCCGCTATTTCTTCGGCGAGACAGGCCTCCATTCCCACCACCTGGAGGGGAATTCCCAGGGTATCCGCAATCACCTCCACCGTCGCGTCGAATAGATTCCCGGATCCTTCTGATCCCAATGTCTCGTGGAGATATGCGAAGATTCGATCCTCTCCGTCCCCGACCATGACGTAGACCTCCGCCACCAGGGTATTCTCCGGTGCCGTCAGGGACACCTCAGTCAACTCGCAGCCGACAAGGGCCAATCCACACGCTAAAAGTACGATGCCTCTTGGCATCAGAAGTTCACCTCTACGCCCAAAGTGGGCAGGATGGGAAACATGGAGATCCCGGTTCGCACTGGAGGGTCTTGGTCGAACTCGTAAAAGTAGAAAAGGACGTTCTTTTGATTGTAGACATTCAGAATGCTCAAGTAAGGTGTCAACCGCCCCCAGGACTTTTCGACAGCCCAGCGGAAGCTCACATCCAGGCGGTGTCGATGTGGGTACCTGACTCCATTTCGATCACTGAGAACGACCCCTAAGAAATCATTCTCTTCTCCCCCGACACCTGCGATTTCTCCCTGCAACCCCGAGCCCGGGAGAATCCGTGGCGCCAGGTAGACGTAACTCCCCGTAGGACGGGTGTAGGGAAGACCCGAGCCAAAATTGAAACGGAGACCGGCCTCCAGACCACTCCCGAGATTTCTCTGAAGCACCAGGTCCACATCAACGCGCCTGTCGAAAATAGGTGGGTAGGTGATATCAGGAGGAGGGTCCAGCCCGGAAACGAAGTCCGGGAAGGTCCGGGTGGTCCGAAGGAGAGACAGAGCGAGCCATCCCTTGGTGGCACCCAGGATCCGACGGAGTAGGAGGTCACCACCATAGGCCCACCCCGTCCCTGCAAGGAGATCGTCGAAGGGATCGTTGGGATTCTCGGCATAATTCGTGGTCGCCACGCCATCGAAATCCCGGTAGTACCCTTCTAGGGAGACAAACCACCCTTCCCGAGGATACCCCTCCAGCCCGAGCTGAACCTGGTCGGAGAGCACATGAGGAGCATCCTTCCCGGCCAGGACCCAGACATCCAAACCCACCGGGAGTTCCTCGTCCCTGATGGAGTGGAGGAACTGGGTATAGCGTCCGGCCGATCCCTTCACAGCCCACTGGGAGCGAGCGAAGAACCGCTTGGCCGCGACCCGAGGAGAGAACACAAAAATGTCTCCCCCACCCTCCGGGATCCACCCATCACCCCTGAGCCCAACCTCCAAAACCCAATTCAGGTTGGGCCTCCACAGACCTTGGAGGTAGGCGAATGCCTCCAAGCCCGCCCCTTCACCTGCCCCGAACACCGTTCCTCCAGTTGAGAACAGGTTGTCGTAGGACCGGCGTCCGATCCCTGCCCCACTCCCCACGGTAAGGGAAGAAGCCGGTCGGAACTCCAGGTCTCCCTCGACAGTGACTTGGGAGATGGCGGTTCGGATCTCCGTATCCTCGAAGTCGGGGAAGGAAAGTCCGGAGTTGAAACGAGAGAAGCCCGTGCGGAGCTCCACCCAGCCTCCATCCTCCCTGGGGTGGGTCCACCGCACACCCACGAGGTCGTTTCCCCAGTCCCAGTCGACCCGAAGGGGGAATTCCTCCTCATCCAGACGAGTGAGATCCAGCACGTCCCGGCCCGTGTATGCGGTGATGGAGATTCGGTTCCCCCCCTCCGTCCACCCCTCCAGCACCCCCTGGAGGTCGCTCAGGTGATAAGGAAAATCCAGGAACGGAGCGAGGACCACATCGAAGTAAGAGCGCCTTCCAGACACCCTCCAGCGAGCGTTTCGAAACCCCGCCTTTTCCGTCCATGTCGCGGGGAGCCCTCCACCCAATGCCAGGCGCGTGGCCAACGCAGAGATCCCGGCGTCACCATGGAACTCTCCATCTCCAGGGTCAGTGTGGACACTGAGGACACTGGACACCCGACCCCCGTACCGAGCCGGGAACCCACCCGATAGAAGCTCCATCCGCTCGATCATGTCCCCGTTGAAAACGGAGAAGAAACCGCCTAGATGGGTCGGGTTGAAGATCGGAATTCCATCAAGGAGAATGAGGTTCTGGTCTGCCGAGCCACCACGAACGTTGAAAGCCGACGAGAAGTCGGAGGTGGTAATGACACCAGGCAGCACCTCAATGGCACGAAGGGGATCCGCCTCCACCAATCCAGGGATGGCCTTGACCTCTCCCCCAGACAATTCCCTCACTGTTTCCCCTGCGCTCTCCTCGAACCGGATCCGCTCCCGGCTCCGTTCCGCTTCGACGGAGATTCCCTCCATCACCACAGCAACCGTAGCCAACGTGAAATCGGCTGTCAGCCTTTGGCCTTCGGTCACCTCCACATCGCGGGTTTGGGTTCCGAAACCGAGGCGACTCACCTCGAGGACGTAGGCTCCCGGGTCGAGAAGCTCCAGATGGTAGTGGCCGAGGTCATCCGTCTCGGCACCCCGGAGCACGGTTTCGGACCCGGGGGAGAACAACCTGATCAGCACCAGAGGGATAGGAGCACCGTCTTCATCCCACACCCTCCCCTGGATGGATCCCTCGACGGGCCCCCGGGGAATCCCCTGGGCTGAAAGGAAGGACGAGGTTCCCGCGAACCCGGCCAGCACGATCACAGAAGCCGTCAGGAAGGCGCGCACCACGAAGGAGGGGGCCAGGGGAAGGACCGTCGATCCTCTCACCATGAATGCAGAGGGAGCCGGCAGAGGTTGAGGGTTGGTTGGAGGTTTCGCATTCCCCATCAGGATTGGGTGGAGTTCAAGGCTTTTTCGTCCCACGATGGAACACTACAGGCACACCAGGGATCCCCCTCCCCAAATCCCATGGCTCCGATTAGGCTTCGGAGACGGCTTCGGCCTCCCTTACAACCGACTTCTTGTGACGATCCGTCCCGAGATTCATGCAGATATTCCACAGCGACGGCTTCGACATTTCCCTCCCGCTCGGTCACCGATTTCCCATGGAGAAATACGGCCTCCTCAGACGCCGGGTGGAGGCCTCCGCATTGGGAAGCACCTGCAACCTCAAGATCCCTCGGGAGGCTACAGATCAGGAACTCCTGACAGTCCACACCCCCCAATACCTGAACAGGGTCATCACAGGAAGCCTGTCACCCAAGGAGATCAGGAAGATCGGATTCCCCTGGTCCATCGAACTGGTGGAACGCTCCCGGAGATCGGTGGGGGGAACGTTGGAAGCCAGCCGAGCCGCCCTGAAGGAGGGGATTGCCGTGAACCTCTCGGGAGGAACGCATCACGCATTTTCCGACCGGGGTGAGGGGTACTGCGTATTCAACGATGTTGCCGTGGCGACCCGCGTGATGCAGATGGAAAAAAGGGCTCGACAGATCGTCATCCTGGATCTCGACGTTCACCAGGGAAACGGAACGGCAGCTATTTTCCGAGGAGACCCCAGTGTCTTTACCCTCTCCATCCAGGGGGCCGACAACTTTCCATTCAGGAAGGAGCCCGGGGACCTGGATATCGAATTATCCGACCGGGCCGACGACAGAGTCTTCCTGGAAGCCGTAAAGCAAGGTCTTCGGGAATCCCTTGTCGGCAGGGAGTTCGATCTCGCGTTCTTCCTTGCCGGCGCCGACCCCTTCGAAGGAGACAGACTCGGTAGGCTCGACGTCACAAAAGAAGGGCTGGAAACCCGGGACCGAATGGTGTTCGAAGTTTGTCGGAACCGCGGAATTCCCGTGGTTGTGGTAATGGGAGGAGGCTATGCTTCTCCCATCGAGGATTCTGTGGAGATCCACTACGCCACGGTTCGGACGGCAAAGGAGTTCAGCATACTCTGAAGGAGGCCGCCCCGAGACCGCGCTTTCGGTCTGGGGGTGGGATTAGGAATCGACTCCGCCCTCTGCGCTCCGTCTATAGCCCGATAGCGGTCAGGTTGAGTTTCCCACCCTCCGTGGGGGGGCACCAGAAATACCCGCCGGTCACAGGACGCGAAAATCGGAAGAGGGCGTCCACGATCCCATCTTCGATCCCGGACATCCGAATGAGCTGAGCCTCGAACGCGTCCAGTGAACGTCCGAACGCCACGAACTCCAAACCTTCCTCGCCGCCCTCGGCCCACGGCATCGACCGGCGTACCACAAAGGCCTCCGGCTCGAAGTCCTCCTGGGCCGTGCGTTTGACATGGGCCGACTCAGGGGCGTCCTCCAACTCCTCGTTATCGCTCACTCGCCGCCCGATCACATTGTCCCGCTCACCCGCAGCCATGGATCCGAACGCCGAGAGCTCATGTACCCAACGCTGGGTGGCGACAAAAGATGAGCCGTCCAGTGAGGAGCCGGTATCCATCACGATCCCCGCATCGAGGGCTTCCTCTTCCTCTGGGTTTTCCGTGCCGTCCTCATACCCCGTGAGGTCTCGGCCACGACCCTCCGGCGATTCGTCATGCTTAAAGCCATCCAGAACTTCGTCCAGCCGGAAAGCCGGTCCCAGGAGTCGCTTGAGTTCGTTGGACACGTGGACCAGCTTGCCTCGATCCTCACCTCGGAGCCAAATCCAGAGAGCCGCCGGCGTGGCCGGAATGTCCACACCCGGACCCACCAGGGTGGGAAACGGCCGCAATCCATCCACCGATCCACCCATAGCCGACACCAGAGACTGACCCAACCCAACTACAATCCCTTCACCCAGGTCATGATCCTGAAGTCGCCGTAACCCCTCACCGGGGTCGGCTCCGGGTGCCAGGCCGAAGGTGAGGTACCGGCAGCACTCGGGCACGGGAAGCAGGATTCCGGGTTGAGCAGTGTCCATCGGTTTTCTCCTAGTCGACAGGTTTACCCCGGCTGAAGGCAAGAATCGTTCCCCGGGAAAAGCCCTGGATCAGATCAACCGGGAGCTAAACATCGATCTCCACCTCTACCCCACGGTCTTCCATCGCCTGGATGATCTCCCGGACATGCTCCTGGCCCCGGGTCTCCACCTGAAGGACGATCTCGACATCTCCCACTGAGATGTCGGCGAACCCCCTGCGATGATGGATGTCCAGAACGTTGGCTCCCATTCCAGCGACGAGGTCAGTGAGGAAAGACAATGAGCCGGGTCGATCCCGAACCCTCACGGTCAGATGGGTCATGCGACCGTCCCCCACCAGACCTCTCTCTATGATCCGAGATATCATGTTCACGTCGATGTTTCCCCCACACAGGATTCCAACCACCTCCTCGTCGGACCTGACCTCGATGGCTCCGGCAAGGAGAGCCGCCAAAGGAACCGCTCCGGCCCCCTCAACCACCGTCTTCTCCCGCTCCAGGAGATGAAGAATGGCCGTGGCGATCTCCTCCTCGGTCACGGTCACGATGTCGTCCACGTACTCCTGGATCAGAGGGAACGTCCGGTCACCCACCCGCTTCACGGCGATTCCATCAGCAAGAGTCTCCGCACTCTCGATAGAGACAATTTGCCCCGCCTCAGTGGACGCCTTTGCCGATGCAGCGGCCGCGGCTTCCACCCCAACCATCCGTACAGAGGGCTTGAGCGTCTTCAGGGCTACGGAGATGCCGGAGATGATCCCTCCACCGCCAATTGGTACCACGACCGTATCCAGTTCCGGAACCTGTTCCAGTAGCTCCAGGCCGATGGTTCCCTGGCCGGCGATGACCTCATCGTCGTCAAAAGGATGGACCAGGGTTAGTCCTTCCTCGTCCATGAGGCGCCGGACCTCGACAAAGCCATCCGAGAGGGTGGCTCCCTGTTGTATGACACGGGCTCCAAACGCCGCCGTGTTGGCCACTTTGATGAGAGGAGTGAACTCGGGCATGACCACCGTGGCTCGAATACCCAAGCGGGAGGCATGAAAGGCGACGGCTTGAGCATGGTTTCCGGCGCTGGCTGTAACCACGCCCCGGTCCTTCTCCGGCTCTGAAAGCTGGAGGAGCTTGTTCAAAGCCCCCCGAGCCTTGAAGGACCCTGTTCGTTGGAGGTTCTCGAACTTCCAGTGCAGGAGGCAGGGAATCTCGTCCTGAAATGCGAGAGTGGGTTTGCAGGGCGTCTGGACGATTCCACTCCCGATCCTCCCCCGGGCCGCGTGGACATCTGCCAGCTTCACCATAGAGGTCAGGAGCCCTGCCCGAGCTTCAGAATCCGCTCCAACTCTTCGGCACTCAGTTTCTCCTCCAGCTTCGACCCCATTCCCAATGGCGCCCTGGATCGAGCGCCTCGCCTTGCCGCCGCTCTGTCCTCGATAATGGGGACCCCAGCATAGTCGAATTCCGGGAGGTGGATTCGGTCCAGGGGTCGGCCCAGGTGGTACTCCAACGATTTGAAAGCCCCAAGATCGGCTGCGGTGACGAAGGTGACAGCGGTGCCCGTCGCCCCGGCCCTGCCGGTGCGCCCGATGCGGTGCACGTAGTCCTCCGGGTCCAGGGGCACGTCGTAGTTCACCACGTGGGATATCCCTTCGACATCCAACCCGCGCTGAGCGATATCCGTGGCCACCAGGACCCGGGTCTTCCCATCCGCAAACCGCTCAAGAGCCTGGGTTCGGTGCCGCATCTGTCGGTCTGAGTGCATAGCATCGGCCCGAATGCCGGCCTGCTCGAGTCGGGCCTTGAGGGTATCGGCCCCCACCTTCGTACGGCAAAAAACCAACACCTGACTCCAGTGCGATTCCTGAAGAAGCATCAGGAGGAGATCAGGCTTCTTCTCGGGCTTCACCGAGTACACCACCTCCGTGATTCCCTCGGCCTTGGTCCCCGAAGGCGCCGCCTCCAACCAGATTGCGTCTTTGGTGAGCTGGAGAGCCAGGGCGTGTACGCCGTTGGGCATGGTCGCGGAGAATAGCATGACCTGAGGTTTTCCCCGGATTCCACGGCGGACATCCTCGATCTGCGGTCGAAACCCCATGTCCAACATCCGGTCGGCTTCGTCCAGGATGAGCATTTGAAGACCGGAAAGGTCCACCCGTCGTTTTCCCATATGGTCGATAAAGCGCCCCGGAGTGGCGACGATGATCTCTACTCCCTGGCTCAGGGCGTTTTCCTGGGGTCCGTAGGCCACCCCCCCAACGATGGAGGTAGCCCGCAGGGAGGTGCCCTTCGCCAGGGCTTCCGTATCCTCGGCCACCTGTTGGGCCAACTCCCTGGTCGGACAGAGGACCAGGACCTGGAGACCCCCACCGGCCTTGATCCTCTCCAGGCAGGGAACTATGAACGCTCCTGTCTTCCCGGTCCCGGTTTGGGCAATGCCCACCACGTCCTTACCCTCCAGAGCAGCGGGAATGGCCTTCCACTGGATGGGAGTGGGCTCAACCCACCCCAGCGCTTCTATGGCCGCCAGACGGGCTTCGGACAGGGACAATTCCCGGAACAATTCTACCTTCGACAACGGATACCTCCATTTGGAAGCGGGCTCTGGGAGGAACCGAGAGCCCTATAGCCTTTTAATCTATCAATTTTGGGGAAAATCCGCGTGGTGGACTCGGTGGTGGACTCGGTGGTGGACTCGGTGGTGGACCCAGCGGTGGACCCAGCGGTAGCCCCAGCGGTAGCCCCAGCAGTGGACCCATGACGATGGAGAGGTATAATTTCCTTGATTCCCCCTCGGAGTGGTCGAGGGAGAACCCTACAAACCAAGACAGAGAAGGTTCGCAATGGCCAAGGAGACCTCCGTCCTATTCGTTTGCCTCGGGAATATCTGCCGGTCGCCCCTCGCCGAAGGGGTCTTTCGCCACATTCTGGATGGAGATGGGGTCAGCGACCGATTCCGAGTGGACTCGGCTGGGACGGGAGGTTGGCATGTGGGAGAATCGCCTGATTTCAGGGCCACGCGAATTGCCGCAACCAAGGGCGTGACCCTCGCCGGGCATGCCCGGCAGGTTCAACCCGAGGACTTCCAGCGCTTCGACTATATCCTGGCCATGGACCGGGACAATCTGGAGAACCTCGAAGAATACCGGGAAAAGGTCGGTGGCGATGCCACGCTCTACCTGCTGCGCGAGTTCGACCCCGAGGGTGAACCGGGCGCGGAGGTCCCCGATCCCTACTACGGGGACTCCTCAGGGTTCGACGGTGTCTTCGCCATGGTTGAGCGGTCCTGCTCGGCCCTCCTCGACCACATCAGGGACGAGGAAGGGGTGTAGGGTGACTCCCCCCACCACGGTCCTGCAAGCGGTAGAGTCGACCCTTGAGGACATCGCGGGAAAACCGGTGAGAATCAGGAACACCGCTCCCGTCGGCGGGGGGTGCATCAACCCTTCAGCCCGCCTCGAGGCCGAGGGCGGAGGGACCTACTTCCTCAAGTGGAACGCCTCGGCTCACGTCGAGATGTTTGCCGCCGAGGCAGACGGACTCAGGGCTCTGGCCGCTCCTGGAACGGTCCGCATACCCGAGGTCCTTGGTTGGGGGGGCTCCGGAATCCGCGAAGACCCGGATTGGCTTCTCCTGGAGTACGTCCCGCAGGGGGCTCCGATGGCGGAGTTCGGTGAACGGCTCGGAGTAGGATTGGCCCGCCTCCACAACTTCGCTCTTCATGAGCCGGACCCGACCCAATCTTCCTCCGCCAAACCATTTCATGATCCCGTCCATAGTGTGGACGAACCCTTCGGCTGGCGCCGGAACAATTTCATAGGGTCTCTTCCCCAGGGAAACGAACCCGGAGCGGATTGGCCAACCTTTTGGCGGGACAAGCGGCTGGAGCCTCAACTTCGAATGGCCCGAGACAGCGGTCACTTCCAGGGTGCTCGAGGGCAGCTCCTGGATCAACTCCTGGAGAATTTGGAGGACATCATGGCCGGCACTGAAGAGGACGGGCCGGCTCTCCTGCACGGTGACCTATGGACCGGGAACTACTACAGCGGCCCGGACGGAGGCCCGGTCCTCATCGATCCAGCGGTCTACGTGGGGGCGGGGGAAGTGGATCTGGCCATGATGGAACTCTTCGGGAGCCTTCCAGCCGGATTCGAAGAGGGTTATGGGAGCATTCGGAAGCTGGCACCGGAGTACACAGCCTTCCGCCGGGACCTCTACCAGATCTACTACTTACTGGTCCACGTCAACCTGTTCGGGAGCAGCTATGTGAACGGGGCTCTCGGTGCAGCCCGAAGAGTCATGGCCGGAGCCTAAGCCGGTTCCTCCAGACCTGGGTCCGTGGAGCCTACCACCCACTCACCGTCTGGGCCAACCTTCGAATCCCCTTCTCCAGCAGCTCATCGGAGGTCGCGTAGCTCATCCGGACATACCGGTCATCCCCGAAGGCCCCACCGGGAACCAGTGCGATCTCGGCTTCCTCCAGCAGTCGGGTACAGACAGCGCCGGAGGTCTTCATGCTCTCCGTGAACAGGGAATCGATCCTGAAATAGAGATAGAAGGCACCATCCGGATTCACGTAGGAGAGATCCGGAAGAAGTTCTCCGAAGAGGCTGGTGGCTAAGTCCCGACGCCGGCGGAACGCTTCCACCATCCGGTCCACCTCTCCCATGGCTCGATCCCAATCGGAGTATGCAGCCAGGGCCGCCATCTGCGCCGGCGCTGAGGGGTTCGACGTCATATGGCTCTGGAGATCGGCCATTTTCTTCGCCACAACAGGCTCGGAGTAGGTATGACCGATCCGCCACCCGGTCATGGCAAAAGCTTTCGACGCACCATCCACTACCACGAAGGGACCCACCGATTCAGGGGGGAGGTCCAGTAGGCTGGGGGCAGGGCCCTCTCCTTTGAAGTTGATGAGTCGATAAATCTCGTCCGCTATGATCCAGATATTCCTATCTCGCGCCCACTCCGCCACCGCTTGCAGCTCTTCCAGGGAATAGACGGCGCCGGACGGATTGGATGGGGAACAGAGAAGAAGGCCCTTCGACCGGCTGGTCACCGCAGCCTGGAGATCGGCGGGGGTCATCCGGAAATCCCGGTCAGGGGCTCCGGCCACTGCAATGGGGGTGGCCCGAGCCAGCTTCACCATTTCGGGATACGAGGTCCAGAAAGGAACCGGGATCAGGACCTCGTCACCGGGGCCAAAGAGGGTGAATATGGCATTGAAGAGGGAGTGCTTGGCCCCAGAGCTGAGCACGATGGAGCCGGGATCCGTCTCCTGTCCCGTCCGGGCAGCATAGGTGGCTGCGATGGCCTTCCTGAGAGCGGGCATTCCCGGTGTCGGGGTGTACCGGGTATGCCCATCCCGAATCCCTTCGATCCCCCCTTGGGAGATGAACTCCGGGGTGTCGAAATCGGGTTGACCTGCGCTGAGGTCGATGATGTCCCGTCCCTCTGCGGCGAGTTTCTTCGCCAAAGTGCTTACCGCGAGAGTAGCCGATGGCTGAAGGGCACTGACATTCTCTGAGAATTCCATGATTCCACCTACTCCTCTGACTCACATTCCAACATACCGAGAGCGAAAGATCCTCCCGGTCGGCCCACCAATATCGGCGAGGTTCACCTTGCCTTCAAGTCAGCCTCGGGCTCGGGCCGCAACCCGGCCGATCATTCCCTCCTGGTTGCCCCGGTTTTAAAGGCCATCCAGATTCCGGCCAGGGACCGACCGACGATACGCTCCTGCGGTTATCTTTCAGGCGACAATAATCGCCTCTCGATGGCCGAAAGCCGAGCCTACGCGAACAGCTTACCTAAACAGGTAGGGAACTCATGGCAGGGTATCAGAGAAAGACAGCTCTAAGCCCGGAGGATGTCCTCTCCAAGGCAGAAAAGGTGATTCCGGCCTCAATCGGCCTCAAGAAATCCAAGGGGTCCTCCCATGGCGGAAGCTTCACGGGTGAAGAGGGGACTGTGACGCTTTCGGTCCATCGCCACGGACCCTATACCGATGTCGTAGCCTCCACAGATCGGCTCCGAACCTCCCGGCTCGACTACGAAATTCAAAAATTCCTCAACCTCCTTCCCTACGAGCCGGGAGACGAGGTCAGATCCGGCTCGGGAGAGCCCACCTAAGGCCAGGAATTCTCATGGAATCTTTCGAGGAACTGGGGGTAACCCCGGAATTGGTCGAGGCCCTTGCTGCTGAAGGGATCGAGGTGCCCACAGCCTTTCAGGCGGCGGCAATCCCTGTGCTCCTCAGGGGAAACGCGCTTCTTGCGGAAGCTGGTCCTGGCGCTGGAACATTGATTACCTACGGGATCCCGCTCCTTCAAAACACCGATGCCGACGCCGCCGCCCCAGAGGGCCTGGTCCTGGCGCCGACACCCGAGAGAGCGTCCCGGCTTGCGGAATCGTTGTCCCGCCTGGCCGGGGTCACCGGGCACCGCATCGCGGCTCTCGGTTCCCCCTGGGCCCTGCCAGAGCTGGCCGGCATTCTCTTCGCCACACCGGAGGACCTTCTTCGAGAAGTCAGAGCCTCCAGGGCTTCCCTGGAGGGAATCCAAGCCGTGGTCGTCGACGGCTTCGGCACTCTGGCACCCGAAGGGAAGGAGGCCTTGAACATCCTCTTCGAAAGCCTCCCCAAAGAGGGACTGAGGGTGCTGTTTTCCCAGCCCATGGGGCCGGACGGTGAGGAATTTGGAAAGGCCCATTTCCATAGAGCAATCCATCTTCCTCCTAAGGCAGCACAAAAAGGCTCATCCGAGTCTCCACCTTCCAGAGGCGAAGTGTTCTATCGCCTGGCCGAGGGATCGAAGGAAGAAGACGCTCTGGTCTCCGTAGCCGCAGGATTAGGTGCGAACACCCGGCACATACTCCTCTTCCTACAAACGGAAGACCAGGCCGCAGATATAGGGGATTTCCTCGCCCTTCACGGATACATGGCAGGCCCTCCCGGGGATGAAGATTGCCCGGTCTGGCTATCGGCAGAGGAGTTGGAGGGCAGAAAGGTCATGGACAAGTGGAGTGACCCTGATTCCGTACTGGCCATGAGCGTGGACGTGCCTGCGGATCCGGATTCCCTGGACCGTCGGCATGGCGGGAGGGAAGCAGGGCTCATCCTGGTTCGATCGAGAGAACTTCCCCACCTGAAGGACGTGGCACACCGGACGGGTTATCGTCTCGTCCCTGCCCAGGAACCTCTTCCGACGAGGGTCGCAGGAGAACTTGAACGCCTTCGAGATGCTTTGGTGCGGGTCCTCCGGGAGGACAATCTGGCGCCACACTACCTCGCCCTCGAACCGCTCTTCGAGGAATATTCGCCCGGTGAAATCGCGGCGGCGGCACTGCTTCTCCTGCAAAGACGACCGGAATCGGAGAGAGGACAGGAAGATGCCCGATCCCAGGATTCGATAGCAGAAGGGACCGGAGGTCCTCCTCCACAGACCTGGGTTCGGCTCTTCGTGGGCGTGGGCGAAAAGGAGGACATCGGGCCCGGTGATCTCCTTGGAGCCATCGCGGGCGAGGCCGGAGTGGAAGGATCCCAAGTAGGGAAGATCGAGATTCGGGAGACTTTCTCACTCGTGGAGGTGAATACCGAGTCGGCTGATCGCGTCATCAAGGGATTGAACGGCACGACGATCAAAGGAAGAAGTGTCCGGGCCGATTACGACCGAGGCGGGCCCAAGGGTAGAGGAGGGGGCGGCAGTCGAAGGAGCGCCCCGGATAGTCGCGCGCCTGGGCAGCGGGGGGAATCTCGGGACCGCCCCCGACGAAGGCTGAAAGGCGATCCTCAAAACGAGCCGCCGCCTCAAGAATAGTCCAACGAAACGCCAGAGCCTCATGCGCCAGTACTCCAACCGCTTCATTGGCACAGCCCTCTTCTTCTGTGCCATCCTTATCATCGGTACGGTGGGGTACACCCTGATCCAGGGCTGGTCGGTGGAGGATGCCCTGTACATGACCGTCATCACGCTTACGGCGGTGGGTTATGACGAGGTTCACCCTCTGTCCGTTCAGGGAAGAGCTTTCACCAGCTTGATCTTGTTCATGGGCATCACGGGGTTGGGCCTTTGGTTCGCATTCCTCACGTCCTTCATCGTCGAGCTGGACCTGAGGGACAAGTTCCGCCTACGGCGGACGCTAAAGAAGGTTGGGAAGATGAAAGAACACGTCATCATTTGTGGGGCCGGCCGGACCGGGAGTCAGGTGATCGAGGAGCTTCTCATGGCGGGGGAGCCCTTTGTTGTGGTGGAACGGGATTCCGAGAAGATCAGCCAACTCCAAGAGCTCCTCCCGGACCTTCTCATCATCGAGGGAGACGCCACTGTAGATCACTTCCTCGAGGATGCGGGGATCGGGGAAGCTCGCGGCCTGATCGCCTCCCTTAGCGCCGACACCGACAATCTCTTCGTCTGCCTGACGGCTCGAGCGCTCCGTCCCGATCTGGAAATCGTGGCCAGGGCCTATGAGGAAGAAACGGTACCGAAACTGTATCGGTCCGGGGCCAACCACGTCGTCAGCCCCAACGCGAGCGGTGCGATCCGCATGGCGTCCTACATGCTCCGACCGGTGGTGGTCTCCTTCCTGGACGTAGCTACCAGGTCCCCGGACCTGACCTTGAGGATGGAGCAGGAGACCGTCTCCGCCTCATCCCCCCTCACCGGTCAAACCCTCATGGACGCCCAGATTCCGCAGAACACGGGTCTGATCGTGATCGGTCTCCGGAAAAAGAACCCCGAAGGGGCAAAGGAGGACCACACCTATGTGTTCAACCCCCAGGCCACTACGACCCTCGGCGCTGGGGACGTCATGATCGTTCTGGGAAAACCGGAGCAGATCAATGAATTGAGGGCCTTCGTAAATCCTTAAGAAGGCCCTCGCGCTGGGTTCCGGCTCCGCCGCAGACTTCGCTCAGTCTTCCGTCTTCTCTTTTTTCTGGAAGATCTGCATGAGGAAGTAAACCACGACGAACACCAAGGCCACCTTCAACGCCAAGCCGAAGAGGCCGACGAAGGCACCCAAAAAGACTTTCCAGACGACGACGGCCGCGACTCCAGTCAGGGCCACCATTCCCAGGCCTCGCATTGGCTCCTCCATTGTATGGGCACACCACGAGCTTCCTCACACTCTACGTTGTCAGTGCAAAAGTGGTTTCAGGGACGGG
>CAYOVN010000027.1:0-29199 GCA_964407425.1 uncultured Gemmatimonadaceae bacterium
CCGCCACTGCTTTGTCCACGTTGTACTGGTTGTAGCCTGCGTAGTCTGGATTCCGAACCATGGTGCCGCCGAGACTGTCCAGTTGCCGGAGAACCTCCTGTTCGTTGAGAAAGTCCTCGGGTACCCAGGTGAACGTAGCGTCCGAGCCCAGCCCGCCTTTTACCTCTTCCAACATCTGGCCCATGGGGAAGGGATGGCTACAGGTGTTGAAGACGCCATACACCGATTGTTCACAGAGGTGGACGGCAAACTCGGCTAGATCCCGGGCGTCGATCCACTGGACGGGATCGGCGTATTCCCCTGGCACCAGCACCTCCCCGCCTCGGTCCACACGGACCGGCCAGTAAGGGAACCTCATGGTCGGGTCTCCCGGACCGGTGATAAGCCCGGGGCGGACGACCGTAGTTCGGCCAGGGAATCCAGCCTCGGCTGCCCTTTCACAGAGAACCTTCTTCCCACCATATCCCGAGCCGGTGACGACTTCGTCCGCAGCTTCATCATACTCCCCGAGTACCCCATTCTCGGCCTGGCCCACCACGCCATCATTGGCGAAGACCGAGAGGGTCGAGATGAAGAGGTACTGCTGAACCGAGTCCTTCAGAACCTCCGTCGACAACCGTACCCAGGACGGCTCCATGGACGGGTTGTCGATGACTACATCCCATTCCCGCCCCCTCAGGGCCTCCAGATTGTCATTTCTGTCCCCAACCAGCTTCTCGACTCCCGGAAAGAGGTCGGGATTAGTCATTCCGCGATTGAAGAGCGTGACGGAGTGGCCTCGCTGAAGGGCGTACTCGACCTGGTGGGGCCCGATAAAACCCGTACCCCCGAGGATGAGAATCCGGAGAGGGTCCGGAGTCGGAGCTGCCTCCTGGCCCGAGCAACCGAGCAGGCCGAGGTACAATCCGCCTCCTGCAACCATTGATGCCTGGATGAAGTCCCTTCTGGATGTGGTCAACTTTGTCGTTCCTCTTCTGGGGCCAGCGTGTTCCTGAGTCATGTATCACTGGATTCGGCAGAACGATAATCGTGGATTACCGCCGGTCCCGCCATCCGAGATCCACCTTAAGGAGAGACGGTGGGTGGGTTATTACCGGATTTCTTCCCACAGGTCCCGGGCGATGATGGCATAACCCTCCCCGAGCGGGTGGCTCAGGTCGGCGTAGAGGGCACTGGGCAGTGCAGATGGGGCATAGTAGGGTAGTTCGTGGTTCTTCAACCATTCCTCCACCTGAGCCAGAGTCTCCCTGTACCTCTCTCGGTTCGCCGCCTCGAGCATGTGCTCGTTCAACGGGCCGACCAAAACGAATACGCTGTTTCCCCGGTCCTCGAGAGTAACCACCAGGCGCTGAAAAGCCTGCCACTGCAGTGATGTCTCCAGGTCCACCCAGGGAGGCGCCTGGGTGGCCGACCCGTCGAGATACCAGGGCTCGGCTCCGGGATGAGGATCATCCTCCGATTCCGGTGGAGAGAGATCGATTTGTTGAAGTGGGTTGAGATACGGGTGGTCCAGAGTCCATCTGGGCAGATCGGAGTTCGAGAAATAGGCGACCTGGATGTGCCTTGACCAGTCCAGCATTGGCACATGACGGGCAAGCACGATGCCGACCCTCTCCGAGGTTGGGGCCCGGTAGCTAGGAACCGCGTGGGTGAACTGAGACACCAGCCGGGAATGGTTGAAACCGAGCCCCCTTTCGAGCTGCAGGTCCGCCTGGGGCGAACTCATCCACAGGAGGTTTAAATGAAGTACAACAGCTTTGTCCCGGAGGGCCGTGCAATAGTGCTTGATTAGGCCTTCCAGGGCCAAAGGATGGGACCCATCCAGGCCAGCATTCACGAATCGTTCCGATCCGGCGTGTTGATTCAGGAAGGAGGACAGGGTTTTGTCCTTCTCTACATATTGACCCCATACAAATGAGTCCCCGATTACGAAACTCTTTTCAGACTCCCCCGCCTTTTCGCAGAGTCGGTCGAAAAGCCAGTAGTCCTCACTTGATTCGTATGGTATTCGGTAAACAGGAGAGGGCTCAAACACCTCTAGACGCCCCCAAATGGGGCCAGCCAGGGCACCAAGGATGAGGAGGCCCAAGAAAAGGACGATCCATTCGCCCATCGCCAAACGTACTGCGTTGCTCGAAAAGGGGGGGGCACTATCCTGAGGCCCCTCAGCTTGGCGGTTTTCGGTCATGCCTGGCCTCAGAACTGGAAGTAGATGAAAGGTTGCCCGTCTCCAGACGAAAACACGGCCAGGTACAGGATCATCCCCACAGCCAGTGCAATCCGCACTGGGGCTGCTGACAACCACGCCTTAAACCGAGACTCCATGACGAACTGATAGGTCCACACGGAAAGAATCAGGAACAGCATCCACAGAGGGAATTCTGGATTGGCCCACCCGTCGGTGAAGATCTTCGTGACGATGAGCAGAGCGTCGTCCAGGGTGGCAGCCCGAAAGAAGATCCATGCGAAGGTGACGAAGGCGAAGACGAGCATCTGCTTTGCGAATCCGGGCATTCGGTTCCTGTAGAAGCTCGTACGCTCCAACTCCCGTGTAGCAAATCGCCCTATGGCATGCAGCGCCCCCCAGATAACGAAAGTCCAGGCGGCACCGTGCCAAAGCCCTGAAATGAGCATGGTGAGAGCCATGTTCCGGTAGGTGGCCCAGCTACCCTTCCTGTTTCCCCCCAGAGGGATGTACACGTAGTCCTTGAACCAGGTGGAAAGGCTGATGTGCCAGCGATTCCAAAAATCTCCCAGCCCCTTGGCCAGATAGGGATTGTTGAAGTTCAGCATGATGCGAATCCCGATCATGCGTCCGATCCCCCGGGCCATGTCGGTGTAGCCGCTGAAGTCGAAGTAGATTTGCCATCCGAAGGCGAAGGTGGCAAAAAGGAGCGCCGTTCCACTGAACTGCTCGGGAACGTCGTAGGCCTGGTCCACATAAAGGGCCAGGGAATCAGCAAGAGCGACCTTCTTGAAGAGTCCAACGAGAAAGAGAGACATCCCGTCGGAGATGTCCTGTCGGGTGAGCGTGACCTTTTTTCTTAGCTGGGGCAGGAGGTTCCCAGCCCTTTCCACGGGGCCGGCCACCAACTGCGGAAAGAGGGAAACGAATGTCGCATACCGGACGAAGCTTTTCTCCTGTTCAACCCTCCCTCTGTAGAAATCGATCGTGTAACTCAGGGATTGGAACACATAGAAGGAAATCCCCACGGGAAGAAGGACGCCGGGTCGGGGAAGGGCGTAGGAAAGCCCAGCCGACGAAAGAAGCAGGTTGAGGTTGTCGGCGACAAAAGCGCCGTATTTGAAGAAGCCCAACAACGCCAGGTTGTTCATGACGCTTAAAGACAACCACAACCTCCGCCGTCGTGAACGAGCCATGAGGCTGACCACGGAGTAGTCCACGGATGTGGACCAGGCGATGAGGACAAGGTAGAGGGGGTTCCACCACCCATAGAAGACATAGGAGCAGAACAGGAGCCATGGATCTTTGATCCGGGTGTTCTTCGTGAGGAGGAATACCGGATAAAAGCCGAGGAAGAAGAGGACGAAGACCCAGCTATGAAAGAGCATGGATCAAGGGTCCTGGGTCACTTCGAACCCGAAGCCAACTCGGCGGGGAGGGGAGGTCTGACACAGCGGAACCCAATGGCATCGCTCACCATGCAACCGTCGTCTACCGATGCGCTGAAATCGCGGAAGGCGGAACGGGTGTCCCTCGGGGGGGAACTCCATCCTCCACCCCTGAGAACTCTGAACTCCCCCTGGTCGGGTCCCCGAGGGTTCCTCTCCGGGCTGTTTTGGTAGTAACCCGCCCCGTAGTAGTCGTGTACCCACTCTGCCACATTGCCGTACATGTCGAACAGGCCCCAGGGATTCGGCCGCTTTGTTCCGATTTCGTGAGTGCCATTACCGGCGTTGTCCTCGGTCCAGGCGTATTGACCCAATCTCCTGGGGTCATTCCCGAAGAAGTGTTCCGTTTCGGTACCGGCCCGGGCGGCGTATTCCCACTCGGCTTCGGTTGGGAGACGGTACCCGCTCGCCCCGAAATCACATTCCAGGGTTTCTTCATCGTAGCAGGGATCCAGGCCCTCCTGGTATGATCTCTCATTACAAAAGCGGATTGCGTCGATCCAGGTTTGCTGTTCAACCGGCAGGCGGTCCCCTTCGAATCGGGAAGGGTCAGAAAGCTGGAGGCGTCGGAATTGATCCTGCGTGACCTCGTATTTGTCCATTAGGAATGTGTCGACCCACACTCGGTGAACGGGGCCTTCGTCATCATTTCCCCCAGGGTTCCCCATCTCGAACCATCCTCCCGGAAGTAGGACCATCTCTACGCCCGTGTCGGTGAGAAGGGTTGAGGGCGTCTCCCCTTCGGCCCCGAGGTCGTCGGAGTTCGTACCTCCACAGGCCAGGGTGGACAAACCGAGGAGGCAAGCGCAGACGAGAAACGGCCTGAATACGGCGGTTTGGCAGAGTGGCTTCCGGTTCCGATGGGACATGGCTACTCCAATTCTCCTGGGCTCCTCTTACCTCACCGGGACCCAATCAGGTTCTTTGTTGTGGGCCCCATCGGTCGTTATCTGAACCCACTTACCTGAAGCGATTTCCAGAACGTTGATGTTCCAACCTGAGGCTTTTTGGCCGACGGCCTGACCCCCCCTGGAGGGCCCATAGCTGAAAGCCAGGTACTTTCCGTCCGGGGACCAATCGACATGATAGACCTTGTCTTTCCGGTCCACCGCCACCACCGCCTTTTGGTCTTCCACATTGTTTCCACTCGAGGATGGATTGAAGATCCCGATCCTCAATTCCTGGTCGGTTCGCCCCCATGCGATCCGACCACCGTCCGGGCTGAAATCCGGTCTACATCCGCTGATGGAAAGGGAGTTTAGGCCCGCTCGAGAGGCGTCGAAGAGAATATTTCCCCGCCTTCCAGCTCGGGATGTGGCAATAAACCAGTCCCCATCGGGGGACCAGGTCAGGTTGTAAAGCATTCTCAGGCCATCCTCGGGGTGGTCCCGAGTCGCCTGGGTGGCGAGGTCGTATATGACAAGGCCCTCGTTGGAGGTCATGCTGCTGCTGTATCGTGCGTACTCTCCTTTTAGATAGGCGATCGACCGCCCGTCTCCACTCCAAGTTGGCTGGTAGGCATTCTCCGCAACCTTGGTTTTTCCGGACCCGTCCACATTCATGTAGTAGACGTTTCGACTTCGATCCTGTCGGCTTTCTCCCTCGATGGCGACGAAGAGGATCTTCGTTCCGTCCGGAGAGGTATGGGGGTAGTGCTCGTCGACATTCGGCGTGTTGGTGAGGTTCACCCTGCCGGACCCATCGGCATTCATCAGCAGGATTTCCCAGTTCGAATCCCCCTCTGCGTCCTTCAGGGATTCAAAGACGATTTGGTAAGGGATGGCTGCAAGATCCAGTTCCGACTTGGGCAACGGCTCCCGTTGGGAAGGGAGAGACGGGTCATCACTCCTCGTACGTCCTTCCCTCGACCGTCGGCTCTGTGAAGCGGCGGCATCGGATAGGCTCAAAAGGAGAAGCAAGGCCAACAGGACGCTGAAGGCAGGAATCGGGATAAAGGGGAGACACTTCCGCCTCATGGTCCAGTCCTCCGCTGAAGGGATTAGTCTCTATAAAGATAGGACCTAAAGCAGCCCCATGTTTGAAGGGTGGGAAAGGAAGCTGTAAGAACGCCGAAAAGGGATGGTGTTGGATTTTGGACACTTGGAATGGGTTAAAAGGTCCTGGCCGGAGGCCTGTGGAGGAGACCATTGTGCGGAAGTCGTTGCTGCGCTGAAGCCGATCAATGTAGGTTCCGCCATGAATATTCGAGCGCTGAAGTTCTCCGTCCTGATGCTTGCTGCGGCCTCTCCGGCCCATGCCCAGTCAGAACCCTATCAGGTTTTCGACACGAAGCCGGTGATCACCGAGGGCCCTTATCTGGTGGCAACCGGGGAGACCACTGCGACCATCGTTTGGCTAACGGACACACCCAGCCACGCCAAGGTCCTCTTCGGAACGAACGGTGAATTTTCCGAGGTGGCCCAGCCTCAGGTGGACGGCCTGATCCCCGTGGGCAACAGGCACGTGGTCCATCTAGAAGGTCTCTCGCCCGGAACCACTTACGACTATGAGGTGGTGGCCACCCGGGTCGTGAAGCTGAAGGCCTATTGGCCCGACAAAGGCCTGGATACCCGAAGTGGCCCACATCACTTTACCACTTTCGACCGGAACAGCCCCTCGGTCTCCTTCAGCGTCATCACGGACACCCATGAGGATACTGGCCGCATCGACGCGCTGAACGAGGCTATCGACTGGGAATCCACGGAATTCCTGGTTCATGCGGGGGATGCTTTTCACTGGATCGATACGGAAGAGCATCTTTTCCGCGTGTGGCTCAGGCCCACACTAGCTGGTTTGGGGCACGACAAGTCGCTGATCCTCCTCCGGGGAAACCATGAGACCCGTGGGCCGTTCGCCCGTCACCTGCGGGACTACGTCCCGACGCCGGAGGGACGGTATTACTTCGCCCGGGACGCCGGACCCTTACATCTGATCGTCCTGGATACGGGAGAAGACAAACCGGACGACACCCCCGTGTACGCCGAGCTGAATAGCACCGTGGCGTACCGGGCCCAGGAACTTGCCTGGTTTCAGGACCATGTGAAGACGGCCTCCCGGGTAGCTGAAGCCCCGTTCCGCGTCATTCTCATGCACCAGCCGGGATGGGGTTGGCTGGCCGACGGGCCCGATGAGTGGGTGAGAACGGCCAACGAGGCTGGCGTGGACCTGATCATCGCCGGGCATCGACACCGCTTCGTCTATACGCCGCCAGGACCCGCGGTGGACCACGAGTACCACCTCCTTGTTCTGGACCAGGACCAGGTGGCCAAGGTGGAGGCGACGGCTCAGGAGTTGAGTGTGGTTGTCACTGGCACGGATGGGAGTGTTGTGCACACCCTCGTGATTCCTCGGCGGTAGTTTACTCCGCCCTCAAGGCATCGATGGGGTCCATTGATGCAGCTCGCTGGGCCGGGAAGACGCCGAAAATCGCACCGACGCCGAGAGCGGAGGTCAGCCCCACCAGAATGGCCGTCCCGTTGATCACGGTGCTCCACTCCGTACTCCGGCCAACCCCCCATGCCACCAATATCCCGATGATGACCCCCGCCAGGCCCCCCATGATTCCCAGGAAAAGGGACTCCACCAGGAACTGAATCAGGATGTCTCGGTGCCGGGCCCCGACGGCAACCCTGAGCCCTATCTCGTTCCGACGTTCCCTCACGGAAAGGAGCATGACCGAGAGGATCCCTATCCCACCTACCAGGAGGGCCACGCTCCCCAATCCCAAGGTCATGCGGTTGAAGGAGGCCACCGTCTCAAGCCGGGCCTGAAGGATCACCCGTTGGTTCTGGATGGCGAAGTCGTTGGGCCGGTCCAGTTCAGACATTCGGTGCCGTGCCCGAAGGACATCGGTGATCTCAGCTTCGGCTTCTTCGAGGCGACTTCCATCCAAAGCCTGGACATAAATCATCTTCAGGTAGTCCAGGTTGAACACACGCCTGAGTCCGGTCTGGAGAGGGATGACCACCTGGTTGTCCTCTTCGGAGAGGCCGTCCACCGTAGCCCCTTTGCTCTCCAGGACACCGATGACCCGAAAGGGAATTCTACCAATACGGATGGTCTTCCCAATGGGATCGTCGGTAGGGAAGAGCAGCTCCCTGACGCGGAATCCCAGGACCGCCACCCGGGCCGACTGAAGGTCCTCCTGCCGTGTGAAATACCGTCCCTGGGTGGTCCTGAAGTTCCGAACTTCTTCGAACTCAGGTGTGGTTCCCAGGATTTTTGTCATGGTTGAGATCTGGCCGAATTTTACTCTTCGGCCTCGATCCTGGGCGGGTGCCATCCGGGCGATTTCCTGGGCCCCGGCCGAGAGGGCCGCGGCGTCGTCCAGTGTCAGGGTCGTGACCTTTGGCTCCGTCCGGCGGCGCCAGGGCACCCGGGGGGCGTCACCGGCGCTGACCACGAGAAGGTTTTGGCCCAGGGCCTCGATTTCCGAGATAACCTCGGCTTCGGCCCCCTCCCCGATGGAGGTGATCACCATCACCGCCCCGACCCCTACGGCCGTGCCGGAGAGGGCCAGGGCGGTTCGGATGCGGTGCCGAAAGAGCGCCTTCGCCGATAGAAGGAGATTCCGGCCCAGCCTCATGGGCTTGGCCTCACCCTAGGAACTCCAGGTTTCACTTCACTCCCTTAGTGTTGTCACGGGGTCCAGCTCCGAGGCCCTTCGGGCCGGGAGTACTCCAGCCGCCACCCCGACGATCACCGCTGCACCCAGTCCCAGAAGAGCAGCCTGCCAGGGCATCACGCTTGGGATCTCCATCCCCTTTGATATGAACCAGAGGACGACCGCGCCCACTACGAGGGCCAGCACTCCCCCCACCATCGTCACAAGGGCCGACTCCAGGAAAAACTGGGTCCGGATGTCCGCTGCGTTGGCTCCCACGGCCTTCCGGAGTCCGATTTCGCTCCGGCGTTCGTTTACCCCCATGAGCATGAGGTTGGCGACTACGATCCCGCCGATGAGGAGAGACACGCCAGCCAAAAGGGGTAGGAAGAGCGTAAAGACCCGATTCATGGAACCCACCATCTCACGGACCTGGGTTGGTGTGATCATGGAGAAATCATTGGGTTCTTCGTCAGCCAGGGCGTGGCGGTCCTGGAGAAGGGCTTCGATGGCGGATACCGCACGGTCCATCTCACCGGCATCGGTAACCAGGATCTTGGCCGACTGGACGTAGTCGATGTTCATGACCCGACGCATCATGGTCGTCACGGGGATTATTACTTCATTGTCCCGGTCCCACCCGTGGGGATCGATTCCCATGGAGTCCAGGACTCCGATGACCTCGAAGGGCACCGTGCCCACCCGGAGCTGGAACCCGATAGGATCCGCTCCCTCGAATACCTCCCTGACCAAGGTCTCACCCACCAGAGCCACCCGGGCCGAACTCCGGACCTCGGTGCTCCCGAAGAATGCACCACGGCTGACCCCACGATCCCAAACCTCCTCGTGGTTTTCTGAGTGGCCGATGACCCTCACGCTGCTGCTGTTCCCCTGGTAGACGACTTCCCGGTCGCTGGCCATGACCATGGGATCGTAAACAGCGATCCCGGGAACTGTGGACAGGATGGCATCCAGATCTTCCATGACCAGGGTTGTGGTGGGACCGGCCGCCCTGGGGCCGCCCATCATCCCCCCCCCACCGGCTGAGAGAAGGATGCTGTTACCGGCGAACATCCTTTCGATATTCCCCATGACCGAATCCCGGGTTCCCTGGCCGATGGCTACCACGAGGGTAAGAGCCAGGACACCGACGAAGGTTCCAAGCATCATGAAGAAGGTTCTGAGACGGTGGCGCCTCAGGTCCCGAAGGCCATACCGGATAATCCTCTGCGTCTTCATGCCGGGCCTCCATTCCCCTGATGCGTCTCGAGCTCTTTTGTCGCATCCTTGGGATCTTCAACTGGTGTATCCGAAACGATCTTCCCGTCCACGATCTCCACTACCCTCTTCGCCATATTGGCGACGGAGGCGTCGTGTGTGATGAGGACCACCGTCTTTCCAAGCCGGTTCAAATCCTGGAAGATGGCCAGGATTTCCAGCCCTGCCTTCGAGTCCAGGTTCCCGGTGGGCTCATCCGCCAGAATGAGCTCGGGATCGTTCACCAGAGCCCGGGCGATGGCTACCCTCTGCTGCTGCCCCCCGCTCAGCTCACTGGGAAGGTGTTTGGCCCGATCCTTCAGCCCGACCATCTCGAGGGCCTTGTCACCAAGGCCCGAAATGTCGGGACGGGACGAGTAGATGAGTGGAAGCTCGACGTTCTCCAGGGCCGTGGTCTTCGGCAGGAGATGGAATGTCTGGAAGACAAATCCGATCTTTTCGTTCCGGAGGCTGGCCAGTTCGTCGGGGCTGTATTCATCGACACTTGATCCGTCCAGGTGGTAGGCCCCGGAATCGGGGCGATCCAAAAGGCCCACCACATTCATGAGGGTGGACTTTCCTGATCCTGAGGGGCCGACCACGGCCACAAACTCCCCGACCTTCACCTCGAGAGACACATCCGAAAGGGCCCGGACTTCATCCGCGTCCTTCCGGTAGGTTTTGTTCACCTGTCTCAACTCGATCATTCCCCTACTCTCTTTCCTTGTATGTCAGACTCCGTTCGGGACGGACCCGACGAGGACTTCATCCCCTTCAACCAGACCTTCCAGAACCTCGGTGTAATTGCTTCCTCTATATCCGGTCCGTATCGCTTTCCGTTCCGGTCCTGTGGGACCCGGAACGAAGGCGAAGATGCCGTCCGAATCCCTGCGCACAGCCCCGTTGGGGAGTGTGAGAACGTCCTCCCGCCCATCCAGCACAATGTTCACGGTGGTGGTCATCTCCGGCCTCAGGATTTTTCCCTCCGAGGGCCCGATCTCGATCAGCGTCACATAGTTGACCACGTTGTCCACGATTTCAGCCTTCGGTTGGATGGCTGTTACCATGCCGGTGAAATCTGTGTCCGGGTAGGTGTCCACGGTAAACCTGGCCCCCTGGCCGACCTCCACTCTCCCGATATCCGTCTCGTCCACATAAGCCCAGATCTCCAACCGATCCAGGTCGATGATGGTGACGAATGTCGGGCTGGCGAAGGAAGCCGCCACCGTCTCTCCTACCTGGGTGGATACGGAGGCCACCACCCCCGACACTGGGGCACGAATCACCGTATAGTCCAACTGGATCTGCGCCGTACGAACGTTGGCCCGGGCCTGGCTCAGGTTGGCCGCCGCCACCTGCTGGCGCCTATCCACCCCATCCAGCTCCGCTTGAGGAATGACTCTTTTGACCTGGAGTTCCCGGGCTCTCTCCAGATCGATCCCAGCAAAACGCTCCTCCACCTCGGCGGTCTCCTGGATAGCCAGGGCCCGGTCCAGTTGAGCCTGGAATTCGGTTTGGTCCAATTGGGCAAGGATTTCGTTGGCTTTAACCTGGTCGCCGATGCTCACATTCAAAGTCTGAAGGACCCCTGAAACCCGGGATCCCACCTGGACCTCCGCTCCGACCATCGGTCGGATGACTCCCGTGGCCAGAACACTCGAAAGAATGTCTCGCCTGGAGACTGGGGCGGTCCGGTAGGAGGCGCCTTCTCCCCCGGGCTCCGCGGTGGAGGTGAGGAATCCCGGCCAAACCCAAAGGGCCAGGAGGACTACGATCACAGGGATCAGGATTTGGGCGGTCTTTTTCATTTCTCTTCCAGGCCTTCCAGGAGGCCATCAATCCACTCTTGCTCTGCCCTGAGAACCATCAACTGGTGATCGAAGAGGGGGTGGGCTACATGATCCAGATGGGTTTCCAGGGCCACCATTCTCTCCCGGATGGCCTCCCGCCGCAGGTCCAGGAGATCACGGAGTTCCTCCGAAGGGAGATCGTCCATGAAGAGCATGGGGACGTTCCCGGGGAATGCAGGGCGCCGGTATTCGGGGAGCGCCCCCCTGAGCAGATCTTGAAAGAGGGCTTCCCCTTCGGGAGTGATGGCAAATACTCTCCGGGTTGGCCGTTTCCCCTCCTGTTCTTCCCTTGATGTGACCCAGCCCTTTTTCTCCATCTTCCCAAGAAGGTTATAGGCCGTGGCCTTCTTGATATCGAAGAACAGGCCCAGGTGGTTCTCCATGAATTCGGAGAGTTGGTACCCGTGCATCTCTCTTTTCCGCAGGAGCCCCAGGAGAAGTAGCTCCCTCTCCCGGGCCGTCCCGGTCCGGTTTCCACTTCGGACGGCCTCTTTTTGGTGTTCCATCATGTCTCCCCGATGAGAAAGGCCCCCGAAGGTATTCATCAATCTGTGAATAGTCAATATCGAATAATCAGACGGGAATAGAGCCGCCAGCAGAGGGACTCCGTCTCCATCAGGGAGCCTTCCTCCCTGAGGACGCACCCCTTGTTCAACGGGGGGTGGGGGTATTAGCGTACCCCTATGTGAACGAGGGGTGTGCCCGGTCCGGCCCCCCGACCCGAGAGGAGTAGTTATGGCAGGGAGCGATCTCTACACAGGCACGCTGGATGTCATCGTGTTGAAGGCCCTATCCGGAGGGTCCATGCACGGGTATGCCATCGGGTCGTGGATCCGAAAGAACAGTGAAGAGGCCATGGGCGTCAGGGAGGGTGTGCTATACCCGGCCTTGCACCGTCTCGAGCGGAAGGGGCTGGTGGAGGGACTTTGGGGGAAAACAGAGACGGGCCGTCGAGCCAAGTTCTACACTCTGACCGAGGCGGGTATCGAACACCTGGAGGTGGAATCGAAACGCCTCACCGAACACTCGGAAGCTGTCCTCTCCCTTCTCCGAACCCCGGGCCGTTAGTCGAATGGCCCTCTTTTCCCGCCGCCGTGGCAAGGCCTCACACCTGGACCGGCTTTCTCTCCTGGATCATGAGGTTCGGGAGGAGGTCCGGTTCCATCTCGAGATGAGGGTGATGGAGTTGGAAGCCAAGGGGTTCAGCCCAGAGGCAGCAATGAAGCAGGCTTTGGAGGACTTCGGAGATCCGGAGGAGATTGTGGAGGAGACGAAGGAGGCGGCTGGCTTTGGCCCGTTCGGTGGATGGAGATCGATGGGATCGAGTGTGATGCAGGACCTGATGTTTGCCGTTCGTACTCTTTGGAAGAGGCCCATGTTTACGGCCGTCGCAGTGATCTCTCTGGGTCTGGGCATAGGGGCAAATACGGCCATCTTCAGCGTTACGAATTCCCTCCTGGTGCGCCCCTTGAACGTTGAGGGTCCGGACGATCTGGCTCTGGTTTACACCTCACAGACGGGTGGTCAACTCCACGGAAATACGTCCCTTCCCGATTTTCTGGACTACCGGGACAGATCTGAGGCCTTCTCCAGATTGGCCGCGTACACCATGGCCCCTATGGCCATCAAAGGAGATGGCGTTCCCCGTGTTGGGATGGGCCAGTTGGTGAGCTGGGACTACTTCAGCGTGCTGGGTGTGGATCCGGTCCTGGGAAGAGGTTTCCTCCCGGAGGAAGATGAGGAGCTCGGCGCGAACCCGGTTGCGATCTTGAGCCACAAGACCTGGCGGAACCTCTACGACTCCGATCCCGAGGTGTTGGGAAGGGTCGTGCGGATCAACGACAGCCCGTTCACGGTGGTGGGCGTTGCCCCAGAAGACTTCGTGGGTTTGATGCCGATCGTAGAACCGGACCTCTGGGCACCGCTGGCCATGCTGGGTCAGGCGCTGCCGTTTTCTCCTAACATCGGAAGCCGGGTCGATCCCTGGTTGCAAATCGTGGGTCGGCTTGAGGAGGGTGTGAATCCGGCGGAAGCCCAGGTGGCCATGGACGTTTTGGCGACGAACCTCGCCGAGGAATATCCGGGAACGAACCGGAACAAGGGCATCGTGCTTGGCGAGCTCGGGAACGGGCGCCTGGTGTCCCCGGAAGCCATGGCGGGAACCAGGCGGCTCCTGAACGTGCTCTTTGCGGTTGTGGGGTTTGTGTTGCTGGTGGCCTGCTTCAACGTGGCCATTCTTCAACTTGCCAAGGCCACCGCGCGTCGCCGAGAGATCGCCCTTCGGGTGTCCCTGGGGGCATCCCGCCTTCGGATTGTCAGACAACTCCTGGTCGAGAGTGTCCTTTTGGCAATGCTTGCCGGTGGCTTGGGAATCGGGCTGGCTGTCCTCGCTATCGATGCCATAAAGACTCTCCAGCCACAGATGGAACTCCCCCTTCAGATCCCAGTCAGCCTTGATCTTCCGGTACTCGGATTCACACTGATGCTGGCCGTAGTGACTGGTATTGTGTTTGGCCTCGCCCCGGCACTGCAGGTGTTGAAGCCAGGTCAGGCCGATGCGCTGAAAGATCATGGGAGCGCCTCGGGCCAGAACAGGGGCAGCGTTCGCATCCAGAGTCTCCTGGTGGTTGGGCAGGTCGCCCTGTCCCTGGTTCTCCTCGCCGGTGCGGGTCTGTTCATGCGAAGCCTGAGTAACACCCTCGCCATCGACCCGGGGTTTGATTTGCCCAACGGCGTAGTGATGCCCATGAACCTGGGGTACGGTCAGTACGACGAGACGCAGGGAAGGGAGCTTCACCAACGGTTGTTGACCCGGGTCCGGTCCATGCCAGGCGTCCGAAGTGCCGCCCTGACTGCTTTTGCACCTCTTGGCATCATCCATGGGCACCATGATGTGCACATCGACGGGTATGAGCCGGCTCCAGAGGAGTTGATGCTGGTCAAGCGGAACATGGTTTCCCCTGACTACTTCGAAACCATGGGGATCAGTGTGCTGCGGGGAAGAGCCATCGATGACCGGGACACGGAGGAGGCGGATCCAGTTGCAATGGTCAACGAGACCATGGCGCGTCGGTTCTGGCCCGACCAGGATCCCATCGGTCGGAGTGTTCAGGCCGATCTTGGAATCATCTACACCGTCGTAGGGATCGTTGAAGATGGAAAGTACGGGGCCCTGCAGGAGTCCCCTGAACCCTATCTGGTTTTGCCCCTCACCCAGGCCGAGTACGTCGATCGCATGAACCTCGTCGTGAGAACGTCGGGAGATGCTTCGGCCTTGGCTCACCGACTCAACGCCGAGGTTCGTGAAATCGCCCCGGACCTTCCTCCCGCCACCGCCATCACCAGCCGGGAGTACCTGGAGTATTCGGTAGGAAGCACGAAGGGGCCCGCAATCATGATCGGCGCCTTTGGATTGCTGGCTCTTATCCTTGCAACCGTTGGTTTATACGGGGTGATGTGGTACAGCGTGACTCAGAGGACTCGTGAGTTCGGGGTGCGGCTGGCGTTGGGAGCTTCCGAAGGGGAAGTGGTGAGGATGGTTCTGGGCAAAGGGCTGCGGACGACCCTGGTGGGAGTGGTCCTTGGCTTCCTCCTGGCCCTTGCAGGTACACGAGTCCTGTCCGGTCTCCTCTATGGAGTCGGAACCCTGGACCCCCTCGTATTCTCACTCATTCCCGCAGTCCTGCTCGGGGTGGGGCAGTTAGCCAGTTACCTGCCGGCCCGGTATGCATCGAGGGCCGACCCGGTAGTGGTGCTTCGGGCGGAGTAGGGACGCTCTGGAGGCCCGTCCATTTCAAGGGACCTTACCGATAGGCATCCCTCGGAAGCCCGAGCCGAGCCAGCAGGTCTCCAAAACGTGGGTCTCCCCAATAGGGGTGGAATACGGGGTAGTTCAGGGCAAACGTCCAGGAGTCATAGGTGTCGGCAGACCGATTCAAGAAGGTGATGGTCTGATCGGCGTCTCCAAGGCTCGCGTAGACCGTAGCCAGGGTTCCGGGAGAGACGTTGGGGGCCCCCTCCTGCCAGGCGGCCTCCATCCTGTCGAGGCGATCCCGGGCAGCTGATGAGTCCCCCGCCATGGCGAACACGTTTGCTGCCATGAGAATAAAGTGGGGTTCTTCAGGCGCTAGCGATTCAGCCTTAAGGGCCGCAGGGATCGCTTCGGCAAAATCGCCCCTGTGGGCCAGAGCCAGCGCCATATCCATGAGGGACATCAGGTCATTCGGCTCAAGTGCCAGCGAAGCCTCGGAGTCGGCGATGATACCATCCCAGTCACTCATCTTGAAACGAACCTCGGTGAGTCCGATCCTGGGCCAAAGGGCGAGGGGGTTCAGGGAGATGGCCTCCTCTGCGGCAGCCTTGGCCTCTTCCAGCTTGCCAAACACCGCGAGGGGAAAGGTCAGGCTGTGGTACCCCGTGAAGTCGTTCGGGGCCAGAGCAATCGTTCGCCGGAATTCCTCTTCCCCACCCTTCCAGTCGTAGTGATAGGAGAACTTGACCCAACCCAACGCCCAGTGGGCGTGGGCCAGTTCATTGTCGAGAGATACGGCCCGATTGGCAGCCACTTCGGCTTGGGTGTATGCCTCTTCAGGAGGGATCTCGTGGAAGTTCCCGAAAGACACCCAGGATGTTGCCAGGAGGGCCCAGGCGGCCGCGAATGTCGAATCCGCTTCAACTGCGGCCTGGAAGAAGTCCAGGGCCGTGGATTGGTTTTCCCGGGACCACGGCTGCCTCCACTGATAGCTGATGCCCCTCAGGTAGAGGTCGTAGGCCTCCTGGTTCTCAGTACCGCGGGAGGCGAGTCGGGTTCGTTCGTCTCCAGCCAACTCCGCTTCCAGGGCCCCGGCGATGGCGAGAGCGATCTGTTCCTGCACGGCGAGGATGTCCCCGAGGTCGGAATCGTACCTGTTACTCCACCGCTCGAAGCCGTCCTCTGCGTCGGCCAGAGTAGCCGTGATCCGGACCTGGTCTCCGTCCTTTCGGACGCCGCAGGTCAGGACATTTCGGACGTTCAGGGCGGAGGCGATGGTTTCGATATCCTCATCTGAATCTTTGAACGAAAAGGCGGAGGTTCGCGCCGCTACCCGCAGGTCATGGATGGTCCCGATCCGGGTCGTGAGCTCATCAGCGAGTCCATCAGCGAAATACCCCTGATCGCCTTCCTGGCTCATATCGGTACACGGGAGGACGGCGACGGATCGTTCGTGGGGAGTGTTTCGGGAAAAGCCGAAGGACATGCCGGCAGTTTGGATGCCGGGCTGATTCTGGCTTCTCCCACGTAGGGCCACCATGCTCAGGCCAGCCAAGGAGAGTAGGAGGACCACCGACGCCAACTCTCCAAAGCTCACCCTCTGTCGGCCCTGCTCACCGTGGTGCCAAGCCAGGACCAGCGTCACTGCCAGCCCGAAAAGGAGGGCCACAGTTACTCCTTGCTTTATCCAAAGCGCCCATCCGAACTGGTCGGCGACGATGTCGAAGGCCTCCAGACAAACGAAGGCGCCGGCCAGGTACCCAACGGTCCATTGAAAGAGCTTACGCTCCTTCAGACGTTTGAGAAGGGAGGGAAGATGCATGAATTAGGACCCTCCTGGTCCTGTTCCGGGGAGCCCTACCCGGTTCCATATCGCTTGAAATCGGGGGTGGCCGTGTAGCGCATTCCAATCCGGGCTTCGGAGGTAGTAGATCCCGCCCTCCTCGTCGAAACACTTTTCCAGCCAGGTGAGGGCCTCCTCCTCCTCACCCGCCAACGCCAAGTTCGATGCCATATCCAGGAGATGGGTCCAGCTTCCGGGATCCATCTCGGCGAGCTCCCTGGATTGCTCGGCCGCTTCGGCATACCGACCGCCGTTCTTGAGGATCCACTCACGGACGATGAGGGGCTGGATCCCGAACGGATCGAGGCGGATGGCTTCCTGGATGATTTCCAGGCCGCGATCGGTGTTTCCTGCGATTACGCCATGCCACTCCGCCAGAGCCCATCGGGCGTCGGCAAAGTCCGGGTCCAGGGCTAGAGCTTTCTCAAGATCCTGCCGGGATGACTCCCAGTCCCATTCCTGGGGCCAGTGAATGGCCAACATGGCCATGTAGCTCCCAGGGTGGTCAGGGGAGTACTGCATTGCCAATTCAGCGTGCTGGCTCATCAATGGGAACAACTCCCCTTGGACCTCTCCACTGAAGTTGTTGATGACGGCAAAGGCGAGGGCGAGCTTCCCGTGGGCGATCCCGAACTCCGGATCCAACTCGATAGCCTGCTCGAGGTCGTCAGCCGCTGCCTGCATGCTGGCCATGTCGAATTGGGCCCAGTGATGAAGGGCTCGGAGGTATGCGTGGTAGGCGTCGAGATTTGAAGTCGGGGCGGAACCCAGGGTTTGCCCCGTCCCGGCGGCGAGCGTTCCTCCCAAGGAAAGAGCCACGCGGTTGGCCAACTCTCTCTGCAGTCCGAAGAGCCCCTCCATGGACATTGCCCGGGTGGAAGACTCTGACCAGAGGTGGTCATCGGAAGAGGCGTCGATGAGCTGGAACGTGACCTTGACGCTGTCCACGGCGAAGCCAACGCTGCCCTCCAGCACATAGCGAGCCCCGAGAGAGTCGGCGATGGTCGTTGCCGTTGCCGGACTTCCCCTGAAGTGGGAAACGGAGGTCCGTGAGGTCAGACGGATCCCCCGTAGCTTGGCAAGCTGATGAAGGAGTTCTTCGTGCAACCCGTCGGCGAAGTAGGCCTGATCCCCACCAGGTGAAAGGTCGTCGAAGGGAAGAACCGCCAGAACAGGTGCGTCGACAGGAACGCCGTTGGGATCCTCCGGCCCGAGGGGTTGCCAAAGCCGAACACCCAGCCAGACGATGGCAACGAAACCCGCACCAACGAGGGCGGCTTTCGGCCTCGCCCAACGGTCCGGGCCCATGGCCACTGAACCTTCTCCGGCCGGGGCGGTCCGTTGGATGCCGCCGCCTGTGAGATCGAAAGTCCAAGCCAGCGCCAGTGCAAGTGGAAACCCGATGAGACTGACCAGGACAAGGCCGTTAAACACGCCTGGCCCGAGGCCGAGAGTGGGAAAGACGAGAGATGCGCCCTCGACTACCGCGAAGGCCACGGCCAGATAAGCTGCGCCAGTACGGTAGACCTTCCGGCGCTTGAGCTCCGAGAAGAAGTCAGGTGGCGGTTGTCGGGGCGAGCCGGAAGAGCCCTCTGGCTCGGGAGGTTCGGTCGGGGTCACACGCTGACTAGCCGTAGGTCACCTCTGTCGACGAAGTGGTGAAAGAGCGAATCTGCCCGCGGGACGGCGGTTTTCGCAACTCGACCCAGCCGGTGACCAGGCCAAGCCGCATCGGTCCCGGGTTCCTGCGGGGAAACTCAGCTACCTTCCAGACACCGCGTCGACTTCAGCACCTCGAGAGCCCTTCTGCGATCTGAATCGGCCACCAGGAACTCCTTCATTCCCCTGGCCCTTTCAGCCATCGATCAGGTGGACAGGGTGTTGCACACGGCCGCATTCCCATCGCCGTCTATCGTGGACTGCTGGCCGCTATTTCCTCCAGCACCCCCACCAGGTAGTCGATGTCCTCTTTGGTGTTGAAGACCGAGAGGGATATCCGCAGGCCGTTCAGACCGAAGTTGGACATGGGCCGAACGTTGATGTTGAAATCCGATGCCAACGTTCTTTCCACCTGAATCACTCGGTGACCCACGAGTTCCACGGTGGTGATGCCGCACGACAGGGCATCTGCGGTCGGGGTCTTGATATTGAAGGCCGGATTGTCGGCGATCTTGTCTCGGAAGTAGTGCTTCAGGTCGAAGATGCGTTCACCCTTCCGGGCCGCCCCCATCAGATTGTGGAAGTCGATGGCGACGCCAAGACCCAGAAGCTCCGGGAGGTTCCGGGTGTTGTAGTTCTCGAATCTCCTGACCGATTCGTCTTCATACCCGTTGGCCACTATGAGGGGCCTGAGATACTTCTGAGCCTCCTGCCGGGCGTAGAAGATTCCCACTCCCTTGGGCGAATACAGCCATTTGTGGGAGCTGGCCGCATAGTAATCGCACCCCATGTCATGAAGATCGAAGGGGAACATGCCAGCAGTTTGTGCACCGTCGACCGCCACCAGAATGTTCCTGGGCCGGGCCAACTCCACCACATCCCGAACGGGAAGGATCATCCCGTTGGTGTTCACCATGTGGCACATGGAAATCACCTTGGTCCTTGATGTGATTGCTTCCCGGTAAACGTCAACGATCTCGCCAGGGGTCGAAGGCATCATGGGCAAAACCGGCCGAACCAGTTTGATCCCTTTGGTTTCCTGCCAGTACTTCCATGGAATCGTCCCACTGGTGTGTTCGTGGTCGGCCAGGATGACTTCATCCCCCGGCTCAAGGTCCATGCTGGCGGCGATGACGTTCATCCCCTCCGTGGTGTTGTGAATGAGGGCGACCTCCTCGGCCGAGACCCCCACCGCCTGGGCCGCCTTCTCTCTCGTTTGCTCTTTGTCCGTGTTCCATCCCCCCCACATGTATTTGGAGGGAAACCCATCCAGGGTCCGGCGGAAACCCTCGGTGGCGTCGGCCACCAGTTCCGGGGAGGGGCCCAGAGAGGCGTTGTTGAAGTAGTAGAGGTCCCCCGCGAAGGTGAACTGGGCCTTGACCATCTCCCAGTAGGCCTCCGAGTCATCGGCTTGATGAAGCCCTTCGGCCATGGACCGGGCCTGGGCCAGGAGGGGTTCTCGGGTCAACTCTGAGAGGAGTCCGCCCGCGGCGATACTGGAGAACGATTTTTTCAGGAAAGACCGACGCTCGATTGATTTCACGGTGGGATCCTTTGCGGGCCTGGTCGATGAAGGCGCTTTACGTGGTTGTCCAACGGAAGGTACTCGGGGGGGGCTTCCGTGGGCCAGCCTTCGTATCGCCGGTCTGCCCGGCGGATTCGACTCAGCTCTCTCCGTCGCCGGATAGACGCCGGAGGGACTCGATCTCCGCCATGACCATCATCCGGTCCCCTTCCTCCAACTTCAACTCCGGGGAGGCCAGTTTCCGAACCCGGTAGGGGCCTTTGAGGACGTAGATGACTTCGACTCCAAGATCCCGCCTGAGGCCTGTTTCCTGGAGAGTCTGGTCCAGGCAGCGCTCGGGCACCGGGACCTCTGCGAGCCTCATTCCGTGCCCCAGTTCGATTCCCTCGGTTCGGTGGGAGAAACTCTTTCGCTGCGCCAGAGTCGAGGCAAGCCGGATCTTCTGAAGCTCGTGGGAATAGCGCTCCATGACATCCCCGCCGAGGACCACACCAACGAGCTTTTCTTCTGCGTCCACCACGGGAATCAGATCGGTCCCACTCTGGTTGAGGAGTTCAAGGGCGTTCTCCAGGGTGTCGGATTCCTTCAGAGCTGGAATCGAGGTAGCCAGGTCGGCCGCGACGAGAACCGACTCCAGCGCACCCCGGTCCTCGAGGGCCCGGTGGAGATCCTGGATCCGAATCACTCCCCCGAGAGATCCTCCCGGCGCCTGAAGAGGGAAGGTGGTTTGGGTGCTTCCAACGGCTTCGGAGAGAATCTCAGGAAGGGTGGCGTCCTCCTGGAAGGATTGGAACTCACGCTGCAGCACGTCAACCACCGCCAGGTGTCGAAGGATGTTCTCCTCTCGCCCCTGTCGGAGGGAGATCCCCTTCCACTTGAGCTTCTGGGTATATATGGACTCTTCTTTCAGGGAAGACGCCACCACCGTGGACAGGATGCAGGCGACCATGACGGGAAGGATGATCTGATAGTCCCCCGTCAGCTCGAACATGATGACGATGCCCGTGAGAGGGGCGTGAGAAGTCGCCGCGACCAGAGCGCCCATCCCCACCAGGGCGTAGGCGCCGGGACCACCATGGGCGAAGGGAGCCCACTGGCTCACGGCGGTCCCGACAGCTCCACCGAGAGCAGCTCCTACGAACAGGGAAGGGACGAAGACTCCGCCCGACCCCCCGGAACCCAGGGTGAGGGAAGTGGCGACGATCTTCATGATGACCAAGGCCAAGAGGAGCCCCAGGCCCACCTGTCCCTCCAGCATCCGGTCCATGGCGAGATGGCCGATTCCGAGGATTTCAGGGAACACCAGCGCCACCACCCCAACGAACAGCCCTCCAATCGCAGGCTTGACCCATGGGGGAGCGGACATCCGCTCCCATACCCGTTCCTGACTGTAGAGGAAGACCGTGAACAAAACGGCGACGATCCCCGCCAATAGGCCCAGCAGCACGTAAGGCACGAACTCGGCGGCAGACATCAGAGCATACTGAGGGATATCGAATACCTGGGCGTCTCCGTAGACACCACGGGAGACGACAGTCGCTGTGACACCCGCCATGACCACCGGCGAAAACGAGGCGATGGCGAAGTCTCCCAATACCACCTCGAGCGCGAAGAGAGACCCTGCGATAGGTGCGTTGAAGGCTGCAGCCAATCCTCCGGCGGCCCCGGCTGCCACCAGGGTCCGCACCCCGTTCTCACCCAACCGCCCCTTCTGAGCGACGACGGAACCCAGGGATGCCCCGATTTGGATCATGGGTCCTTCACGCCCGGCACTTCCCCCCGAGCTGAGGGTCAGGGCGGAAGCCACTCCCTTTACGAGGGCCACCCGGCCCCGGATCCGCCCTCCCCGCATGAGGAGGGCCTGGACCACCTCGGGGACGCCGTGTCCCCCGGCGTCCCGGGCCATGAACCAGACGAGGGGACCTACGAGGAGTCCGCCGAGGCAGGGGACCAGAATGATCCGCCAAAAGTCAGCTGAGGCCACAGATTCGAGGATGTCTCCCCTGGAGCCCCAAAAGACCCACTGGCCGAGGGAAATCAGCTCCCTCACCGCCACAGCCCCGAGGCCTGCAACGACCCCGACGATGGCTGCGAGAAGGAGGATCTTCAGCTGTTGGTCTTGAGCGAGTCGCAGAAATCGACCCGTAGCCAGATCCACGTTGCGTCGGGCTCGGAGCCAGCCTGGCCGGACCTTTTTGGTCCCTGTCACGTTTTCCCTGGCTCCCTGTTCTGGACCCTCGACTCTATCCCCCATCAATCGTAGACGGAACGGGACGGGGTGTCTATGGACTAGTGAGCCTTCGCCTTACGCCATGCCGTTAGGCCCGCGAGGCAGAGGCCCGCAAAGAGGGTCGCCGCCAGCCCCAGAAACTTGATGGCGGAGCAGATCGGGAGGAGCAGGCCGATGAATACGGGGTTGAGGAGGTCCCAATTTATCCCCCGTCCTTATGGTTTTCCGCGGAGCTGAGGTCGCTGGACGACGTTCAGGGGCCCTTGGCCTTCGACCCGATCCTCGGAATGAACGCCTGTTCAAAAGAGCCTCCTTTTTGCCTTTGCAGCCAGATGTTCCATCCTGATAGTGGAAGGACCGGGCCAAAGGTTGTTGGAGACCCATAAGTCACTTTGTGGATGAGAATTCCGGGTTCCGGAGGCCTCTCAGAGGGGCGGAAATACCCCGTCACATGTCCCCTTGAGGTGACGTGCCTGTCCGCGCCGCACCTCTTTAGGTTTTCATGGCGTGGCCCCACCCGGATCGGTTACCTGGAAACGCTTGATTAGCGGGCTTCGACGAGTTCTGGTCGGCGATCGAGGTGATCGGTCAGGCGCTCAAAAGCCATGGCCAGTTCCAGTACTCTACGGTCCTCTCCAAACGGCCCCATTAGCTGCATTCCCATGGGTCGGCCACGACCATCGAAGCCTACCGGTACGTTTACCACAGGGATCCCCGCCAAGCTCCCGCCAATTACGACCTCCATCCACCGATGGTACGTGTCCATCGCGACGCCGTTTATGGAGTTGGGCCAGTGGATCTCCTTCGGGAACGGGAATACCTGAGCGGTCGGCAGCGCCAAGAAGTCGTACTCATCGAATAGGGCGCCCAAGGCACGATACCAGTCCGCCCGGGCGATTCCAGCCTGATAGATGTCGGTCGCCGAAGTGTCGAAGGAGCCCTCGATCTCCCAGACGGCTTCGGGCTTCAATAGCTCTCTATGTTCGGGTGTTTCATAAAGATCCATCATCCCCTGACGGGTCCAATGACGGAGGGTCAGCCAGGTCCGCCACAGGCGGTCCATGTCATACGTGGGCCGACACGCCTCTACGACCGCACCCTCGGCGGTGAGACTGGCGAGGGTTGTTTCACAAAGCTCCAGGATCCCGGGCTCCATGTTGAGATACCCGTCGTAATTTCCCAGCCAACCGATTTTGACGCGTCGAAGATCGGGAGATCTGAACCCTTCGAAGGGCGGTTGCTCATCCTTTAGGGAGAGGGGCTCTTCGGAATCGTAGCCGGCGATGCTATACAGAAGGCGGATCGTGTCCTCGGTATTCCGCCCCATCGGGCCACCTGTGGCCATCTGCTGGTAGAAGAGGTCGCCCTCACCATTCCCTGGCACCCTCCCCTGACTTGGCCGAAAGCCGATCACGTTGTTGAAGGCCCCCGGGTTGCGGAGCGACCCCATGAAGTCACCACCGTCGGCCACCGGGAGCATGTGAGTTCCCAGACCGGACGCGGCCCCCCCGCTGCTACCACCCGCCGTCAACGAGGGGTCGCACGCGCTGCCGGTGGCACCAAATACGGCATTGTAGGTCTGCGACCCCATCCCGAATTCGGGTGTGTTCGTCTTCCCAATGAAGATCGCTCCCTGATTCCGGATTCTCCCGATCATGAAGCTGTCCTCTTCCGCTACGGTCCCGGCGTAGATGGGAGAACCCTGGCTCGTCGGAAAGCCCCTTACATCCACCAGGTCTTTGGCTGCGTGAGGCATGCCATGCATCCACCCCCAATACTCGCCCCCCGCGAGAGCTTGATCGGCCCGTTCAGCTTGCTCCACCAAAACACCGTCGTCGGGCATGCTAACAACGGCGTTGTAGACCGGATTGTATCGACGGATGTGCAGCAGATACGACTGCATCACCTCGACACAACTCACGTCCCGATCTCGAATTGCAGCGGAGAGCTGCGAAGCGCTGAAGTCCACTATGTTGGTTTGCATCTGACTAGGCCGAAGTCGACGAGGGCTGCCAAGGGGGACCACCAGCGCTGCACCCAAACCGGCGGCGTTTCCAATGAACTCCCGTCGATTCATGGTTCCTTTCCTTCGAAGAGGGTCAGGTGGGCAAGGGGTCCAGGCCGCCTTGCTGGGGAATAGGGTAAAGGAACCCTCAGTTCAACCTCGAGGCTGGAAATCCGGAGCGTTTTCCGCGAACCCCCACATGAAGGGCGGCTCAGCTCCACAGGCACGGGCGTAGGTGAAGAGTTGGCCCCGATGGTGGAGGAACTCGTCATTCAGGACCACCATGGCGAATGTTCCGTCTAAGGGAATCCCCCAAGGATTTTCCACTCCGCCATTGAGTTCTTCGTCGCCGGACTTCTTTATGGCAGCGTCCGCCCGATCCCAACAGGCTCGGGCAAAGTCGAGCACATCGGCCTTGGATTCGAGACCCGCCGCCAACCCATCTTCTCCTGCCTCATCTGCCGTGATTTTTCCGGAGGCGACGCCCTCGGCAATATCACGCAGGATGCTGGCCGACGTATGTACCACGACCTGAGTCGGAGTCCGCATCCCAGGCACGGGATTGGTCTGGAAGCGGTCTGCCGGGATAGCTTCGAGGACCCGCATGTAGATGCCGTATTTCTGCCGCATGTGATCCCACATGCCCTCGAGCCACTGCTTGTTCATGGTGAAACCTCCTTGTGGTGCTACGATGTCTGGGGAGACCCCACTATGTAAGGCACGCAGAAAGATTGCAACGTCCTCTCAGGGAGCGCCCAAGCGGTCCACGTCATCCGGAAGGTCGATTTGGTCCTGACTCTTACCAGGGGGCAGGGCCTCCGCGAGTTGGGCAAGTTTGAGTGAGCCGCCGGCTACTGCTCCGCCCAGAAAGGCTGTCAAAACCGCGTCATCCAGAACAAGCTCCCAGGGCACGAGCCCGCTCCCCGAAAGCAGGTTCATGGTTTGGAGAAACAGCGGTACAAAAAGGCCCGTTACGATCCCGCCGCCGATTCCAAAGCGCACCCAGCTCAAGTCGGAAAGTCGTTTCCCGTGATATAGAAGCCCCACAAAAATTGAGAAAGCTCCCCCGGTGACGGTGCCAATGATTCCCGCTCTGATGGCCCATTCGAATACCCCTGCCCAGGAGAACGAAAGGACGCCGATGACGCTAAGTGTGGTGAACAACACTAACCCGGCGGTGAACCAACCAACCCCCCACACCAAAGCGTTCCCGAACGCGCCACGCAGGCGTCTCATAACGTTTTCGATTTCCATTCGTCTCTTTCCTGGAGCTACAGAACTCGGCTCAACCGCACTCTCCCGAACCCGACAAACGTCGGAGGGTCCCGAGGTCTTCATCCACGGCCTCCCTGGCTCGGCTCTCGGACCAGTTGAAGCTCCTCCAGTCCGCAGGTCGTTCAGGTCCCCACTGGCGTAGGAGCCGGTTTGCCACCAGGCATTGTTCCGGGTCCGACAACTCGCTGAGCCGGGCGACCAGGAGCGGTGCCGCGTCGCTCCCGAGTGAGCTGAGGTAGTCCACGTCCACGCCACCCAATTCCTCCACTCGGTCGAGATTATGACGGGTGACCAACCTGGCGGGATTGATGACCTGCAGCGCACCCACCAGGACGAACGTCGTGACAAGGGCGCCAAACGCGAAGCGGTCCCGACGGCCGCTGAACACAGTTGCCCCAAACCAGACCAGGATCACCGTCAAACACGCCAAAGCTGCGGTGACCACTATACGCTCCTCGGTGAGACCGTAGGCGGCTTGGTAAGCTAGCATACGTTGGACAGCGGAAGCCACGATGGCCAAGAGGAGGAGGAGATGGACCCCCGCGAGCCCGGCGAATAGCCTACTTACCCTCTTCCCGCGGTCATCGAGTAGGGCATGGGTGGCGAGGAGCCAGGGAATTGCCAACGCTACGGCGGTGACGAGCTGGAAGAAGCCGGCACGGGCGTAGGCGGCGTAGGTGAGGCCTGGAGTGACCTCGACCCAGGCTCCACCTCCGAAGAGATAGCGGAACTGGACGATTACGAAGCCTAGAAACAGGAGGTCCACCAGGGCCAGGGCGGTGGCCACCTCGGCGATTCCAAGGGTTGGGCGGACAACTTGGAGGCGGCGAATCCCATCCAATTTCGTTCCCGACAGAACCCCGACGAGGTAGCCGCAGGCAAGCCAGGACAGAACCGCTGTGGCCACCAGGTGAGAGGCGAAGGCCTGCAGGTCGATCCTCACGAAGTCTCCGAGAATAGTGGCGAACACTTCGTCCGCCGAAACGAAGAGAGCGCCGAAAACCACAAGCGGGCCGAGGGCCAGGAGCGCTCCGCCCAGTGCAGTTTGTGCCACGGTGCGGGCTGCTCCTCGGGATACGTCCGTTCCGACCTCATCCCAGTTTTCGCGGTTGATCAATCGAGCTCCTCCGAACGCCGTGTGAAGCCCGGTTCCCCCCACGGCCTCGAGAATGTCCAGAATTCCGGACCGCCTGACCCAGGCCCGCCCCGGATTCAGAGCCGGGAGGGCAAAAGCGGTGCACGCCGCGAGGAAGGTTCCGAACCGAAGAAGGCCGGACCCTCGCCACAGCAGAGCGGCACCACAGAGGAGCCCCAGGCCAATCCATGACAACGCTTCCCGACCCAGAGACGCTTCACCGCTCCTGGCTACGATCGATACTGAGGCGGCAAGACCAACAAAAAGCAGGAAGAAGTTGAGGCCGGGGCCCCCGGGGGCTCGAAGAAGCTGGTCTCCGGCGAACCCCATCCCGATTCCAGCCGCGAGGATGGCGGTCACAGGCAAAGCACGTTCGGTCATGGTACGGCTCTCCGTTCGGAGAGGGACACCTCATTTGCTTGGCCTGGTCCTCGGGGGAGTCCTCCGAACCGCCGATCACGAACGGAAAAAGCCTGAATGGCGGAAGCGAGATCGGCCTCGCTGAAGTCCGGCCAAAGGACGTCGGTGAAGAAGAGCTCGGCGTAGGCCGACTCCCAGAGCAAAAAGTCACTCAATCGTTGTTCTCCGCCCGCGCGGATGAGCAGATCCACGTCGCCGGTACCGCGCGGTGCGTGAATGGCCTGAGAGAGGGACTCCTCGAAGGCTTGGCGGGTTGGGGCTACCCCTTCGGCGAGTTGGCCGGCGGCCGCCAACAGCGCATCCCGGGCCGAATAGTCGATAGCCACCCGGAGGTGGAGAGAGCTTCCTTCCCTCGTGCGCTCCTCGACGTTCGCAATTCTCTGTTTGAGAGAATCCGGAATTCGGTCTCTACGCCCGATGATGCTTAGACGGACACCACGGTCCGCCATTCGGGTGCACTCGGAGTCCAGGTGTTTCTGAAACAGGTGCATCAGGTGAACCACTTCGTCTCGAGGACGGCGCCAGTTGTCAGAGGAGAAAGCGTAGAGGGTGAGAGTAGTGATCCCCAATCCCGGGGCGGACTCAGCCGTACGACGGACAGCCTCGGATCCGGCGACATGCCCTGCCGCCCTGGGTCGACCTTTCTTTTGGGCCCACCGGCCGTTCCCATCCATTATGATCGCGACATGAAATCGGTCCTGGGCGCCCATCCTCTTTACGGTTTCTAGATGCGTTGGGCCCGGTTGTCCTGATCCCCACCCTCGCGTTGCCAAAGTACTTCGTGTCATAAAGTATATCCTCAAAAAAATGGAGCCTATTCTCGCACACGCTTGATCAACGCCTCCATGTGATCCAGATATCGCTGGAGTGCATGACGTCCGGTCTCCGTAAGGCGGTAGTCCGTCCGGGGAATGCGACCTTCAAAGGACTTTCTTATCTCGACGTAGCCAGCTTCTTCGAGCCGCCTGGCGTGAACGCTGAGGTTCCCGTCCGAGGTGTCGAGGCGCTTCTTGAGTTCATTGAAGGTGAGAGATTCCTCCACAGCGAGTGCGCTCACGATCCCAAGGCGTACACGCACATGGATGATCGGGTCGAGAGCGGCAGGATTGGTTTCCTCGGCTTGTACGTCCATGCTCACGGTCGATTCCTTGACCGGGGCCAGGTTCGGGACCTTGCGGCGGGCCCGCGCTCCCTCAGCCACCGTGCCTCCTCGCAATAGTTGTCCCGAAAAGGATATGTAGCCCCCCGAATCCCACGGCCATCCATAGGTCCCCGCCGATAGGCATACCGAGAAGTGCAAACACTCCTAGAACCATGAAACAGATCCCCATCACGGGAACGATTTTGACAGAAAAGGTACCCGCCGTGACGACAGCGGCCCCGTAGAGGAGAAGCCATGCCCCCGGAAGGAGAGAGGCAGCGCCGGCCTGCCAAAGTGCCAGCGTAAGGACCACTCCAGCGAGGGCAGGGGGCAAGAAGCTCAAAAGGAACTTGCGACCTGCCCCAGAAAAGACGGGAAGATCAGCCCGGCGCGCCTTCCGGTGGATCGCCACCCCTCCAATGGCCACGGCGAGCAACGCCTCAAGGGTCCAGACAAGGAGCCACCTCTCAACAGTTGGCTGTCCAGAAGCGAGCACTGCAGCGGCCAGTGCAGTGAGCCCCATCCCGACGCCACCCCATCCCGGAACCGCCGTGAATGCAGCACCCCGCTCCATCGTTTGCCTGATGAAGCGCAGATCCTCCATGGCCCGGTCACCAAGGGCGATGGGCTCCGACCCTTGATCGACTTGAGAGAGTCTCGTCATGATAACAAAAATATGGCCCGGGGCATTGGGGGCGTCAAGTACTTTGTGTAATAAAGAGGCGCTGTTTGGCAACCCAAGGTCCGACTAGGCGATTCTCAGTCGTCTCCGGCTCGGCCGCGGTGCAGGATGTGTGCAGGTGCCGGGAAACTCAGTGGACCTGCTCTCGAATCGCCCACAAGCTCAACACCCGGCCCCGTAAACGACTCGG
>CAYOVN010000028.1:0-15137 GCA_964407425.1 uncultured Gemmatimonadaceae bacterium
CGGCGGTCTCCGAGCGATACGGCCCCTCGGGATAGACATCCCCTCTCACATACCCGTCGTCGGCAGGATCGGAGTACATGATGAGGCCCAAGGCACCGTGCTCTTCGGCCAGGCGTGCCTTGATGCCCCTGAACGAACCACCGTACCGGGCCAGGGCCACCTTTCCAGCCACCGAGACCCCTGATTCATCCAGCTTGGCGTAGTCCTGGTGGAGCCCGTAGTTCACATAGACAACCTCCGCCTCAACGGAACCGGCACCCGAATACCCATTGACCCAGGGATACTGCTCCATGGCCGAGGTGGGGTCTCCTGCAGCGGCATCCTCCCGGAGTGTGAACTCCTTCCGGTCCCAGCTGGTCGATCCTGCCCGGGGCGTGAGGAGGGAGAGGGAGACTTCCATCGGGAAGGGCATGTAGATGCTGTAGCTACTCAGATCTGCATCCAGCCCCCATTCCTGGAACCGTCCCAGGATGTAGTCCCGGACCCTGTCCTGAGCCGGGGTCCCAGCCACATGGACCTCCTTGGACATCTCCTTGTTCATTTCGCCCAGGAGGGTCGGTTGGATCTGTTCAATGAGGGCCGCCTCGGCCTGACGTTGGGCGGCGCTTTCGGCCCGGCTGAAGCCGGTGATTTCCTGGGCAGCGAGTGAGGTGGGTAGCCCCAGAGTGGCAGGAAGAAGGAAACCGACGCAGAAGAACCCCAAGGTCCAGCCAGCTCTACTCTCTCTATTCATTTTAACGTGCCCATGTTCTCTGTGACCCGTCACCGCCACCCCTCCCCATCACCCTCAGTTGCGGGGCCGAACACCCCGGAGTTGAGATCGTAGGGATGTAGCACGTTTGCGGCTAGGCGTCGGACGCTCCCGGCTGGGCCATCGGAGCCCGGGGATCTTCCCCCCGACCTACCGCCCTCCAGCCATCAACTCATCCAACATCTGGATCAACTCGTCCCGGCCATACGAGAACTCATGGTCTTCATTGAGCTGTACCATCTCCGTCATGATCTGACGGATGGTGATCTCGGCCTCATCCTGCGTAGGCACCACCATGTAACGTTGCTTCGGGGTGTCGCTGGACATGAAGTGAAGAGCAGCTAGGGCCACGTCGTCGGGATCTTTATACTGGGACCTGTCATCGGGCCCGTTGAACCGCTCCAGCATAGAATCGAATCGGGAGTTCTCGGCTGTATAGCCGGCTTCTTCCATCCGCGTTTTCATGGAAGCCACGATGCGGGATTTGTAGTTCCCGGGCTCCACCACACTCACGGCCACGCCAAAGTCGGCCATCTCCGCCGCCAGGGCGTCGGTATAGGCCTCGACGCCGTGCTTGCTGATGCTGTAGGCCCCCAGGAATCCGCTGGAGAGGATGCCCGAGATGGATCCGGTGGTCATGATCCTTCCTTCACTCTCAATGATGAGATCAGCGAAGGCTTTGGTCACCCGAAAGGGCCCCATGAGGTTCACATCCAGCTGAAAATCCATGTCCTCATCGGGCATCTCGATGAGGGGGCCCACAACAGCCACACCGGCATTATTCACCAACCCGTAGAGTCCTCGACCTTCGGCTTCGACCAGGGCCACTGCAGCATCGATCTCCCCCTGGTCCGTCACGTCGAGACGCACGGACCTCACGTTGTCCATGGCGTCCAGTCGTTTCAGGTCATCGGCACTTCGGGCGCCTGCATAGACGAAGTATCCATGATCAGCCAGGAGCTCAGTCATATAGAGCCCGATGCCGGAGCTGGCCCCGGTAATAAGAACGGCCCGGCCACCACCCTCGGCCTGGGCCGATAGGTCTGTGAGGGTTCCGGAAAGGGAAAGGAGAGTGGTGAACAATACCACTCGAGCGGAACGGATCAGGCCTACAAAAATGGGGTTTTTGGAACCCACAGTGGATCCTTCGTTTGGGGGGGGGCCGATCGCACGAAGGTTTGAGACACACACCGTGCCAAGGACTCTCTCAGTTTTTCTGGGTGATTGCCGAGCCTGAAAGAAGCCCTGGACGGGGGTTAAGTGTCAAGAATGGGAGGGTAAGAAGGCCTCAGTCAGGGGGGTTTCATTTACCGTCCGTACCCGCTTCCGAACCATGTCTCCGATATCCGCCAGGGATGTTTCCGAGACGATGGCTTCCTCAGGGCAGAGGCGGACACAGTTGAAACAATCGATGCAGTCTTCCCCGAACTCCGGGAGGGGATTCAGGGTGATGGTCTGCACCGGACATTCATCGGCGCACGTACCGCACTCAGAACATGTATCCCCATCCACGGCCTTCGGCATGATGGGCCAGGGTTTGGAAAGGGCGGGCCTTAGCTCGGCCGTGAGTTCTTCCGGATGGTAGTCCAGGAGCTGGAGCTCCAGCTCCCCAAGGGTACCCTCGCCGAACCGCCGGCTCAGGGTTTCTGCGAAGACTCCTATCTGATCCAACTCCTCCGTGTCCGGGTGCCCGCCCCCTTCGGGGTCCTCGGACTCCCACATGAGGGAATGGACGGCCTGAACCTTCACCGCCCCCGCGATCCGGTAGCCTTTGTCCTGAAGGGCGGAGGCCATTTGCCACAGGGCCAACCCGGAGCAGGCTTTCCCGTACGTAACGAACGGTGCCGCCCAGCTTCCTTCCGACGGTGGAAGCTTCTCGATGAAGTCCATGACCGGCGGAACGGCTCGGTTGAAGTAGACCGGCGAGCCGATGAAGAGACAGGCCTGCTCCTCCCCCTGGATGCAATTCGGAAGTCCGGGGGTGGCTTCGAGAAGGCCGGGGGTGGGGTCGGCCAGGTCGGCGATGGAGACGGAGGCGGTCGGATCATCCCTCGACACTCCGTGGGCCAGGGCCTGAGCTACCAATCGAGTGGAGCCGTTCGGCGACAGATACACGATATGGTATTGGACCGCCACGCTAATCTCTACGCTCCCCGAAGGAATGGGCGAATGGGATCAGCGAAGGTATCCCTGAATGCCAAAACCGGCTATTTCCAATACAGAAGATAGATACCGATCCTCCTTCGGAAGGCCCGCTCATGTCATTCTTCCGCTCTTTCGTGGCAGCCGTCATAGTCCTCTCCTGCTTTTGCCTGCAAACCCCGGCGGCAGCCCAGACCAGCCCCGTCTGGGGACAGAAGAAAGTGAAGAACTACCTGCCTCATATGACCGTGCCCGAGGTCCAGGACCTTCTAACCCGAACCGACATGGTCATCATTCCTGTGGGAGCCGTGGAGCAGCACGGACTCCATCTTCCAACAGGAACCGATATCATCAGTGGCATCGAACGGGCGAAGCTCATTGCGGCCCAGACCGATGTGCTGGTGGCCCCTATCCTGTTCCCGGGCCAATCCCCCTACCACATGGAGTTCGAGGGGACCATCACTCTGTCGTCTGAGACCCTTCAGCAGGTGATGGTGGAGGCCGTAGAAAGCCTGCTGCGCCACGGGTTCAAACGGTTTCTGTTCCTCAGCGCCCACGGTGGAAACGCGGCAGCCACTACCTTCATCGTGGACCGCATCAATCAGGAGACAGCCGGCATCGCGGTGGACCTGGGCTCGGCCATCGGACCCTTCCGGGAACGGGAAAGGCTCGCCGCCATCCCTGATCCGGGCCTTTTCGATCGACACGCCGGAGTCAGCGAGACATCCCGGGCCCTGTACCTGATGCCCGACCTGGTGGACCTGGAAGCAGCCGTCCCGGCCACGCTGACCTTCCCCGAACATATGGAAGCCATGCTTCCTGCGGTTATCGCCGGAGACCCCACGGCCCTGAAGGTCTTTTTGGCCGAAGGACTCAAAGACTCAAGGACAGGCAAAGGCACCTCGGCTGCCGAGATGTCCACGACGGGAGTATGGGGCGTCCGGGACCCGAAGGAGGCCACCGCCGAGCAGGGCCGCCTCGAGACCGTGGTCTACGTGGACGCAGCCGTGAAGTTCATCGAGCGCTGGAAGGAGCTGCGGCCTCTGGGGAGGTAGGCCGCCAGAGGGGTGGCGATCAGGCCGGGGCTATGGCCCAACTTGGTAGGCTCGCCATTCAGGGCAGAAGCCCCTTCGAGCCTCGGCGTGCCAGGTAGAGCCCCACGCCAGTTCCAACCATGCCCACCAAAAAGGCCGTGAAGATCGAGAGCAGTGCACCCAGGGTCCAACCGATCCAGCCCCCCACAAACATCCCAAAAAAGTCGATGAGTCGTTTCACGGTCGGATCGCCTTTGACAGGGTAGAGAAGGGTCCCCTGGAAAGATAGTCAGGTCCGGCCCCCAATCCTCAAACCACAGCAACCTTGCCACCCACCATCCCCTGGCGGTCGGACCGGCGCGAGATGGTTGAGGGTCTTACGGGCGATTGCCCGTCGGGGACCTGATGGACGTTTGGGGAGCCAGCGACGACAAGGTATTCGCGGTAGGCACCAATGGGGTGATCCTGCGCTACGCTCCTGGAGGGTGACGTTTCGGTCCAAGCACTACTTGCTCAGCTCAGTAACTAAACTCTTTGTCCAGGACGAAAACCTTCACCGTCTCTTTCTTCACGCCATCGTGAGCCATGGCCTCAGCCGTGGCAGGCGACTCGAGTACCTCCATGTACTTGGCCAGGTCGGACGGCTCTGCATAAAGGGCGACTTCGTTGTTCTCATTGGTGGCGATATGGGTCACCGTCGAGGTCATACTTCGAAGCAGGTTTCCCTGGGTACGGAAAGCCGCCTCCCATTTTGCCGAATCCTCTACCTGAGCCGTGATGATGACACGTGCCATTGCTGTCTCCTGGGTGCGTGAAGTGGGTGGTAGAAACGAAGGTCTAAGTTTTCAGGTACGCCATTGAGGACGAAGCCCTATCGGCTGAACCCGCCAGCCGAGTCCATGTAGGTCGGACTAAAACCGGCCAATGCATCCTTGACCTCTTGAGTCGGTGACCCGTAGACCACAAACCGGGTGGGTGCCAGAATATCCATGAACCGGGGAGCGAAATGCTCACCGAAGTTTCCCAGGTGGGCCATCACCGCATCCGAATCGGCGTAACGCTCGAAGATGTGACACACCGTTCCGTCGGCACTGGTGCTCCACTGGTAGTCCAGAGTGCCCGGCTCATTCTCTTGAGTCGCTCCGACCATCTCCCCGATCAGAGCAGGGAGCCCCGCTCCCTTCCCTTCCTGAATGTTCAGTTCGAGCAACCACGATACGCCTGACGCCATATGCATTTTCCTTTTGTTGATAGTGCCGACCAGACCTCTGCCTCCCTCCCCAACGGCAGGAATTCTCCGGGGGACAGCGCAATGCATGGCCAGGATGCTAGGCCCGGCAAGGACGCAATTCGCCGGAGGCCCGGGAAGGGCGTTCCGAAGAAAGGTCAGGTCTGTGTGGTGAAGTCCGAAGTTGAAAGAAGCATCGGACGATGGTTAACTGTCAAGTGATATTTCGCGAAGAAAGGATTGGGAGTTGGATCGACCGCTGCCGGTGCCTTATTGTGGTCAGGAGAAAATCCCCCTGACCGGATGCCTATCCATGACGCCGCCCACCCGTAGCCACAAATCGGTACCGTCATCGCTGGCTACACACTCCTCCGCCAAGGCCCTCTTCTTTTGTCTCCTCTGGATCGGGTTCCTACCAGGCTGCTCATTTGAAACGCCTGACCCTGAGGGTACCGCTCCAGGGGGAGACGCTCGGATCGAGTTGGATATGTACGACCTCGTCATCCTCGATGGCCGGGTCATGGATCCTGAGACGGGGCGAGACGAGGTGGCGAACGTAGGAGTTCAGGACGGCAGGATCGCCATCATCACATCCGAAAACATCCAAGGGACCCAGACCATCGATGCCACCGGCCATATCGTAGCGCCGGGGTTCATCGACATCCTCTCGAGCATCCGGGCCGAGCGAAAAGCCCATGAGGACAAGGCTGCAGATGGGGTGACCACGGCTATCGGGCTGCACGGGGGGCCTCTGGACATCCAAGGCTACATCGATCGGCAGGTGGCGATTCGGCCCATCGTGAACTACGCGGCCACGGTCGATCACAGAGATTGCCGGGAAGCCGCAGGTGTCCCGGATCGCTACACCGCTGCGACTCCGGAGCAGATCCCGGCCATGAAGGAGTTCGCCCGGCAAGCCATCAGGGACGGAGCGGTGGGCGTGGGATTTGGACTCAACTACTCACCCGGAGCTTCCTACGAGGAGACCTACGCCATGTTCGAGGTGGCGGGTGAAGAGGGGGGCATGGTGGGCGTCCACGCCCGGTACAAGGGGAACGTGTTCCCTCTGACCATGAGCTTGTCCACCATGGAGGTCATCGCCATGGCCGGCGCTTCAGGTGCCCAGGCCCAGCTCATTCACCTCATCTCTTCCACCGTGGGTTCAGCACCGCTCTCTATTGCTCTCATCGAAGGCGCCCAGGCCCGGGGGGTGGACGTAGGATTGGACTTCCACGTCTGGACCCGAAACCAAACCTCCCTTCAATCGGCTCTTTATGACGAGGGATGGCAGCCTCGCTTCGGGGGCATCGACTACACGGACGTCTACGTGGCCTCCACCCAGGAGCGCCTGACCGAGGAACGGTTCTATGAACTCCGGGCCCAGCCCGGGGCGTTACAGGTTCAGGCCGAGTTCATTCCCGAGGAGGAGATCCTCATGGGCATCAGGAGCCCACTGGGTATCATCACCTCCGACGGCGGCGGATTGGTGGATGGTGGGGGGCATCCTCGAAGTGTGGCTACATTCGCTCGTTTCCTGGGGCGGTACATCCGGGATCAGGAGGTTTTGACCTGGATGGAGGGGATCAAGCGTATCACCCTTCTTCCGGCCCAGCGCCTTGAGAAGGCCATGCCCACCATGGAACGGAAAGGCCGACTCCAGGAAGGGATGGACGCGGACATCACCATCTTCGACCCGGCCACGGTTCAGGAGCGAGCGACCTACGCCGAACCGGACCAGCGGTCCGCCGGGATCCCCTACGTGATCGTGAATGGGGTGCTGGCCCTGGACCACGGTACCGCAATAGAGTCCGCGGCGCCGGGGCGGTGGTTGGGACAGAAGAAGGGTGCGAATCCGGAAGGGTAGAAGCCCGGGCCGGCTAGGCATCACCCCCGACCAGGCTGTCCAGGTCAACCAGGACGGCGTCGTTACGGCGGGCCACCTTTCTGCGGAGGTCGGAGGACACCTCCCCTCCGCAGAAGAGAATCCGAAGGCGCCTCTCACGGCCGAACCCGTAGCGGGTCTCCCTGATTTCCTCGTCCAGGACAGCCAGGGCCCGGGGTCCGGATTCGGCTCCTGGCGGGGCCACGTGGCCGTAGAAAGGATTCCCGTTTCCCAGGACACCGGCCACGGGCACCTCATACCCTGGGCCCCAGAGGCTTCCACACTCTCGGGCGTTGGATCCGAACTCCTCCATGGCGTCGAGGGTCATGTAACTCCGGCAAACCTCCGGAAGGATGGAGGCTACCTGGGAGTCGAGATCCGAAGAAGGTCCATCTCCCGAACCAGACCGCCTCCCCTCCGAGCCTTTGAACGGAGAAGAGGGAGGTTCTCCAAGCGAAGAAGTGAGGGACTCCCTGAGGGGGAGAACGAATCGGAGCCAGCAGGCAACGAAGGGATCGGTGATCCGGTACCGGCGGCTTCGGGTGCGCGGGGAAGCATCGAGAGAACGTCTCACTTCCACCAGCCCCACTTCTTCCAGCCTTTTGAGGTAAGGCCCGGCTTGCCCACTCGCTGTGAGATCGCCGACCCCAGCCTGAACCGTTCCCCAGTCCCCCTCCCCCCGGGCGAGTGCCGCGAGAATCGCCGCATACCGGTTGGGCCGCTGAAAGCATCTCTCCAATAGGGTGAGGGGTCCATCCCGAAGGGGTGCGGCTCGGCCCAGAACCAGTCGGCGGAGATTCGATTCAAGGGAAGCCCTCGGGTCCAGAAGCGTCAGGACTCCCGGGAGGCCACCGAACACTGTGTAGGATCGCAGCCTGGCCCAGGTGGTGGCACCCGGGAGGAAGGGCAATGCTGCCCGAAAGGATAGGGATCGGATGGGGAGTGGCGGGAGGAGGTCCTCACTTGGGAGCCGGGTGGCCGGGACTTCGGGGGCCACCAAGGTCACGTGGACCGACCGCCCCGAGGCGTTGGCCCGACCAACGGCCCCCTGAAGGGCAGACTCGAACCGGGCCCTGGACTCCACCCAGCGGTGAGCATCATCCACCACAACCACCAGGGTGCGCCCCTCCGGTGCCGCCTCCACCACATCCTGAAAGAGGGTTTCCCAGGTGGGGGGCGAGTCTCCCGTCAGCCAGCTCTCACCTTCCCCTCCGGAGTCCCGGAAAGCCCTCAGGGTCGCTGCCAGGGCAGCCCGCTGGAGCGGGTCGGAGAGGGGTGGAGCCCGATGGTAGAGGAATCGGAAGTCCCCGGCCGCTCTGAGCACTGTCTCCGTCTTCCCGACCCCAGGGAGCCCCACCACCCAACGGATGGTGGCACCCTGTCCGTCATATCCCCCTCGGAGGAGCCCGAGTTCACGAGAACGTCCCCGGAGAGGGGGGGTGACGGTCATCGGTATTTCCTTAAAATGGAAAAATTAGCGTAAACTTTCTTATGCAATTATACATCCGAGGCTGGTTGTCCCGCCAGCCTTTCCCCGCGAGAATCCAACCCGTTCCCCCTGTGTTCGGTCTCAAACTGATGGAGGTTCCCAAGGATGCCCCGCGCCCGTTTCGACACCCTCGCCGCCGCTCGCTACCGCTTTCCCACCAACCATGTGAAAGAGCGCACTTCAGTGGATCTGGAGAAGGTCTTCGGGGAAAAGGTCTTTGGCCTCAGGGAGATGATGTCCAGCCTCCCGAAGCCACAGTACAAGGCTCTCCTCTCCACAATCCAGGACGGAACGGCCCTGGACCTTACCGTGGCGGATGCGGTGGCGATTGCCATGAAGGAATGGGCCCTGGAAAGGGGAGCGACCCACTTCACTCATTGGTTCCAACCCCTTACGGGCCTCACGGCTGAAAAGCACGACTCGTTCATCGACCCCACCCGGGACGGTCGGGCCATCACCGACTTTGCCGGCAAAGAGTTGGTCCAGGGAGAGCCTGATGCCTCCTCCCTTCCCTCCGGGGGCCTCCGAGCCACCTTCGAAGCCCGTGGATACACGGCCTGGGACCCGACCTCGCCTGCTTTCCTTATGGAGGGGGCCAGCGGAGCCTTTCTGTGTATCCCGACGGCCTTTGCTTCCTGGGCAGGAGACGCCCTGGATAAGAAGACTCCCCTCCTCCGGTCCATCCACGCTTTGGACATGCAGGCCCGCCGGGCTTTGGCTCTCTTCGGCACCCCGGGAGATACCGTCAGGGCAACGCTGGGCCCGGAGCAGGAGTTCTTCCTCGTGGACGAAGAGTTCTTCTACCGCCGTCCCGACCTGTTGACCTGCGGTCGAACCCTCTTCGGGACAAGACCACCCAAGGGGCAGGAGATGGAGGATCACTACTTCGGGTCCATTCCGGAGCGGATCCTATCGTATATGAACGAGGTGGAGCTGGAGCTCTATAAGCTCGGAGTCCCCCTCAAGACCCGACATAATGAGGTGGCCCCGGGCCAGTTCGAGATGGCCCCGGTCTATGAGGACGCGAATCAGGCCGCTGACCACCAGCAGCTCACCATGTCCACCCTCCGTCGGATCGCTCCAAAGTACGGACTAGCGTGCATTCTCCACGAGAAGCCCTTCCAGGGCGTGAACGGAAGCGGGAAACACCTCAACTGGTCCTTCGGCACTACCAGCCAGAACCTGTTGGAACCCGGCGAGACGCCTCACGCCAACATGCAGTTTCTTTTCTTTTGCTCCGCCGTTTTGAAGGCGGTCGCCCGGCACCAGGACCTCTTGAGGGCCTCGGTGGCTCATGCGGGCAACGACCACCGGTTGGGTGCCAACGAAGCTCCTCCGGCCATCATCTCTGCGTTTGTGGGCGACCAGCTCTGGGACATCTTCGAGCAAATCGAAAAGGTGGGAGAAGCCAAAACCTCCATTGCCTCCGGCCTCCTGGGGCTGGGCGTTGACGTCCTACCCGACCTGCCGATGGATGCCGGGGATCGGAACAGGACATCCCCCTTCGCCTTCACCGGAAACAAGTGGGAGTTCCGGGCCCTGGGAGCTTCTCAGAGCATCTCCTTCCCGGCCACCGTCCTCAACACCATCGTGGCCGAATCCATCGATGAGATGTGTAACAAGCTCGAGGCCGACCTCAGTGGCGGGATGGCCTTCGACGAAGCCCTCCGAGGGGTCCTGGCGGCTGAGACCAAGGAGTTCAAGCACGTCATCTTCAATGGTGACAACTACACTCCTGAGTGGGTGGAAGAGGCTGAGAGGCGTGGGCTCTTGAACCACCGGGACACCCTCTCCGCTTTACCGGCCATCGTTGACGAAAAGAACGCCACCCTCTTCGAGAAATACCACGTCCTGTCCCAGCGGGAGCTCGAGTCCCGGTTTGAGATCTACATTGGCCAGTATTTCAAGACCATCAACATCGAGGGTGAAACGGGACAGTACATGGCCCAGACTATGGTGCTCCCGGCAGCGGCCCGGTACCTATCCGAGCTGATGACGGCGATAGCCCAGGCCACGACTGCCGGGATGGCAACCAAAGGCATTAAGGCTACCGCCAAACACCTCAACGGGCTGATAGACCAGCTGGTGGAAAAACTCGAGGTTCTGGCTGTTCAGAACCAGGAACTCGGTGGGGACGAACTGGTTTCCAAGGCTGAGCACATGCGCTCGAACATCATTCCGGCCCTGGACGATGTCCGGGACGTGGTCGACCGCCTGGAGCGGGTGGTTCCCGATGATCTCTGGCCGGTCCCGACGTACCGGGAGATGCTCTTCATCAAGTAGGTGGGGAGGCACGATGGTAGAACCCTACCATCGTGCCTCTACACTTCCCTCACCAACCCCAGCCTCAGGAACAGCAGCTTCCCGGAGATCTTCTCGAGATCCAGCCCATACCGCCCCGCCGCCGCTGCCCTGTAGGCATCGATCTGAGGACGATAGTAGGCGACCCGGTCCTCCAAAGCCTGAGGGTCGGACTCTTCGATGTAGTCGGTCTTGAAATCCAGAACTTCGGCGGCCACCACCCGGCCTTCTTCCTCTACCAATACCAGCCGGTCGATGTACCCCTGCAGGATTCCATCGAACATCCGGTGGAGGAAGGGCAACTCCCGCTCCACCCTGGCTCCGCCCGGGTAAGCGTCCCGGCTCAAGGCCACCCGAATCCCATCGGCCTTCATCCAGGCCTGGTACTCCGCCAGCCATTCCCGAAGGCGTTCCTCAGATAACCCGGGAGCTTCTTTCCGGGCGCGAGCGAAGAGGGCGGGTTCGTCGCCAAGTCCGTCCTCCACCCACTCCACCTCTTCGCACCAGCCGTGGACCACCGTGCCTCGGAGCCGAGCATCTCCCTTAAGATCCAGGCGAAGATGGGTCGCCAGATCCAGCGTTTCCCCTCCCTCCATGCCCGAGGGACTACGTCGGGCCAGGTTCCGAAGCCTGGCTCCCGAGTGGGGCTTCATGGCGACGGGTTGGGACAGATCCGGAAAACCTCCCGCATCCGGATCGACAGGGGTGGCGCCGCTGAACTTCCCTGCTTCCAGACCCAGGAACCAGTCCGGATCGCCGCGGGCATAAAGCGTTTCTCCCACCTCCTGTGCCGGCTTCTCCAGAGCCAGCGCATCCCTTAGCAGGCGGGCTGAGCTCTTGGTGGTGCCTGGACCCCTGGGGCCATCCGCAGGGACCACCATGTGAAGGGCGTATCGAGCCCTGGTCATGGCTACATAAAGACCACTCAGCTCATCCCGGAGGCGGAAGGCTCGCGCCTGATCGTGAGGCTCCCGGAGTTCCTCGAGTAAGGTCCGAGAGGCTTTGTCGGTGGCAGGATACACCTTTACCACCCGGCCCGTTGATCCGTCCCGGAGGGGCACGACAGGGCTTCGGTCTCCAGACTTTTCCAAGGATGGATAGAGGTTGGGGAGGACCACTACATCGAACTGGAGGCCCTTGGACTGGTGCACAGTCATCACCCTGATCCGGGCTCCCGAGGGGTCTTCGACCCTCTGCTTCTCCACGAACCGGACGAAGTCCCCCGGACGGAGGGTCCGGTCTCCATCCCACTGGAATCCCAACTCCACCATCTGCAGAAGACGGGCCCGCTCAAGAGCGTTGCAGGAAGAGGTCAAAGCTTTTGCCCAGCGGTCCAGGGTAAAGCCGTAGCCGTCCCGAAGAAGCTGGCCCCGGATCCGTCGGGCCAACCTATTCGCCTCGGCCCCCGCCTGGTGACTGGTGAATCCCAGCATTTCACCCACCGGGGTCTGGGCCACATGGTATCGGGCCAGCCTGTCCCCGGGGTGGTCAGCCAACCGCAGGAGGGCCAGGAGTGCGTTGACCGGTGCAGCATCGGTCAGGGGAGTTCCCCCTTCCCCGCTGGCCGGGATCCCAAGCTTCCGCAAAGCGGCGATGATGTAGGAGACCACCTTGTTGGTCCTGACCAGAACCCCCACGCTGGCTCGGGGCTCACGGGCGTGAAGGTCCCCGATGAGCCGGGCTACATAGTCCAGAAGAGCGGGTTGTACCCCTCCCATCCCCTCAGCCCGAGGGCCTACTCTCAACTCGGCGTAGCCGGGTTGGTTCTGGTCGTTGGACTCCTGCTGATAGAGGTCCTCCCGCCACTGCTTGGCCACCGGCGGACCTCCGTCCATCTCCTGGACCACCGTGTTTTCTTCCAACTTGGAATAGGTGTCCCGGACCACATCAAGAATCACCGGGCCCGATCGGAAAGACTTCTCCAGCTTCTCCTGCTCCAGTCCATAGCGGTCCTGGACGAAGGGCACCAGACTGGGCCGGGCCCCCCGCCATCCGTAAATGGACTGCTTCGGATCGGCCACCACCACCGCTGCTCGCTCCCCTTCATCCCCAGCCAACAACTCGCTTACAACAGGTTCCAGAACCTCCCATTGGGCCAGGGAGGTATCCTGGAATTCATCGAGGAGGAGGTGTTGAATGCGAGCGTCCAGCCGGAAATAGAGGGCGTCTGAGGTGTCCAGAACCGTGGATTTTCTCAGGAGATGGGTGATGTCTCCGAACCGGTAGCCCCCCTTCCCCTTCTGGGTCTCCTCAAAGGCCTCTCGATACCAATTGGCCAGGCGTTCCAGAGCGCCTGCCTGCCTTTTGAGGTCCCGGGCCAGTTCGGCTCGGGCCAGATCCACTACCTCATCCATGAGTGGCGCCAGATAGGCGTCGGGAGTGTGGCGCTGGTAGATGAGGTTACCGGCCGGGACGACCTCACCGGTTTCGACGATCTTCTTCCCAAGACCGAGAGCAAAAACGGCCTTCCAGTCCCCGGCCCGGACCGCCTTCCCCAGGCGGAGGAGCTCTTTCTGCCATCCGCTATTTGGAGTCCCGTTCTTGTTGAGGGGCACCTCGACGCCATCCAGGGCGTCGGCCAGTTCGTGGCACCGCTTCCGGATGGCCGTCTCGGAGAAGACCCCACCGGCCTCGGCACTGGGGAAATGGAGGTCCCAGGCATCGTCAACCTCGGGACCGACCTCACGCTGGGTCGCCAGGAGCTCTTCCACCTGTTCGAGAAGACGCCCATGGACCCCTCGATGGACGTCCCCCTTGGCCATGATCCGCACCAGCTCCGCCAGGACAGCGGAGTCCTTCTGATTCAGGACCGCTTCCAAACCCTCGGAGCGCATCCGATCCTCCTCCGGCCCCTCTACCAATCTCCAGGCAGGAGAGAGACCCAGCTCCCGGGCAAAGGTGGTGGCGACCTGGACGAAGAAGGAATCCAGGGTACCGATGTTCGCTCGATGGAGGGAGAAGACCAGGTCCGAGAGGAGGCGGCCACAGCGGTCCCGATCCAGGAAGTCGGCGGGGGGAGTCGGCTTGGGACCCAGCCATGCCCCCATTGCCAATTCCTTGGCCGCATCGTCGTCCAGAGCCCCCCGGGCCAGCCGGAGAAGGACCCTTTCCAGGATTTCCGCGGCGGCTTTCCGAGTGAAGGTCGAGGCCCACACCGCTTCCGGTTTAACCCCCATCGCGAGGAGTCCGATGAGGCGGGAGGAAAGGTAGTAGGTCTTTCCTGAACCGGCGGAAGCCAAAACCATCTCCCGAGGGAGAGTCAGATTTTCGCTGTTCATGCCTCCCCCTCCTCATCTCCATCGTCGGCCCGGGGAAGTTCCAACCGCCCCAGGAGGGGGTCGAAAGCGTCGTCCCTGAAGCTTCGAGTGTTGGGGTCGTAGTGGAAGGGGCTGGTTCTCAAATCCCGGACGACCTGCTCCGCCGTCTGCCTGGCCTCCTCCAGCTCATCCTCCGTCCAGTTCGCACATGAGGCACCTACCTCGCTGAGCTCACGTGGCAGGAGGATGTAGCCCAGAATCACATCCTCCCACGCGTCTTCGGGCACCACGGGTGCTCCGGCCTCATCGGTCAACCCGGGGAGGAGAAACCGATAGAGGGGCAGTTGAAGATCGATCCATTCCTTTGTCCGGGATCTTTGGTGAGTCTTTTCCGGGGGCTCTCCTTTGTCTGAGGTCTTGTAGTCGAAAATGGCCCACTCACCGGTTTCCGGGTTGTGGTCGATGCGGTCGATCTTCCCCCGTAGCTGGACGGGCTCCCCATCCACGAAGAAGGGGACCCCGGGCTCGGGCTGATTCTCCACCGAAACCACCCGCCAACCTTTGGCCACCCACTCGGCCTGCCATTGGGCGAAGGCCCGGAAGCGGGCCCGAAGCTGCTCCACCTGGACCCTCACGGCTGGAACCGGTTTGGTGCCGAAACGATCTTGAACCGCGTGATCCAGAAGCTGACCCAACTTCTTCTCCACCAGCGCCGCTTCGGGAGAGGCCACCTCATCCGATCGCCCGAATCTCTCGAGAACCTGGTGGGCCAGATCTCCGAAGACCGCCCCGTCCATCTCCCGGGCACCGTCGTCCAGGGGCCCGAGGCCCATGATCCGGGTCAGAGCGTACCGGTACGGATCCTTCAGGTAGGCGGAGAAGTCCGTGACCCGGATGCGCGATAGGGAATCCAGGGCCGGAAGGGGGTCATGAGGGGGGGAGCGGAAAAGGCTTTGGGAGGCGTCGGGCACAGGGCCGGGAGGATCGTCGGCCGGGGTCCCGGGACCCTTGGCTTCCTCTTCTGAAGCTTCCGCCGTATCCGTCCTCCCTTCC
>CAYOVN010000028.1:15237-28508 GCA_964407425.1 uncultured Gemmatimonadaceae bacterium
CCTCCCTTCCTCATCCCCCAGGTAGCGCCGGAGTCGCATCGCCAACACCTCCGGGGTATCGGCAAAGAGGAGACGGCTCGGCCGCAGGGGGTCACCCTTGATCGTGGCCCGGCCCGCCACCAGGTGCACTTCCTCCCTTGAGTGAATGAGGGCCGTAAGGAGGTACGCGTCCCTGGCGTAGCGAGCTTTGTCGTCCGGAAGCTTCAGGTTGGTCCGGAGTGCTCCCGGAAGGAAGGGGTCGGCTCCCAACGCCTCAGGGAGAATCCGCTCGTTCACCCCGGTCACGATCACACAGGGAGCGTCGTCCAGCGGCATTTCCAGCCAACCGAGAAGCTCCACTGCGTGATCTTCCGGATCGGGGGGGATGGCCAACTCCGGACCGGTGAGCTCTGTCAGAAGAATCGCCAGCGCCTCCGGTGCCTCCACCTTGGCATCGAGACGGCCCGGAAGGGTGGCCAGGCGGGTGGCGGCACCCTTGATGGCATTCAGGGCATCAACGATCTGACGGACGCTGGTCTTGCTCCGGTCCAGCGGGCCCCGTCCGTAGACTCGCACCAGAATCTCCAGGATCTCCGGCATCCAATCCGATATGGCCCGGTTTCCGTCAAAGACGTCCAAGCCCAGGGCCTGGTCCAGGTTCTGGATGAGGGCCCGGGTCCGCCTGGCATCCTCGTCTTCACCGGGTAGCGGACCTTCCGCCGAGTCCTGAAGGTGCCTGCTTTGGAACCGGTCGACGACGGTGAGGGCCCCGGTGACCTCCCAGATCTCTCCGTGGGGACCGGGGTCCTCGGGCCCGACCTCAGACTCCATCCCCCCTCCGGCTCCGGAGGGTCCTTTCACTGACTCCTCCACCAACCCGTGTAGGTCCGGATGACGGAGAAGGGCTGCGAAGGCGGGAAACGGCCGACCATCAACGTAGTCGGTCAGGGCCTGAAGGAGACTGATCGGTCCCGTTTGTGCCAGAGGGGTTCCCCCAGCAAAACGATGAGGAACGTCCACCCCTGCCAGGGCCCGTTCCACGAAGGGAACCAGCTCCGGATCCGGGACACCGATCACCACGTCCTCCGGCGTGCACCGCCCTCCGAACCCCCGAAGTACCGCAGCCGCAGCATCGGCCTGGTCCCGGGGCCGCTGGACCACCCGGATGTTCGAATCGGCGATGGGGATGTGGGCCCGAAGCCACCCCTCCGGGCGGATGCAGCCAAAGCTGTCGAAGCGGTCCCTGACCTCCTCGGGGGCATGAATCAGGGATCTGACGTGGCCGCCGAGGGCCCCCACCATCTGCCGGACCACACCCGGTAGCTCAACAACCCCCACCATCCAGATTTCCCCGGGTGAGGAGAGCCGCCCCTGTTCTTTCGCGGCCCACCGTTCCCGGTCCCGGTCCCGAAGGCCCGACGCCTTCAGGATCTCCAGATAGCTGTCCTGGACCTTGGCCAGAACCTTCCAACGGGAGGAGTCATCGTAGGGGAAACCCTGCTCGAACCGCCGACACACGTCCCAAAAGCCCAACCCTTCCGCCCCGACTTCCCGGTGAAGAGCCTCCACGATCCCGGCCAGGGCCATCCAGCCTGACAAGCTCGAGGAGACCTCTGGGAAAACCTCTTTGAGAAGGCCCGGCTCTACCTTCCGCAGGGCCTGGGCATAGGCGTGTCGGGAAGTGGTGGAATCGGCCAGGGGCCCGGTGGGTTGATAGAGCCGTTCAGGAAAGCGCCCGATGGTCACCGCGGTGGGCGGGGTGAGGGGTACCCCTCGAGCCTCGGCTTCCTCCAGAAGAAGCTCCGCCAGGCGGCGCCCGGCCCGGGCCGCCGGGGTCACGATCACGACATCCCGGAGATCCAAACCCTCCGGATCGGCGTAGGCCTTCGCCAGTTCCCTTGCCGCTCGGGGAAGGGCAGGCCCGTCCCAGCCCAGAAAGATGGGTTGGACTCCTGATCTGGGATGTGCTTCCGTCATGACGGCCTGGGTTCATGGGCAAAGGGTGAAAACTGCCAGGGCACAGTGGAGAATAACCTGCCCCCCTGACAAGTCTTTGTTGGTCCAGGCCGACCCGCGGAACCCTACGGCCGGTAAGCCGCCGCCTCGGCACTCATATCGAACACCGGCTTCCAATGGGTGATCTGCCCATTCTTTACCGTGTAGGCCCCGACAAAATCCGACCCCCACTCCTTGCCCGTAGCCAACACCCGAAAACGACAGCGACCCAACACCACAACCCGGTCCCCGGATCCGAAGAACTCGTCGGCTTCGAACTCCAGCGTTTCCTGAGTGTCGGCCAGGGTTTTGTGGAACTCGGCCACACCTGCCCGCCCTGTGTAGAGCTTGTTGATGGGTGGGCCCTCAGGGCCCCGGTGGTCCCACTGGCAATCCTCCGAACACATGTTCAGGAATTTCGGAATGTCCCCTTCCTCAAAGGCAGCATACATCTCCTTCACGACCTCGATACTCATGGTCCGGCCTCCTGGGTTTTGGGAATGATGAGACGAGAATAGTGGGCACGCAGGATAAACGCTAGCCGGGAACGGAGATGATACCGACCTCTTCCACACGGGGCTCTGGATTTTCCCGGAACATGATCTGGGGGTCTATGTGTCCTTTAATTCCGCCTCGGCCGGGGGAGCCAGAGAGGCAGAAGCGGCCTGGCTGTAGGGCATCCCCCACTGAACAAGTCAGCAAAAGCCAACGGCCCGCCCCCATGCTTGGGGGGCGGGCCGTTTGATCCACTGAAGTCCTACTCCGTCCTGAACGCGATCACCGGGTCCACCTTGGTCGCCTTCAGGGCCGGCAGGAACGCCGACAGGAGAGCCGCCAGAATCAGGATTCCCGCTACCCCCGCGTAGGTCCCGGGGTCGGTCGTCTCCACCTGGAAGAGGAGGCTGGCCATGTAACGGGAGAGGCCGAAGGCACCCACCAGCCCTACTAACACCCCTAGTATGGCCGGCCGCATAGCCTGAAGAACCACCTTCTTCAGGATCTGGGTCTTGCTCGCGCCAATGGCCACCCGGACCCCGATCTCAGAAGTCTGTTGTGCGACCGCATAGGACTGGACGCCGTACACACCGGCCAGAGCCAGAAGAAGGGCCAGCGACGCGAAGAGACTCACCAGAACCGTCATGAACCGGGCACTCCCCACCGACTGACCTACCATTTCCTCCATGGTGTTGATATCGGAGAGGGGAATGTTCGGGTCCATCTCTTCAAGGATGGATCGGATTCCGGGGACGACGGCCATTGGATTCCCGGCCGTGTGGACCACCAGGTCGGGGGGCCAACCCGGAGCCAGATACGGGATGTAAACAGCCAGGGTCGGTCCCGCATCGATCCCCCGCTCCAGCATGTCGCCAACCACACCGAGGACCTCTCCTGGCCGATCGCCCTGACCAGCCCAAAGCGTGATGGCGCGTCCCAGAGGGTCCTCCCCGGGCCAGAGCAGTTCGGCGATTCGCTCACTGATGATGACCTGGAGAGGACCGTCCCCCAAGAATCCCAGATCCTCCTGGTTGAAGTCCCGCCCCCGGAGAACCGGCACACCCAGGGTCTCGAAATACCCTGGGGTGACAAGACGCCATGAAGCCCAGGGCGTGCCCCCTTCAGGCTCGGGTTGGTCGGGCCGGGCGAACCCGAGGCCAGTGCTACCACCAGCCAGGGGCCGGATGTGCACGGCCGCCGCGCTCACGACGGGCTGGAGAGCCGAAACCCTCTCGACCAATGTGTTGTTGAAATCCACAGCCTCTTCTGGACCGTAGCTGTCGGGTACGTTCACCGATACGACTAGCCGGTTTTCGGTCTCGAATCCTTTTTCCGCACCCATGAGTTCTCCAAAGCTCCTGATCAGGAGCCCCGACCCCACCAGGAGAACCAAAGAGAGGGCCACCTCGGCCGCCACCAGTATGCCTCGAAGGCGGTGCTGGGCCCGGTTTCCGGCGATGCTCTGGCCTCCGGCCCGGAGTGTAGAAGCCGCGTCACCCCCCGAAGCCTGGAGGGCCGGAACCAAACCCGTGATCACGCCGGTGAGGACACCGGCTCCCAAGGTGAACGCCAGAACCCAACCATTGATGGTTACATCCGTCAGCCCCGCGATCTGCCCCGGGGCCATGGCTGTCAGGGCACTCACACCCCAGGAGGCCAAGGCCAAACCCAGGGCGGCTCCCAGAAGGGAGATGACCAGAGATTCGGTGAGGCCCTGCCGGATAAGGCGCCCTTTGGACGCTCCGGTGGCCGCCCGGATGGCCGTCTCTCTAACCCGACCCGTAGCCCGGGCAAGGAAGAGATTGGCCAGGTTCACGCAGGCGATCATGAGGAGGAAGCCCACGGCCCCAAGGAGAACCCACAAAGCCCGTCGGGTCTCAGGGTCAGCCACCCAATCACTGGACGGATCCACGGCGACACCGATTCCTGCCAGGTCAGCCGGGTAGACTTCTTCCAACCGTTGAGCCACGCCATTCAGGTCGTCATGCCCTCCCTCCATCGTCATCCCCGGCAACAACCGCCCGATCACAGCCAGCTCGAAGCTCGCACGAACCGTTTCGGCCTCTCGAACCATGGGCACATAGACGTCGGCATAGTCCAACCATGGCCTGCCCGGAGGCAGGACCCCCACCACCGTGAAGCTCTCTCCATCCAGGGTGAGACGGCTATCCAGCGCGGATGGATCACCACCGAATTGGGTATGCCAGAACTGGTTTCCGAGAAGGACGAGCCGAGTCTCCCCTCCCCCCTGGTCTTCCCCTGGAAGAAAGGTCCGCCCCAGGACAGGCCGGACCCCCAGGACCTCACCAAAGAACCCTGAGGTCACCATGCCCATGCTCAGCACCTGTGGGTGTTCCATTCCCGTGAGGTTCGTGGACGCGAACCGGTAGGCCCCCAGATCCTCGAAAGTCCGGTTCATCTCCCGGAAGTCCCAGAAGTTTCCTGGGGCCACCGAAGTACGCTCCCATCCCTGCTCCAGCCGAGATTCCCAGATCCGAACGATCTGGTCCGGATTCGTGAAGGGGAGAGGCCTGAGGAGCACGGTATGGACGACGCTGAAGATCGCTGTATTGGCCCCGATCCCCAGAGCCAGCATGGCCAGGGCGATGGCGCTGAAGACGGGTCGTTTCCAGAGTTGCCGGAAGGCGAATCTCAGATCCTGTTGGAGGTTGTCCATAAAAAGCGCTCGATTCTGTTGCTGGACGCGAGACCGTTCTGCTCGAAGGGTCTCCCGTTGAATTCGCGGGGGGTCACCGAACCTGTCTTCGGCGGCCCTCCTGGCGGAGGGAGGATCTAGACCCTCGGCTTCGAAACGCCTCCCCAGCATCTCAAGGTGGAAATCCAATTCCTCCTCCACCTCCCGTCTGAGCCCACGACGGGAAAGGCGGGACCACATCCGGATCCAACGATCCAGGGGTGAGGTCACCGGTCGCCTCAGGCCGTCTGTCGTTGGAGGACGAGGGACATGGCCTGGACAAGTCGTTCCCATCCGTCGGCCTGGGTGGCCAGCTGTTCCTGGCCCCTTGTTGTCATCTGGTAGTACTTGGCTTTTCGGTTGGTCTCGGAGGCGCCCCACTCGGAACGGATCCACCCTCGCTGTTCCATACGGGATAGGGCAGGATAGAGAGATCCCTCTTCGATGTGGAGGAGTTCCCGGCTGGACTCTTCCAGCCACCGGGCAATCCCATATCCATGTCGAGGTCCGAAGGTGAGGGCCTTCAGAATGAGGAGGTCCAAGGTGCCTTTGAGAAGGTCTGCTCTGGGGTCAGGCATGGTCGTCTCAAAATCCCGGTCGTGTGAGTCGCCCCCTAGGAGTTCTAGGTATATAGACGCGACCAACAGGGAATTGGTTTCATGCCGCTTGTGGAACCTCAGGAGCGGCCGTTTCCCCAGCCCTCATCACGTCGAAGCAGATTACCCTTCCGAGTCGGGCGGCACTTCGATACCCAGAGCCCACCGGGCGATGAGTTGCGAAATCTGTCCAGGGTGCGGACCCGGGGTGTTCGACAGGACCACAATGTCGAGGTCGGCGGCTGGGAAATCCGCGAGCGAGGTGACGAAGCCGTTGATTCCTCCCCCATGGGACACAACAGGGTTTCCGTCCACAATCCCCACGCCCAGTCCAAACCCGTAGCCGGTCCTGGATCCGTCGTTGAGAGTGAAAGAGGTGGTCATCTGGGCATAGCTCGCCGGGGAAACCACCTGGCCGGAAGTGAGAGCCTCGGTCCATGCCAGAAGATCGGGGACGGTGGAACAGAGAGCTCCGGCGGCCCCGGGCAGGTTCATGGAGAGATACCGGTCGTTGAAGACTTCGCCGTCCACGACCTGATAGCCCTCGGCCCTCCATGGAATGATGGGCCCTTCATCGCAATAGGACGATCCGGTTAGGCCCAGTGGCTCGAACAGGTGAGTCTGCAAGTACCCCCGGTAACCCTCACCACTGACCTTCCCCACAATCATCCCAAGGAGGAAGAACCCCGAATTGTTGTAGAGGAACTCCTCGCCGGGGGCGAAGTTGAGGGGTTCGTCCTTGAAGAGGTCCACCTGCTCCTCTTCGGTGAGGTCGAACACCTGGTTGGCAGACCATCCCTCCATGGAGGTGTAGCTCTGGATACCGGAGGCGTGGGTCAGGAGATGGCGGATCGTGACCTCGTGGCCCTGGGTGGGGAAGTCCGGGAGGTACAGGGTCATGGAATCGTCCAGACCGATCTTCCCCTCTTCCACGAGCTGCATAACCGCAGCTGCTGTGAACTGCTTCGTGATGGATCCGATGCGGTACACCGTCTCCGCTTTGGCTGGAACGGCGTTCTCCAGATCGGCCATCCCGTACCCCTTCGCAACTAGAACCTCACCCCCATGTTTTACCCCGATGGCCAGGGAGGCCACCATCCCATCGGCCAGAGTAGCTTCGGCGAGAGAGTCGATTTTTCCGACCAACTCTTCCCCCCAGAGAGCGAGTTCCACAGTCCCCCTCTCTACTTCGGCCGGAGGCGGGGCCTGGCTTTCGGCCACATCGGGTGCGGGCGCTGAGCAGCCCAGAGCCGCGAAGCTGAGAGAAAGAAGGAAGAGGGATGGACCAGAGATGGAGCGAACCGGGCGCATAGGGCCTCCAGGGTGTGAACAGGGGGTACGACCAGGATCGTACCCCCTGGAATCCGTCGTGGGAAGGCTCAAAGGAGGGTTCAGAGGTATGGCCTGAGAAAGGCCGACTCACCAGCAGGAGCCCCACCGTTATCTTTCCTCGGAATCAGATCGCTGGGACGAGTACTGGAAAGCAGAGAGAGAATGCCCGGACAGATTTCCCGAAAGCCTCCCACCAAACTCAGAGGCCCCTTTCTTTTTCATCCCCGTGACATACTCGCCGGCATCGGCGTAGCCCTGGTTCTCATCCCGCAATCCCTGGCCTACGCGGACCTGGCCGGCGTACCGGCCCATCATGGTCTCTACGTGGCTGCCCTGGCACCTATGGCAGCGGCATTTTTTGCTTCTTCTCCTTGGCTCCAGACCGGCCCGGTAGCTCTCACCTCCCTGCTCACCCTCGGTGCACTTCTACCCATGGCAGAAGCGGGCACCGCTTCCTTCCTGGCTTTAGCTTCCCTCCTGGCCCTGGTGGTGGGCGGGGCGAGGGTGGTCATCGGGTTCTTCAAGTTGGGGTGGATGGCTTTTCTTCTGTCCCAGCCCGTTGTCGTAGGATTCACTTCCGCGGCGGCCATCCTGATCATTGGTTCCCAGATTCCGGGAGCCTTTGGGGTGGCGCCTCTTGTGGAGGGAGTGGGGCCTCAGGCCCTTTGGACTCTAAGCCATCCTTCGAGCTGGGACCCGACAGCATTGGGCCTCAGCGCCGTGACCCTGGTCCTGATGTTTGGGAGCAGGAGAATCCATCCGGCTGTTCCCGGCGTCCTGATGGCTTCTCTTCTGGGCCTGGGTTTCTCGGTAGCCACCGGCTATTCCGGCCAGGTACTGGGGGAGATACCGTCAGGGTTTCCCGCACCGTCCCTGGCCCTCCCCTGGACCCGCCTCCCCAACCTGATCCTTCCTGGAATCGTCATCGCCATGGTTGGGTTCGCTGAAACCGCATCCATAGCCCAAGCCCTGGCGACCAAGGAACGCATGCCCTGGGATCCGGACCGGGAGTTCATCAGCCAAGGGGTGGGGAACCTGGCTGCGGGCCTCTTCGGGGGCTTCCCATCGGGGGGTTCTTTCTCCCGAACCAGCCTCAATCACCTGGCTGGAGCGAGATCGAAATGGTCCGGGTTCATTGCCGGGGCGACGGTTCTTATATTCCTGCCCCTTTCGCCGGTCCTCGCCCCTCTTCCGAAAGCGACCCTGGCTGCGGTGGTCATCTCAGCCGTTTGGAAGCTGATCAAGTTTTCCCCCCTGGTGGAGTTGTGGAGGCTTTCCAAACCCCAGGCTCTCATCGGCGGGACAACCTTCGTGCTGACGCTGGCGCTGGCGCCCCACGTGGAGCAGGCGGTGATCCTGTCGGTAGTCCTGGCCATGGGGTTCCACCTCTGGCGGGAGCTCAAACCCGCCCACACATCTCGACAGGAAGGTCACGCCCTCAACATGGAGTTGCGGGGAGTCCTCTGGTTCGGATCAGCTCCGATCCTTGAGAAGTCGCTTCTTCACTCTCTCGATGTCGCCAGCGATGTGGAGCAGGTGGTCCTGGATCTGGGCGGCCTGGGACGAATCGACGTCACGGGGGCACTCGTCCTCCGGAGGCTCCGGCAGAACCTGGAGGCGGCCGGGCTGAGCGTGGAATTCACCAACGTGCCGTCTCACGCCCTCCGGGTCTTGAAGGAAGTCCTGGACTGGCATCCGTCCTGATCCGGTAGGCTTCCCCTACTCCCCCCAATTCCCGATCCAAACCCGGGGGTCGCGCTCGTTTCCGTGTATGGACCAGACGTCGAAGCTCTCCGAGTTGTTGGTACCGGGTGCGAGATAGCGGTAATGCTGGCCCCACGGATCCATGGGAATGGAGTCCTCAAACCCACCACGCCCAACAACTTCCTCCAGGTTTCGAGGATACCGGCCCATCTCCTCCCTGAACGTCTCGATGGCCACAGCCAGGCGCTCCACGGTTGCCGTTGCTGTCTCGATCCTATTGGCGAAGAGCTTCTCCTCTCGGTCCAGGTATCCCTGCATCCACTCCCATGAGTTCTCCCACGGGAGCTTCCTGAGGGAAACGGCGTCCAGGGCCATGTTCAGGCCTGGGGCACCAGGCGAATCCTCCAGGTACCGCCGACCTGCTTGGGTGTACGCCACCCCCCTTACCCGGGCCAACGGATTGGCACCGATGCATTCGAACCGGATGGTGTAGTCACCCGGTCCCAAGGTGTAGACGCCCACTTTGTTCTCATAGAACGTTCCGTAGAGGTAGTTCTCCGGCATGTTGAAGGTCTGGATGACGTAGGGATCGTAGAAATCCATGGCCGGGTCCAGGAGTTCGTCGAACCCGGGCCCCGTCATGGTCACCTGCCAGGTCCCGTAGTCCCTGAAGAGCATCTGATAGATGGAGACCGAGTAGTCACCGGACTCCTCCACCGTCACCGGGACCTCCAACCACGCACCCACCACGTCGTTCTCCACGTAGGTCATTGCCTTCCGGGCGTCGCCCCCAGCGGCATTGGTCGACCGAGTGTATTTCTGGCTGATCCGGATTCCCGGGGAGGCCCTGAGGATATCCAGATTCGTGGTGGTTTCCACGATGATCTCCGGGTTCACCCGCTCCGAGAGGGGTGCGAAATCCCAGAAGCGCTCAGCCGGTTGGGTGGCGTACCAGAAGGCCACCGATGAGAAGACATCGGGGCGGTATTTGAAGTCCCACGTCACGTCCTCTCCCGTCTGGGGGTCTTGAATGGCCGCATAACTCCGCCTTTCCATCTCCATCTTCAGCGAACGCTCGAAAGTGATGGGATCGGAAATGTGCCATCGATACGCGGTGACCCTCTGGTCGAGTCCCTTCGGCTCATAGATGCTCAACCCAGCCCGGAGGTTGGTGAACAACCGGTGGTTCCAGGCGTCAGTGAAGTAGTCCTCCATCCCCGTGCCGACGATGGACGGGATCTCCTCCCCATCGATGTAAAACCGATCGTCCGACTCTCCCAGCCAACTCCCCATTGAACTCTGGATGGAAAGGACCGTGCCTACGTAGTGGCCATCCCCCTGAAGGTCGGCCACGGTGTAGGGTGAAAAGGGCTTCACCGGAAATTCCTGTTTGTAGCGGGCGTGGAAATAGAGTGCGTCTTCAGGGAGGTCGTCGAATGCGAGCCAGTCGACGTAGTAGTAGCAGGAGCTGACCCGCTGATCCCCTTCGTTGGTGATGGTGAGGCGGGCATTCTCGTGAAAGGGCATCCGCCAGTAGGAGTTGAACGCCCTCCCGTAGGACGTGACCTCGATGGGTAGGGAGCTGACGTTAACCCTCATCCCATTTCCGGCGGCGAAAAAGTCGCCGATGGGTGCCTCCACCGAGGGCACATCAGAATCGTCCCAGTAGAACCTCAGCACCAGCGAGCGAGTGAAGCGTCGATCCAGGGCACCTATTGTGAACCAGATGTGACGGATCTCCCCGGGCCCATCCAACTCCGCCAGGGTGAGGGTCTCCCCCGGGGCGATGGGCCGGGCGTCATGATTGGACTCCGGGTCGAAGAGGCCGCTGGACGCCCGGAGTCTTCGGGCGTCGATGGAGCGGGTGATCTCCGAGAGGTCCTGGGCCCGGGCCGAGTCGGGAATAGGGAGAAATACAGTCAACAGCGTTAAGAGCCCAATAGCGAGATGCTTGGTCATGGCAGTATCCTCCTTGGGGTTTCCACAATCTGCCGCCGCTGGATGGCCTTGGGAAAGAGGAGATGACCGCACCCGGAAACGCATCGAACCGAGGTGGACCTGACGAGGGGCTTGGAGAGAAACCCAAACCCGTGCCCCTGGTCGAGATGAGTGGTATCCGGAAGTCCTTCGGCCCCACGGAGGTTCTCCACGCGGTGGACTTCCAACTTCTCCCGGGAGAGGTCCACGTTTTGGCCGGGGAAAACGGCGCCGGAAAAAGCACACTCATCAAAATCCTCTCAGGTGTCTACGGGGATTTCTCCGGCGAGATGCAGGTGATGGGGAAGGAGTGTCGCTTCCTCACCCCCAGCCAGGCGAACCGGGCCGGCATCGCCACGATTCACCAGGAGCTCTCCCTGGTGCCCTCCATGAGCATCTCCGACAACCTCTTTCTGGGGCAGGAGCGGACCGGAACAATGGGCCGGGTGAATTTTCGTGCCCAGGAGGCGGCGGCGGCCCGGATTCTGAAGGACACGGAGTTGGACTTCTCCCCACGCCACCTGGTGGGAGAGCTCTCCATCGCCGGACAGCAGACGCTGGAGATTGCACGATCTCTTGCCCGGGAAGCACAGGTAGTGATTTTCGACGAGCCCACCAGCGCCCTGGGAGAGCAGGAGGTCGATAGCCTATTCCAGCGCATCGAAGAGTTGCGCCGGGGCGGGCGGGGAATCGTCTACATCACCCACAAGATGGAGGAGATCTACCGCCTTGCCGACCGGATCACGGTCCTGCGGGACGGGAAGCGGGTGGGTACGGCCCCGGCTTCGGAGATGTCGCCGGAGGAGTTGGTGCGGTTGATGGTAGGGAGGGAATTGGTTGGGAAGAGGGTGGAAGGGGCCAGGACGGGGAACGACGCACCGCCGGCGCCCGCCTCAAATGACACCATCCTGCAGGTCGAGGGCCTCCGCGTTGCACACCCCCGCGTCCCCACCCGGTCGGTTGTGGGAGGAGTCGATTTCACGCTCAGGAAGGGCGAGATCCTGGGCTTGGCCGGCCTGGAGGGTTCGGGCAAGAGTGAGGTTCTCCACGCCCTTTTCGGCGCCCTGGAGGAGAGGGCTTCGGGAACGGTGCTGTACTCCGGAAACCCATGGCCCCTGCGGGACCCGGGCAGTTCGGTCGACCAGGGCATGGTACTTCTCACCAGCGATCGAAAATCCCTGGGGCTGGCCCCGGAGCTCAGTGTCACCCATAGCGTCAGCCTCTCCGGTCTCTCTGATTTTTGTAATGCCGCGGGTTGGGTAAGGCGGGGGGAAGAAAGGGACGCCGTCAAAAAGATGACGGGGGACTTCCGTCTCAATACTCCTTCCCTGGATGCGCCGGTCCGAACTCTGTCCGGAGGCAATCAGCAAAAGGTATATCTGGCTCGATGTCTTCTTCCGGGGCCCAAAGTCCTTCTCCTGGACGAGCCCACCCGGGGTATCGACGTAGGAGCGAAGGCGGATATCTACGGCCGGATGGAAGACTGGGTGAAACAGGGTATCGGAATCCTGCTCATCACCTCCGAGATGGACGAACTCCTCAGCCTCAGTCACCGGATCCTTGTGATGCACCGGGGCCGAATCACGCAGGAGTTCACCCGGGCAACGGCGACCAAAGATGGGATTCTGGCCGCAGCCATGGGTCACAATGAGAAAGGCGAGGACGGATGAATCCACCCACCGGTGCAGCATTGAGGCAATGGTGGAGGACCCCCGTAGCCCGAGCTCTGCTTGCTCTCCTTCTAATGGTGGCCATCGGCTGCCTTTTCAACGCCGAGGGAGCATTTTTCCGCTGGAGTATTCACCGAGACATGCTCCGCCAGGTATCGGTGTTCGGAATCCTGGCCTGCGGGATGACCGTGGTGATCATCACGGCGGGTATCGACCTTTCCGTTTCCAGCGTACTGGCCCTGGCCGCGGTCCTCTTCGCCTGGCTCCTCCTACCTCTGGGAATGCCGGCCCTCCTGGCTATCCCTCTGGTTTTGGTGGCAGGTACTGCCCTGGGATCGGTCTCTGGTGTCCTGGTGGCTCGGATGCGGATCCAGCCCTTTATCGTCACCCTGGCCATGATGGTTTTTGCCAGGGGACTGGCGAAGGTGGTGTCCGGGGGAAGGAAGATCACCAACTACGTCCAGGAAGCCGACGGTACCTCCCGTGTGGTGGACCTTCCCCATGTGTTCGACCTCATAGACAGCCGGGTGTTGGGCGGGAATATCTCCATTGTCACCCTCATCTTCCTGGCCTGCGTCGCCGTAACCTGGGTTGTCCTGTCCCGGTTACGCCTGGGCCGACACATCTTCGCCGTAGGGGGGAACAAGGAGGCGGCTCGCCTCTCTGGGGTCCCCGTGCAGAAAACCCTGGTGGCGGCCTACGCCATTTCGGGCTTTTTCGCCGCCATCGCCGGCATCTGCCAGGCCGCCCAGGAGACTCACGGAGATCCGGAAACCGGCATGGCCTACGAGCTGGATGCCATCGCCATGGTGGTGATCGGCGGAACAA
>CAYOVN010000029.1:0-27809 GCA_964407425.1 uncultured Gemmatimonadaceae bacterium
GAGAACATGGCAAAAAAGAGGATCAGGTACTCCAGAACCGTGAGGCGACCCCTGACCCAGGCAACAGCTTTTTTCGCTTCTTCCGCCTTCTTTGCGACCTCCGCCTTCTCCGCGGCCAGGGCCTTCCTGGACGGTCTGCCCGTCTTCTTACGTCCCATCGGCTCCGAGCCCTCTTCCCTCCCTCAGGAGGTCCAAGGAGACCCTCTCTTCGGTGCCCGAGGCCATGTCCCTCACCACCGCAACACCGGCTTCCACCTCATCCGGGCCCAGAACCACCACAAACCGGGCCCCTTCCGTCGATGCGGCGGAGAACTGCTTCCTGACGGCCTGCTTTCGGAGGGCATACAGCACTCGGCGCCCCTTGGCCCGGTGCGCCCGAGCGAGCTCGTGAACAAGGGGCTGTAGTTCCGGGGTGATCACCACCAGGTAGAGGTCCGATTTCCGATCCACCGGGGGAAGGAGCCCCCGATCGGCGAGGAGCTCTGTGAGGACCACGTCCCCCATTCCAAACCCTGTGGCGGGGAGTGGTTCACCCCCAACCAGCTCCAAGAGACGATCGTACCGGCCGCCGCCGCAAACCGCTCTGAACACACGTTGTCGGTCGAAGATCTCGAATACGATGCCCGTGTAGTAGGCCAGTCCACGGACGATTTTCAGGTCGAACTCCACGAAAGCGCCCAGGCCCAGGCGGCCCAGAATGGCCCGGTGCTCCTCCAGTTCGGAAAGGGTTTCCTGTACCACCGGGTCATGGCCATAAGCCGCAGCCACATCCTCGAGGCTCCCCGTCTCCACCAGAGCCATGAGTCTCTCGGCTCCGCCCGCCTCCATCCCGCACTCCTCCTGAAGGCGTTGCAGGCTTCGGGCCGGCTCCGTTCGCTCGACCTTGTCCACGACCCCGAAGGCTGAGAGGAACTTGTCCTCCGGAACGCCAATGGCACCGAGAATGGCGGCCAGGAGGCGACGATCCGAAACCCGGGCCACGATGTCTTGATCCCCCAGTCCCAGGTCCCGGAGGGCATCCAGGGCTACGGCAAGGATCTCGGCGTCTGCGCCCACACCGGCTTCGCCGACAATATCCACATTCCACTGGAAGTGTTCCCGCAGACGCCCGCGTTGCTGCCGTTCATATCGGAACAACTGGGGAAGGGTGAACCAGCGGATGGGCTTGGGCATGGCCCGGGAGCGGTCTCCCAGGATCCGGGCCAGAGAGGGGGTCATCTCGGGCCGGAGTGTGACGTCCCGCCCACCCTTGTCCTGAAAGGCGTACAGCTGCCCCACGATCTCCTGACCGCTCTTCTCCGTATAGAGGTCGAGGGTCTCCAACGGGGGGCCATCGTATTCCTGGAAGCCATACCGCTGGGCGACACGCCGCCAGCTATCGAAAACATGACTTCGGACCTGGAACTCCTCGGGAGGGAAGTCCCTGAACCCGGGAAGCCTCGGAAAATCTTTCCTTTTTGCCATGGCGGCGAATCTACCAGGGGGGAAAACGGAGAAAAAGCGTCAATGGGAACCCTCAAGCGCTCCCGTAGGGGAGGATTCCTAAAGCATTCATTGCATCACCCACCGTATGATGGGACCCGGTTACGACCACGGTTCCCTCCCCCGCGATCCTCCGGGCAACATCGAGGGCTTCGTCGAAGTCCGGCAGAATGTGGAGATTCGGTCGGGCCTTCACCGCCCCGGCCGCCTCCAGGGGATCCCAGCGTCGGCCCGGTGGAACGGAGGGGGGCTGGGTCAGAACGGCTTCCCTGGCCATACCGAAGATGGGTGGGAGCATGGAGCGCCAGTCCTTGTCACCCTGGATCCCCACAAGGAGGATCACAGGTTCGGGAAAGGCCAAACGCCGGAGGCTGGTAGCCAGTGCCCGGACGGCGGCGGTGTTGTGGGCCACATCGAAGACCCATTTCCCCCTGGGGCCATTATGGATTTGCAGCCTGCCGGGCCAGAGAACTCCCGCCAAACCCCTCGTGATGGCACCCGCCCCCGGGCGTAGCGCCTCAGGGAGGAGTTCAAGGCTCTTGATGGCGAGGGCGGCGTTGCCGGCCTGATGCCAACCGGGTAGGGGCGACCCGAGGGCCAGGCGTCCCCAACGATCCGTCTCCAACTCGAAGGTGTTTCCTTCCGGCGACACTTCGAGACCGAGAACCTCATCCGAGGGATTGATGGAGGAGAAGGGCGCACCCATCTCCTCGGCTTTCAGTCTGAAGATTTCCCGGAGGGCCGCATCCCGCTCCGCCGTAATGACCGGGACTCCCTCTTTGATGATCCCGGCCTTTTCCGCCGCGATCTCCTCCAGAGTGAACCCGAGATATTCGGAATGGTCCAGGGCCACGTTGGTGATGGCCGTGACCTCCGGCCGAATCACATTGGTGGAGTCCAGCCGACCCCCGAGGCCCACCTCAACAAGGGCGATGTCCACTCCGATCCGGGAGAACAGGTGGAAACCGAGAACGGTGGCTGCCTCGAAGAACGTCAGGCCGAGTCGGCCCACGGACTCACGAATCTCATCTGCGGCCTCGAGCAGAACCTCGGCGTCTACAGGCCTCCCATCGATCTGGAAACGTTCCCGGAAGGAGCAAAGGTGGGGGGAGGTGTAGAGCCCCACCTTCTTTCCGTCCTCCTTGAGAATCTGCGCCCAGACGGCGGCCAGGGAGCCCTTGCCATTGGTCCCACCCACATGGAGGGTCGGATAGCTTGTTTCAGGATTTCCCAGCTCTGCCAGGGCGTTTTCCGTCCTTCCCAAGCCCCAATCAACGCCCACCGGCAGGGGCGGGAAGACTCGGTCCAGAGAAATGTCCCCACCCCCCTGGAGATCCCCTTTCTTCCCTGAGAAGACGGAATCGGGGGGAACCTTCACGCCTCTTCGCCCCAACCCGCCCACATATGGCGGAGTAGGAGAGCCACCTCGTCCTTCAGCTCTCTCCGGTCGACGACCCTGTCCACCATCCCGTGTTCCCGGAGGAACTCCGAGCGCTGGAAGCCTTCAGGAAGGCCCTGCTTGATGGTCTGTTCGATCACCCGCGGTCCCGCGAACCCGATGAGGGCTCCGGGTTCCGCCAGATGTATGTCCCCCAGCATGGCGAAGGAGGCCGTCGTACCACCGGTCGTTGGGTCGGTGAGGATGGAGATGAAAGGAAGGCCGGCTTCGTGAATCCGGGCCAACACCGCAGAGGTTTTTGCCAGCTGCATGAGGGAGTAGATCCCCTCCTGCATTCGGGCTCCCCCGGAGGCACTGAGAATGAGAAGGGGTTGTTCGGATTCCAGGGCCCGGCGGGAAATCCGCGCCACTTTTTCTCCAACCACCGAACCCATTGATCCCCCAAGGAACCGGAAGTCCATGACGGCGATACAAACGGGGATCCCATCGAGTAGGCCCTGCCCCACCACCACGCCGTCCCTGGTTCCCAGTTTGTTTTCGGCAGCCTCCAACCGGGCCTTGTAAGGCTTCAGATCTTCAAACCCCAGAGGGTCCCGGCTCTGAAGATCCATGTCCTGTTCCTTGAAGCTCCCCTCATCCAGGAGCAAGTCCAGGTACTGGTCCGGGGTGATGCGAAAGTGGAATCCGCACTCGGTGCAGACATGAGCGTTCTTGGCCAACCTCTCGCCGTACACGATCTCCCCGCATCCCTTGCATTTTTCAAATACATCGGAAGGGATATCCCTGCGATCAGCTGACTTCAGGGGTTGCTTGGGCTTCCGAAACCAGGCCATCCAATGCCCTTTCTTCGGGAGGATCCTTGGCCTGGAGCCCCCTCGGGGACGCTCCAGTACTCCTCAGGTCTCCTGAGACGCCTGAACGGCTACGGCCAGGGCTACCCACGACATGAGGAGGAATGATCCTCCATAGCTTATAAATGGAAGCGGGATGCCCGTGATGGGAACCAACCCAACCGTCATCCCGATATTCACGAATACATGCGTGATCCAGGCCCCGAAGATACCGAAGATGACTAGGCCGGCAAAGGGATCCGTTGCCTTGGCAGCAAGCTTCACGAGTTGAAGGAAGACGATGCTGAAGGCCACGACCACCAGGAGGGTCCCGACAAATCCCAACTCCTCCCCCACAACGCTGAAGATGAAATCGGTGTGCTGCTCCGGGAGGAAATCCAGTCGTTTTTGGGTGCCCTGGGTGAACCCTTTTCCCAGCAATCCGCCACTGCCGATGGCCACCTTCGACTGGATGATCTGCCATCCGGCCCCCCTGGGATCGACGTTTGGATCCAGGTATACCAGGAGCCGGTTTTTCTGGTAGTCGGCCAAGGAGCGCCAGAGTGGAAGAGCCACCGTTCCCGCGGCCAGGTTGGCCAGAACCACCGCCACCGACTCCACCAGATACAGTCTGTATCGATAGAAGAAGAGGGAGAGGGTGAGTGCGATGATATACCCCCCCCAGATCATGGTGTCATAGCTCAAAATGAGGGCCAGGCCCGGGCTTGCCAGCAAAATCAGGAGGGGGATCGGGGTTCCACCCCAGTAGAGCATGGCGAAAAGAATGCCGATGAAAGCCAGAGAGGTTCCAAGGTCCGGCTGGAGAATGACCAGGCCAAGAGGGAGACACACCAGAGCCAAGGGAGCGATCAACTCCCGAAGGTTCTGGACTGGCTCCCGTCGCATGGAAAAGAGCCGGGCCATGGCCAGGATGGTGGCGATTTTCGCCACTTCCGCCGGTTGGAAACGAAAACCCCCGATGGAGATGAAGCTTTTCACCCCGGCGGCCGTCCCCGCTCCGGTGCCGATGATCAAGGTGGCCACAAGAAGGAGAATCCCGGCGATGTAGGCCGGGAGGGCAGCCCACTCGAGCCATCGGGGAGGGATGAACGAGATCGTCGTGAAGGCGACCACGCCCAGAACCAGCCAGACGAGTTGCCGCTGCCAGATATTCTGCGTCACGGGGCTGGGTACATTCAGGACCCCCGCAGAATAGATCATGGCCACGCCGAATACGGAGAGGAGAAGCACCGTGAAGACCAACGTCGGCGCCCTACCCCAAACCCGGAACAGCCCCATCAGAAGTTCACCTGCCTCACAGCCCTTCCCCTCCAGGGGTTCCCGTATTCAGGGCCCCGGCCCAGGGGGCTGGTTTCCTGGCGTCGTAGTGTTCCCGTAGCGTCTGGATGGAATCCACGGGGATCCCGTGTTTCCGGCGCAGATAGAAGTCGGCTGTCTTGGCCACCAGGGGTCCCGCCACAGTTGATCCACCGATTCCAAACTCGACGATGACCACCACGGCCACCTCCGGGGCTCCCCCCTTGGGTCCAGCGATACCGGTGAACCATGCGTGATCCGGATTCGGGGGGTTCTGGACGGTCCCGGACTTCCCCATGAGGTCCCAGTGCTCCAGGGAGGACATGTAGGCCGTGCCCCCAGGCTGCACCACGGCCCGGAGTCCTTCCCTCATGATGGCGAGGGATTCCTGGGACAGTTCAAGACTCCAGCCTCCCTCCGGGGGGATCTCCGTCCTCCGTAAACGAGGTGGTGGCGCCGATCCGTCCCGGGCGATGGCCGCGTAGAATTGGGCCATCTTCAGGGGGGTTTGGGAGTTGGGCCCCTGGCCGATGGAAAGGCTCAGTGCCTCCCCTTCCCTCCCCATGTATCCGAAGGCATCCTCCCACCAGCTGGGGTCCGCCGGGAACTCACCTTTGCTTTCAGCTGGAAGATCCACACCGCACCGCTCGTTGAAACCGATCCTGGTCCCTTCCGCCAGAAGGCGTTCAAGCCCGATCCTCAGTCCGAGCTGATAGAAGTAGACATTGCAGGAATGGCTGATGGCCCCCAGGAGATTCATGGGTCCATGCCCGTCACGATTCCAGCAGTGCCAGACCCGGTTTCCGTAGGGCATCCCCCCCGTACAGGGAATAGGCATGAATTCCTCGGGGGTGACGACACCCAGATCCAGGGCGATGGCCGCAGTGGCCAGCTTCCAGGTGGAGCCTGGAGGATAGAGCCCCATGGTGGCCCGATTCAGAAGAGGGCGAGCAGGGTCCGTTGTGAGGGCCTCCCATTCGGCGGTACCGATACCGCCAACGAAGTCGTTGGGGTCGTAGGTGGGAGAGGAATAGAGTGCCAGGATTCCGCCGTCCTCCACATCCAAGGCCACCACAGCTCCCCGCATGGAGTCCGGAAAGATGTGGTGGACCCACTCCTGAAGTTCAGAATCGATGTTCAGGTGGATGTCCTCACCGGGTACCGCATCCAACCCCTGGGATCCTTCGAACTCCCCCACAATCCTCCCAAGGACATCCACTTCCACGTACCGGTACCCAGGGACCCCTTGAAGGAGGGTTTCGTATTGCCGCTCGAGTCCATCCTTCCCGACGACGGCCCCCGGCAGATACCGTTCCGGGTCCGAGGCGTAGATGGAGTCCTCCAATTCGGCGGCGTTGATCTCGCCCAGAAAGCCCATTATGTGACCCATGGCCTCCCCGGCCAGATACCGCCGCCGGGGTTGCATCTCCAGGGAGAGCCCTGGAAAGCTGCTCATCCGTTCCTGAAGAGCGGAAACCTCCAGGGAGGGAGCGTTCACCTTCACAGCGAGAGGTTGCCGGGGGTATCTCGCCGCTACCCCCATGAGATACTCGATGCGGCCATCGGAGAGATCCAGGTGGGGGCGGAGTCGCTCCAGACGAGCACGAATCGTGTCAGGTTGGTCCGGGAGGAGGAGGACCGAATAGCCGGGAACGTTGTCGGCCAGGATGTTCTCGTTCCGGTCGAAGATGGTACCCCGAGGAGCAGGTATGCTCAGCTGCCGGAGCCGGTTGGATTCGGCCTGGAGTTCCCAGGTGGAGGACCGGAGGACCTGGGCTCTGAAAAACGCCAGCGCCAAGAGGCCCATGAGGAAAACCACCACAACGGTGGCCCCCTGGGCCCGGCTTCGGCGGGAAAGGGGATGATCGAGCCTCATCGGGGGGTCCGGATCCCACCAAGGAGGAAGACCAGACCCGTTCCAACCACTGCCACATAGAGGGCTGAAAAACCTCCACCGATCAGGACACCGCTGACAAAAGGCTCCCGAACCGTTTCACCTGCCGCCACCCAATAGATGAGATCTCTGAGAAGCTTCCCGAGCCCAAGATAAACAAAGACGAAAAGGGGAGATTCCCCCACAAAAAGGTCCCGGGATTTCGCCCCCAGGATCCCAACCACCGTCATTGCCAGGGCGCTGGCCCCGAAGGCCAGGGCCGAGAAGGCGTCTTCCAGCAGGCCGAATACGAAGCCGAGGGCGGCCCCTGCTCCGGCACGGGTTTCCCGGCTGGCCAGAAGAAGCGCCAGCGTCAGAAGGTCCGGAGCCCCGGAGCCCACGCTGAACCCTACATGGATCAGGAAATGGAGGAGGACCAGTGCCGGAACCAGAACCGCCAGGACAAACCTCCGGCTCATCCTCCACCCCCTCCGATTGTGTCGAGGGACCGACCAACCTCAGCCGGCGGGTCGCTCAAGGAACCCACTTCCGCATCCGTGGGGCCGGCCGGATCTTCCAGAAGTTTCAGCAGATCCTCCGAGTACGCTCCCCCCCGAACCACCAGAACATGAGTAACGCGGGCTGGATCAACGATGGGTCGAAGCCAGTACTCGGAGCGCCAACGCCCCTCTTCCTGATGGAGTTCGAGGACCTCGCCGATGGGTATCCCCCGAGGATACACACCCCCAAGCCCGGAAGTCGTGATCAGGGTGCCCGGTTCCAGACGTTCAAAATATGGGATCGCATTTAAAAGAAGACGGCTCGCACCCCGGAACAACCCGGGCCGAGGTTCCACCAGGCCGTTGGTTTGACCATCGGCAGTCATGGCGCTGGCCCGGAAGTCAGGGTGGCTCCAATCCAACCCGATGGCGCCCCCGGGACTGACCTCTCGGATCACCCCCACAAGACCGATGCGCCCGTTCCGCATTAGAACCGGATCTCCGGCTCTCAATCCCTGGTCGGCCCCCGCGTCGAGAAGGAACATGCTCGCAGCACCGGACGTCCCGGGTCGCAAAAGGTTGGCATGAATGAAGGTCTCCGGTGCCCGTTCCTGGAGGTCCAGAAGCGCTCGCAGTTGGATATTCTCCTCCAATACGGTGGCCTGGGAAGCCACGATCCCGGCCAGGGTATCGAGCTGAGCCTGAAGCCGGAGAGCGTCTTCGGTCCGGTGCCTGGCCCGGGCCACGGCCTGCTGAGTCAGGATAAAGGGCCTGAGTACCGAAGCCCTAAGGCCTTCGGCAAGTTGACCCTGGGTTCCGGAAGGAAGATAGAGGGCCAGAGCGGCGAGGAAAAAAAACGCCAGGGAAATAAAGAGATCCCGGCGCCCTCTGCTCTCCTCAGGCGGATCCGTGTAGCTAGCCATCGTCTGAGTAGTTCAGCCTGGTCCGGGACAAAAGAGATAAATCAGGTGGCGAGGACGTTCCTGTACTTGTGGAAATCATCCAGGATTCTACCGGCTCCCCTGACCACGCAGGTCAGAGGCTCCTCATCAACGTGAATCGGAAGGTTGGTCTCGTGTTGAAGAAGCTTGTCCAGTCCCCTGATCATGGCCCCTCCTCCGGTCATGACGATCCCACGATCGACGATATCCGAAGCCAACTCCGGAGGGGTGATCTCGAGGGACCGGCGAACGGCCTCGACGATGGCCTGGATTGGCTCCTGAATGCACTCCCGCACCTCCTGGGAGTGGACGGAAACGGTCTTCGGTATCCCGCTGACCAGGTCCCGCCCTTTGACCTCCATCTCCCGTTCCTCACCGAAATCGAAGGCCGAGCCGATCTGAATCTTGATGGCCTCCGCAGTGGGCTCCCCGATGAGAAGATTGTAGTTCTTCCTGAGAAAGGTGACGATGGCGGAGTCGAGTTCATCGCCCCCAACCCGGATCGACGTATTTGATACGATCCCGGACAGAGCGATGACGGCGATTTCGGTGGTTCCCCCTCCGATATCGATGACCATGTTCCCGGTGGGCGTCTCCACCGGGAGCCCCACCCCGATGGCAGCGGCCATGGGCTCGGCTACCATATAAACAACTTTGGCACCTGCAGCCATGGCCGAAGATCGGACGGCCCGCCGCTCCAATTCTGTGATTCCCGAGGGAACCCCAACCACCACTCTCGGCTTGATTCTGAAAATACGCTTCGCGGTGACCTGTTTGAGGAAATGGCGAAGCATGAGCTCGGTAATATCGACGTCGGCGATAACCCCGTCCTTCAGGGGCCGAACCGCTTCGATCCCTTCGGGGGTCCGGCCCAACATTCGTTTGGCCTCCAGACCCACACCCAGAATCCGGCTGGAGCCTCTTTCGACAGCAACAACGGAGGGCTCGTTCAGGACGATGCCCTCCCCTTTGACGTAGACCAGCGTGTTCGCCGTACCGAGATCAACGGCGATGTCGTTTACCGGGACCAGCCGGCCTGCAGAGAACCAGCGGGACCAGGATGAGGTGTCGTTGGGCAAATCAAGACTTGGTGAGAGGCGAAGAATTCTCGGCTTGGGCTCGGATCCGAGGCCTGAACCGATAAGAGACGCACGAACCTACGATGTGTAGAAAACCATTGCAAGGCAAGGATATCCGAGACTTGGCCCCGAATTACCCCCTACCGGTACTTCCGAAGCCCCCTTCACCCCGAGGGGTGTCGGAAATGGCGTCCACCTCAACTACTTCCGGGGCTTCGAAACGGGCGAACACCAGCTGGGCTATCCTCTCACCCCGCCGAATCGTTACGACCTCGGGCCCGCCGTTTTGAAGAAGGACCTTCAATTCACCCCGATAGTCCGGATCGATGGTTCCGGGACTGTTGGGGAGTGTAATGCCAAAGCGGGCCGCCAGCCCCGACCGGGGCCGGACCTGACACTCGACTCCCAGGGGGAGCTCCATGGCCAGGCCCGTGGAAACGGCCCGAATCTCGCCAGGCCGGATTTCCAGGTCACCTTCCGCCGACCGTACGTCGTATCCGGCGGAAAGGGACGTGGCCCGGCCAGGAAGAGGCAAATCCGGGTTTCCTTCCAATCGAAGGAACCGAACCAGCAGGGGCTCAGTCATCTCGCCCCCCTCCCCTTCCCGAAACCTGATTCAAGCGCTCCAGAACCCTAGGAAAGATGGGGCTCCAGGTCTTCCCACTTCATCTTGAACGCCTCGGCCACAGCCGGATAGACGATCTTGCCGCTGACGATGTTCACGCCGAGGGCGAGGGCCTCGTCGTCCAGGCAGGCCTGCTTCCAACCCTTGTTCGCCAACTGAATGGCGTAAGGGAGGGTGGCGTTGGTGAGAGCCAGCGTGCTGGTCCTCGGCACTGCTCCGGGCATATTGGCCACGCCGTAGTGGATGACCCCGTCGACAGTATAGATGGGGTTCTCGTGGGTCGTGGGCTTGGTGGTCTCAACACAGCCACCCTGGTCCACGGATACGTCCACGATGACGGAGCCGGGCTGCATGATCTTGAGGTCCTTCCTGGTGACCAGGTAAGGAGCCTTGGCGCCAGGCAGAAGCACGCCACCGATCAGCAGGTCGACCGTTTCGAGTCTCTCCAGGATGTTCTGCCGGTTGGAGTAGATCACGTCACAGTTGGCGGGCATGAAGTCGGACAGCTCGCGAAGGCGATGCAGGTTCGTGTCCATGATCGTGACATGGGCGCCCATACCACAGGCCATTTTGGCTGCATGGGTTCCCACCACGCCGCCACCGAGAACCACGACCTCTGCCGGCGGGACACCAGGGACGCCGCCCAGGAGCACGCCCCGGCCGCCAAAATACTTCTCCAGATACTTGGCGCCCTCTTGGGTCGCCATCCGGCCGGCAACCTCACTCATGGGCGTGAGAAGCGGAAGCTCACCAGAAGGAAGCTCCACCGTCTCGTAGGCGATGCTCACGGAGCCCGTCTTCTTGAGGGCATTGGTGAGTGCCTTGTCGGCGGCGTAGTGGAAGTACGTGAAGAGGATCTGGTCCTTCTTGATCTTTGGCCATTCGACCTTGATCGGCTCCTTCACCTTCATGATCATCTCGGCCTTGGCCCAGACTCGATCGGCGTTGGGGAGGATCTTGGCCCCTACGGCCTTGTAGAGGGCATCAGGAAAGCCGCTTCCCAAACCGCCGCCCTTTTCGATGAACACTTCGTGGCCGTTGGCAATAAGAGCCTCGGCCCCAGCCGGAACCAGAGCGATCCGGTTCTCGTTCGTCTTGATTTCCTTCGGCACGCCGATACGCATATTGAGCATTTCTTTTTCTGAGGTTGAACTCGATAGGCCCACCTGGACCGCTTTCGTCACTACAAAAACTGGACCATTTTAAAGGACAAACCCTTCGGGCGCGAGACTAGGAGTCCGGACCCAGGCGAAGCACGTACATGGTCTCGGGAGAAAAGAACTCCCGGGCCACTTCTTCGGCCTGATCAACCGTCACCCCGTCGATCTTTCCGAGGAGATCATCCAGGGTGGCATAGGGCTCCCCGTGCAGGGCGAAGGAAGCCAGCCTGAATAGGCGGGCCCCAGGCGACTCCAGGGAGAGCATGATCTGCCCTTTGACCTGCTGTTTGATCTGCGTGAGTTCGTCTTCGGGGAGCCCGTTCTGGGCCAACATGTCCAGTTCTTCCCGGACAGCTTGGACAGCCCGCTCCGCCTGTGACGGTCTGGTACCGAGATACACCCCGGAGATACCAGCTTTGGAATAGAAGGATTGGAAGGAGAAGACCGAATACACCAGAGCCAACTGCTCCCTGACCCGCTGAAAAAGGCGGGAGCTCATCCCCCCACCCAAAGCCGAGGAGATCAGGGCCAGCGGGAAGCGCTTCGGGTCGGAATGGCCTGGAATGGCCCTGCCGAAGACGAGATGAGTCTGGGCGGAGTCCCGCTCCACCCAGTCGTCCCCTGCCACGAGCGGCGGGGGTGCGGGAAGGTCTTCTATCCCACTCCCGGTTGGCACCCTCCCGAAGAGGGCCTCCACCTGGGACACGAACTCGTCATGAACGACCTGCCCAGCAGCCGCCACGACCAGGTTCTTCCCGGTGTACCGGCTCCGGTGCAGGTCCTGAATGGCAGCCAGCGGCATCCCGGAAACGGTCTCCCTGGTGCCCAGAATGGTGTTCCCATAAGGGTGTTCTCCCCAGAGGCTGGATCCATGGAGGTCGAACACCAGGTCGTCCGGGGTGTCATCCACCGTGGCGATTTCCTCCAGAACGACTTCCCGCTCCCGTTCCAGATCCTCCTCCTGTAGGAGGGGATCCAGCACCAGGTCCGAAAGCACGTCCAGGGCCAGGGGAAGGTGTTCATCCAGAACCCTGGCCTGGAAGCTGGTGGTCTCCCGGGATGTATAAGCATCCAGGGAGCCCCCCAGGCTTTCCAGGGCCAGGGCAATCTCACGGGCGGTCCGTTCTTTGGTGCCCTTGAAGACCAGGTGTTCAAGAAGGTGGCTCACCCCCATGACCTGGGGGGTTTCATGGGCGGATCCCTGGCGGACCCATACCCCTACGGCAGCAGAGCGGACCCCGGGGATCCGCTCTGACAGTACCTGAACACCATTGGACAAAAGAGTCTGGGACATCTCCCCGGTCAGGGAGGTGACCCGAGCACTAGTCTCCAGTTGTGCCTCCTTCTTCTCCCTCCGCATCTTCAGCAAGCGCAGCTTTCCTGGACAGTTTCAGGCGCCCTCGCTCGTCGATGGCCAGAAGCTTCACCCGAGTGATATCGCCCTTCTTCAGGACATCTTCCGTCCTCTCGGTTCTACCATCCTGGAGCTCGGAGATGTGACAGAGCCCTTCGGTTCCGGGCATAATTTCGACGAAGGCTCCGAAGGTGGTCGTGTTCTTGACCGGACCCTCGTAGATGCGCCCAACCTCAGGCTCCTTGACGATGGCCTCGATCATTTCCCGGGCCCGGGTTCCGGCTTCACCGGAGACGGCAGCAATTTTCACGATGCCGGAGTCGTCGATGTCGATGGTGGCACCCGACTCGTCCTGAATGGCCCTGATCGTTTTGCCCTTCGGCCCGATGATGTCCCCGATTTTCTCCGGGTTGATCTGGATCGACACGATTCTGGGAGCGTGCTCCGAGAGGTCGTCCATGGGCTTGTCCAGCGTCTGGTCCATAATGTCCAGAATGTGCATCCGGCCCGTATTGGCTCGCTCAAGGGCTTCCTTGAGAATCTCGTGGGTAAGCCCTTGGATCTTGATATCCATCTGGATGGCGGTGACGCCTTTTCGCGTTCCGGCGATCTTGAAATCCATGTCGCCGAGAGCATCCTCAAGCCCGAGAATGTCGGTGAGGATTGCAACTCTGTCATCCTCTTTGATGAGCCCCATTGCCACACCGGCACAAGCGGCCTGGGTGGGTACGCCTGCCGCCATGAGGGCCAGCGAAGCTCCACAAACCGAGGCCATGGAGGAGGACCCGTTGGATTCCAGAACATCTGAGACCAAGCGGATCGTATAGGGGAAGTCATCGTAGGCCGGGAGAAGAGGCTGAATGGCCTTTTCCGCCAGAGCCCCGTGCCCCTGTTCCCGACGATTCGTTCCCCTGTAAGGCTTGGCCTCACCGGTGGCAAACGGCGGGAAGTTGTAGTGAAGCATGAAGGACTTGGTGATTTCTTCACTGGAATCGATGGAGTCGATTCTCTGCTCATCCCGAGACGTGCCCAGGGTGGTTACGGCCAGAGCCTGGGTCTGCCCACGAGTGAAGAGGGCGGACCCGTGGGTCCGTGGCAGGACTCCGACTTCGCAGGTGATGGGGCGAACCTCATCCACCTTTCGGCCGTCGGCCCGCTCGCCGAGGGAGAGGATTCGCTCCCGCATCGTTTTCTTTTCGATGCCCCGGAGGATCTCCTTGATATCTCCCTGCTCCTCAGCGTACTTCTCGTCTTCGTCAGCCAACGTGGCCAGGATGTCCTCTTTGATGACAGCCAGGGCCTGGGTCCGTTCCTGCTTTTCAGCTAACTGAAGGGCCTCCTCCACCCGGCTATTGGCGAGTTTCTGGACCTTCTCCTTAAGCTCTTCAGGCGGGAGAACCGGGGTCCACTCCATCTCTGGAACCGAGTCTTCCGACAGGAAGGCCCGCTGGATCTCGATGAGTTCCTTGATTCCCTTGTGGGCGACATCAAGCCCCTCGATGATGTCCTCCTCAGGAACTTCCAATGCCCCACCCTCGACCATGAGAATGGCGTCTTCCGTCCCAGTAACCACGATGTCCAGGTCGGAGTATTCCAACTGCTGGAAGGTGGGGTTCAGAACCCAATTCCCCTGAATTCTCCCGATCCGAACGCCAGCCAGAAGCGTGCTGAAGGGAATGTTGGACATGTTCAGGGAGAGGGAGGCGCCCATGATGCCCCATACGTCGGCGTCGTTTTCCTGATCGGCGCTGAGGGGGAAACAGGCAACCTGGGTCTCGTGCATGTACCCTGCGGGGAACATGGGCCTGAGGGACCGGTCGATTAGACGGCAGGAGAGAATCTCTTTCTCTCCCGGCCGACCTTCTCGCTTAAAGAAGCCACCGGGGATCTTCCCGGCTGCATAGCTCTTCTCCCGATATTCCACCGTGAGGGGAAAGAAGGGGAGGTGTGTGGAGTGGTCTCGGGCGGTGGCCGCAATCAACATCACGGTCTCACCGAACTGAATCAGGCACGAGCCTGCCGCTTGCCGGGCCATCCGGCCAGTCTCTACGGTCAGGGTCCTGCCAGCGAACTGCCTTTCGATCCTTTGGATCATCGTTTTCTCTTCCGTTTCTCTTCTCTTCTGACGATTTCTATTTCTCTTCTTTGCGACATTTACTCTTAATTTTTTTGCTGCGCTCTGGGATTCACCCCCAAAAGACAACCACTGGACGGCCTCGGCTCAACCTCGCCTGGGCTCCAGACCGCGTTGTCTCGGTGTTTTCATGGGGGAAAGACTCCGGTCTCCCACTGCGGAGACTGTGGTCTCCCACCGCGGAGACTGTAGTCTCCCACATTCAAAACAAGCGACGGCAGCCCTTGGCTGCCGTCGCCCATTTCATGTCGGTTAGTGACGGAGACCCAGATCCGCAATTAGACCCCGGTACCTTTCAAGGTCTGTCCGCTTCAGGTATTCCAGAAGGCGGCGGCGGCGTCCGACCATCTTCAGAAGGCCGCGGCGGCTGTGGTGATCCTTCTTATGTTCGTCGAAGTGGGTCCGGAGGTCGTTGATTCGCCCGGTCAAAAGGGCGGCCTGCACGGAGGCACTGCCTCGATCGTCTTCGTGGAGTTGGTACTTCTTGATGACTTCTTCGCGGTCGATTGCCATTTAGTTTGAGCCTCCGCAGGAGCGCACGCTGCAGGGGAAGCCCCTCCTCGCTATTATTTCGTCAACGTTTCAGCCAGTAAAACTATCTAGATGGGGCATCACCCTCAACCCCGATCTCCTTGTTTCTATCATAGACCAGCGCAGCCCTGGCAGCCTCAACATCGTACCGAAGTTGCTCGACGAGAGCTGATGCCGAAGCGAAGGGCCGAACCTCCCGCAGGTGGCGGACGAACTCCACCCGGACCTCTTCCCCGTAGATGTCGCCTTCGAAGTCCAGGAGGTGGAGCTCGATGGTCGGCCCGGACCCGGTGAAGGTCGGCCTCGGCCCGATATGGATCGCCCCGTCGAACACTCCACGCTTGAGACAACCCCGGACCGCATAAACCCCCGGCGGAGGAATCAACTTTCCATTGACCGGCACAAACAGATTGGCGGTAGGGAAACCCAACTGCCGCCCCCGGCCGTCCCCCCGGACCACGAAGCCTCGGATACAGTAGGGCCGGCCCAGCCCAACCCGGGCCGACTCCACATCCCCCGCCTGGAGTGCTTTACGAATCTTGGTGGAAGACACGTTGTCCTCCCCTGCCTTGATGGGAGACACCACGTCGACGGAGAACCCCAACTCATCCCCGATGCGCCGCAACGTTTCCACATCCCCGGAGCGGCCCCTGCCAAAGCCATGGTCATACCCGATGACAAGCTCCTGGACCCCCAGACGTCCCAGAAGGATCTCCTCTACAAACCGCCGAGGGGAGTAAGAGGCCAGGATATGATTAAAAGAGAGGAAGACGGCGTAGTCCAAGCCGGTTTCGGCGAGAATCTCCTTCTTTTCCACGGGGGTGGTGAGGAGGAGAGGTGCGCGGTCTGGTCGAACGATCTGGAGGGGGTGGGGATGAAAGGTCACCAGCACACTCCGCCTACCCGATTCTACGGCCCGACGCCGGATCTCCTGAAGAACCGCCCAATGCCCCCGGTGGACTCCATCAAACGTCCCCACCGTAATGACCGTTCCCCGGCCATCTTCCGGGAGACCCGTGGGCAGTAGGGGATCAATGGCAAAATCAGCCATCTGCCAAGACTTTTCTCGGGCGGACCTGCTCCCCCTCCCGGGCTGCGACGGCTACCAAATTACCCTCCAGGAGAACACGAACCGGCATCTGTTCCGGAAGGTCGCGGCCCTGAACAGGGAGGAACTGCCCCTGACGGATCCGGGTGGCCTCGTCCTGGCCGATTTCCAGGGTCGGAAGGTGGGCCAGGGCCTGGGCGGGGGGAATCAGGTGCTTTCGGACTTCCTCCGGAGAGGAGAGGGTACCCAGCGGTTCAGCGGATGAGACGGAAAAAGGCCCTATCTCTGTTCTGCGAAGGGCCGTGAGATGGGCGCCGACTCCAAGGCTCCGCCCCAGATCCCGAGCTAGGGCCCGAAGGTAGGTACCCGAAGAACACCGAACCCTCATGTGGAGCTCTGGCAGGGCCACCTCGGTGATTTCCAGCTCGTGGACTACGACCGGAACAGGCTCCAACTCGACGGTCTCACCTCTTCTCACCCGACGGTGGGCAGGCTCTCCCTGGACCTTTTTGGCTGAAAAAACCGGGGGACGCTGGAGAATGGGGCCACGTAGAGGCTCCAGTGCTCGTTCCAGCCCCGACGGGGTGACTTCGGTCCAACTCGATTCCTCCGAAACGACCTCACCGTCCACATCGTGGGAATCGGTCTCGATCCCAAGTCGGACGACGGCCTCGTACTCCTTGTCCATACCGAGGAAGTACTCGGAGAGACGCGTGGCCGAGCCCAGGAGAACGAGAAGAAGCCCTGACGCGAAAGGGTCCAGAGTCCCCGCATGCCCGACCTTCCGCATCCCTGCGGCCCGCCGAATCGAAGCCACCAGGTCGTGGGAGGTGGGCCCCACAGGCTTGTCCACGAGAAGGACACCTGAAAAAGGAATCAATCCCCCTCCCCTTCTGAACCTTCCTCAGGCTCTTCTGCTCCCTCTGGAAGAACCTCCATGAGGACCTTTTCGATCCGCTGGGCGGAGTCGAAGGTGGTGTCATGCATGAATCGGAGCTCCGGAACTCGACGGAGCCGAAGCACCTTCCCCAGCTCCCTCCGGATAAAGGGGGCCGCAGCCTCGAGGCCCTCCATGGCCTCATCCAGGTTTCGGCCCTCTTCAAGGAGGACACCCTCTTCCCCCCCGGCCCCTTCCTCCAGGGACCGAAAGAACACTCTCACCAGGAAAGAGTCGTTGGTCACCCTGGCTTCGGTAATGAGAACCCGGCCCACCCGGGGGTCCCGAACCTTAACCGAGATCACATGGGCAATCTCTCTCTTGAACTGCTCGTTGAGGCGGGCGTTCCGACGATGTGCCATGGGTTTCTTCCTGCTACCGAAGTGGGGCGGGGGCCGATCCGGCCCCAGGTACCGAGGGGAGCTTCACCGAAACGACCGCTCGAAGGCCAGGATGACGGCTCGGCCGTCCCGTTCTACGAACGTATCCAGCTTGTCCAGAATTGAGTCGGCTTGCGCCCGGTCCGAGGTTACGAAGGCAGCGGTGAGTTCGGCCCGCGACCAGACGTCCTGGTGACGGGTTTCGGCTACGGAGACATGGAAACGATGTTGAAGTCGCTCCTTCAAAGACTTCACCACCCTCCGTTTCTCTTTCAAAGATCTGCATTCCGGAAGCGAGAGCTGCCAGGACCCAACGCCGATCACCATGCCCTATCCGAACTGAAAGTCATTTGGATACCAGCCGGGGCCGGTCGAGGCCGACCCCCCATCGGGGCCCCCGAACTAGTCGAGGGTTCTGGCCACTTCCTCGACCGAATAACACTCGATGACATCCCCGACTTTCACGTCGTTGAAGTTGGCGATGCCGATTCCGCACTCTAATCCGTCCCGGACTTCCTTCACGTCGTCCTTGAACCGCTTCAGGGAGGAGAACTCGCCGTCGTAGACTACGACCCCGTCCCGAATCAGGCGGGCCTTCGCCTTCCGCTCCATGGTCCCTTCCGTGACATGGCAACCGCCGATGGTCCCGACCTTCCGGATCTTGAAGATCTCCCGCACATCGGCGGCACCGACGATCGTCTCTCTTCGTTCCGGAGCCAGCATGCCTTCCAGGGCCGCCCTGACCTGCTCGACAGCCTCATAGATGACATCGAAAACGTGAACGTCCACGCCGTCTCGTTCGGCCAAGTTCCTGGCGTTTGAGTCGGGCCTGACCCGGAAGCCCATGATGACAGCTTTGGCCGGGTTTGCCAGGATCACGTCGGATTCGTTGATGGCTCCAACACCCCGGTGGATGATCTCCACCTTGACCTCGTCCGTTCCGAGCTGCTCGAGGGAATCGGACAGAGCCTGAACCGAACCGTCCACGTCACCCTTGATGATGAGTGGCAGCGTACTGACCTGCCCGGCTGCCAGAAGCTGGGAGAAGTCTCCAAGCTTGAAGCCCCGCTCCTTGATCCGGAGCTGCTTCTCCCGCTCCAGACGTTGCCGGTTCCCAGCGATTTCAGCGGCCATTTCAGCGGAGCGCACGGCGAAACCTTCCCCTGCCTGGGGAACACCTGCGGCACCTAGAACCTGGACCGGTACCCCAGGCCCAGCTTCGTGAAGGGGTTTCCCTCGCTCGTCCAACATGGCCCGGACCCGACCGTCGAAGAGTCCGCAGATGAAGCTGTCCCCGACCCGGAGCGTTCCGCTCTGGACCAGCACCGTGATGACCGGCCCCTTACCAACGTCGAGGCGGGATTCGATCACCGCTCCAACGGCATCCCGATCGGGATTGGCCTTGAGTTCCAGCATCTCGGCCTGGAGAAGAATCTTCTCCAGAAGCTCATCGATTCCGGTGTTGTTCTTGGCACTGATTTCGGCGTTCAACACGTCCCCACCGAATTCTTCCACCGTCACGTCGTGTTGTAGCAGTTCCTGCTTCACCTTGCCTGCGTTTGCCGCGGGGAGGTCGACCTTGTTGATGGCCACCACGAGGGGAACGCCTGCATTCCGGGCGTGACTGATAGCCTCGATGGTCTGGGGCATTACCGAGTCATCGGCGGCCACCATGAGGACAACGATGTCGGTGACATCCGCACCACGAGCCCGCATGGCCGTAAACGCGGCGTGACCCGGAGTATCCAGGAAGGTTATTGAACGATTGTCCGGGAACCCAACGTGGTAGGCCCCGATATGCTGCGTGATTCCGCCAGCCTCGCCGGCGACGACATTGGCGTTCCGGATCTGGTCCAGCAGCATCGTTTTCCCGTGATCGACGTGTCCCATGACGGTCACAACCGGGGGCCGGTGCTGGAGGTCGGCTTCATCGTCCACGATTTCCTCAGCCACCTCTTCAGCAGCGTATTCGGTCTCGCGAACGGCGGTGAAGTCGAACTCTTCCAGAAGCAGCTCGATCTGGTCGAAGTCCAAGCGCTGATTGATGGTCACCATCAGCCCCATGTTCTTGAACGCAGACCCGATGATTTCCGTCGACGAGATATCGATGAGTTCGCCGAGCTCGGCTACGGTCAGGAACTCGTTGACGCGAACGGTGGTCCGCTCACGTTCCTCCTCCTGACGGACCTCCTCCTCCTGTGCCTCGACCTCTTCCCGACTCGGAACCGAACCCTTTCCTCGTCGCCGTTTCTTTCCGCCCCCACCCTTCAGCTCCGCCATAACCCGCTGGATGTTGGACTGAACGGCATCCTGATCCACCCGGCCCCGCCGCTTCCCCTTCTTGTCCTTCTTGGCCTTCTTGCGACCGTCAGCGGTGTACCCTTCAGCCTGGATGCGAACCTGGCCACCAGGTACTGCCGAGGCAGCCGGGGATGAAACGGGCTTTCGAATGACCCGGGCAGGCCCCTCCGGACCCGAGCGGCGAACCGGTTCGGGCTTGGGCGCTGATTCATCCGGAACGGTGTCCTCGGCGCCCTGGATTTCGAGCCCCGAGTCGACCACTTCGGCGTCATCTACCTCTTCCTCGGAGGAATCGGACTGGGAGTCAGAGGGTTCATCCAGCTCCTCGTCCCCGTCCTCGTCCTCTTCGTACTCCTCTTCCTCGGAGTCGTCCAGAGCCCCGTCGGCCAACTCGAGCTCCTCCGCCTCCTCTCCCTGAGCTTCGGCTTCCTCAGTCCCTGCTTCTTCAGGGGCGGATTCATCCGTAGCCGCCTCGACCTCTTCTCCGGGCGAGTCGTCGGAAATCTCGGCGGTCGCCTCGACCTCTTCAGCTTCCTGGGGGTCATCGGACTCCAGGAGAGCCTCGACCTCGGCCTCCGTCCCCTCGGCTTCGGGCTCCTCGACCTTCCTGGCGGAACGACGGCGCCGACGCCTGGGCTTGTGGGCACTCTGGGCGTCTTCGATGGCCGCTTCCAGAGCGGAGGGGATGTCCTTGTGGCCAGCCCGCCGTTCCCGTTCGATTCGGGCGAGAACACGGGACACATGGGCTTCGGTGACCTCGGTGTCCGCACCAGCCACGGGGATGCCTAACTCCCTTAGGAGGATGACAAGCCCGTCCGGGGCGACATTGAGATCTTGTGCTAGGTCAATAACCTGCATTCGCTTGAACTACCTCCGCTGGGCTTGGCCTCCGCCCGTGCATTTCAATCCGGTCCCAACCGTGCCCGGAGCTCCTTCGCGAAGCTTGCCCGGGTAATCCCCACCACCGTCAGGGAGCCACTTCCTACCGCGGCTCCCAACTCTGCCCGGCTCCCCAGGCTCACGGCAGGCACTTCCTGGTTTCTGGCCAGAGGAAGCACCTTCCTGAGCTGGGTTTCCGAACCGTCTTCTGCCTTGATCACCAGTAGGGCCTCTCCCTTTCGGAGAGCCCGACGAGTGGCGTCGGTACCCTTAACGACAGCCCCGGCTCTCCGGGCAAGGCCCAGGAAAGCTAGGGCTTCAGCTCTTCGGCTCGTCCCCATCTTCTTCAGGCTCCTCTTGGGGCTCATCGTCCCCGGTTTCCGGAGCCTCACTCGATACCTCTACCTCATCTTCATCGCCCTCGTCCTCGTCCTGATCACCATCAGTAGCTTCGGCTGCGTCCACCGCATCGTCCCCACCTTCCGGCTCTTCTCCATCCTCAGCGCCGGGGGCCTCCTCGGTGGGAGCCTCCTCGGCGGGGGCCTCACCTTCCACAACCGTCAGCTCATCGATGATTTCCAGGAGCCGGTCCGCATCAGCCTCGGCGAGACCCGGGACCGCCAGAAAATCAGCTTTTTCGAGGTCAATGATGTCTAGAAAGGTATGATATCCCGCGGTTTCCAGGGCCGCCAGGTTTCCTTCCGCCAAGTCCAACTCCGTGAGGGGGAAATCGGCGGTTTCGTAGGCGTCACCCGCAGGCAGGTCCCCGAAAATCGAGAGGTCCACACCCTTTTCCAGCCACTCCCTGGACCCGTAGAGGTCGATCTGCCAGCCGATAAGCTGGGAGGCCAGGCGAACATTTTGTCCGTTCCGGCCGATGGCCAGGGAAAGCTGATCCTCATCCACAATGGCCGTGATGACCTGTCGGGAGGAGTCACTGAGCACCTTGGCCACCCGGGCTGGAGCCAGGGCTCGTCGAGCGAAGACCTCCGGATCCGGATGCCAGGGTACGATGTCGATCCGTTCCCCGCCCAGTTCGTTCACCACGGCCTGAACCCGGGACCCCTTCAAACCAACGCAGGCACCAACCGGATCGATTGAGTCATCGCGGCTCGAGACGGCGATCTTCGTCCGACCGCCGACCTCCCTGGCGAGCTCCTTGATCTCAACGATCCCCTGGTAAATCTCGGGAACCTCGAGCTTGAAGAGGGATGCAACGAAGAGAGGGTCAGCCCGGGACAAAATGAGCCGAGGCCCTTTGGGGGTCTCGTCCACCTTCTTCAGGACGGCCCGGATCGGGTCTCCCTGCCGGAAGCGCTCACGAGGGTTCTGTTCACGCCAGGGAATGATCGCCTCAGCATCCTTGGCCCGGTTCAGCATCACTACGATCTTGCCCCGTTCGATCTGCTGGGTCTCGCCGGAAAGGAGTTCGCCGATCCGTTCCGCGAATTCCTCCCGGACCCGCTGGCGCTCCCCTTCCCTCACCCGCTGAACGATCCTCTGTTTGGTGGCCATGACCGCGTTTCGCCCGAATGCAGAGAAATCCACCGGGATCTCCATGACATCTCCGACCTCATAGGTGTCATCGTCCCAATGGGCCTCTACCAGGGTGATCTCGGAGGATTCGTCTTCAACTTCCTCCACCACCCGCTTCAGCACGATGATGTCGATGTCCCCGGACACTTCGTCGATGTCGATCTCGGCCTCCACATTGGGACCGTAGATCTTGACCAACCCGGCAACGATCCCATCCCGGATGAGATCATAGACCTCATCCTGGCTTAGGTTTTTCGTCGCCGCGATGTCCCTGAATGCTGCTACTATCTGGCCAGCGTTGGTCATTCTCGTCCTCTTGATCCTGTCGGGAAGCCTGAGCCCTCAAGGTCGTCGGCCTATTGCCTTCGTTCGTCCTCTGTTTTCAACCCCACCGAAAAACCAGGTGGGCTTTTTCGATTCGGTCGAGGGGAACCCGAATCTCTTCACCGTCCTCCAGGACAAGGGTCACCACTGCCTCACCCCCGTCCACCTCCTCCAACTCGAGGATCTCACCCTCCAGGCGATTCCCTCGATCCCCTGGAAAGCCCTTCCCCAACACCAGAACCGGACTACCCTTGAACCGCCTCCAGTCCCTTGGCCGGGTCAGGGGCCTCTCCACTCCTGGAGAAGAGACCTCCAACACATACCAATCGGGCACATCAGGGTGAACGTCGAGCCAGGGTTCCAGCTCCCGGCTCATGGCGGCACACTGGTCTACCGTCACGCCACCCTCACCCGGTAGGGAATCGGGTAAATCCATCCGTACGCGAAGGATGGGCCGCTTTTTGCTCCCTACCCAGTCCGCCTCTACGAGCTCGAAACCATGGCTCTGGAGGCGAGCTTCCACCTCGGCCACCACATCTGGAAGGGGAATGGCCACTTTTGCCTCTCCTCCCGGTTTCTCCGGAGCTGGCTGGAATAAAAAAGCGGGGGCCGCCATCGCCCCCACTCACAAAAAGGGCCGCCCAACCGGGGGCGGCTCCAGCAAAGAAGATAAACGAAGTTACCTCTTCACTCAAGGCAGGGGGTCACCCCTCACCCCTCCTGTCCAGTCTGGTGATTTGGGCCCCCAGGGCCCGGAGCCTCGAATCGATGTGCTGATATCCCCGCTCAATCTGGCCGATATTCTTGATATGGCTCTCCCCCTCCGCACCAAGAGCCGCGATGAGCATGGCCATTCCAGCTCGAATATCCGGGCTTTCCAGGGTTCCCCCACGCAGCTGGGAGGGCCCAACAACTACAGCCCGATGGGGGTCGCAGAGAATGATCTGGGCTCCCATTCCCACCAGCTTGTCTGTGAAATACATCCTCGACTCGAACATCTTTTCGTGAATCAGAATGGTTCCCCTGCACTGGGTAGCCGTAACCAGGGCAATGGATGTGAGATCCGCCGGGAAGGCCGGCCAAGGGCCGTCGTCGATCTTTGGAACATGCCCGAAGGCGTCCTGTTGGATCTCCAGAGGGCGATCCCCATGAACGACAAGGGTGGTTCCTTCGGTCGAGCATTCCACCCCGAGACGCCGAAAACCGAGAAGGGTCGAGTCCAGATGGTCCACCGGGGCTGACTCGATAGAAATCTCACTCCCTGTCACGGCCGCCAACCCGATGAAGGATCCGGTCTCGATGTGATCGGAAGAGAGACGGAAGGTCGTGCCGTGGAGTTCGGGAACCCCTTCGATGTCCAGGATGTGAGTACCGATCCCACCGATCCGGGCACCCATCTGGTTCAAAAGGTTGCAGAGATCCTGAACGTGCGGCTCGGCTGCAGCATTTCGCATCACCGTTCGCCCGCTGGCGAGGGCCGCAGCCATGACGGCGTTTTCCGTTCCCGTCACCGATGGCTCATCCAGAAAAAGGCCAGCTCCCTTCAGGCCATCCGTCTTCATGGAGAAACCCGGGTCACCCCTTCGGCTACCGCCCAGGGCCTCCAAAGCCAGAAAGTGGGTATCGAGCCTCCGCCGACCGATCACGTCCCCACCTGGAGGGGCCAGATTCACCGAACCCAATCGGGCCAGGAGGGGCCCCGCCAGAAGGATTGATGCCCTGATTCGCTCAGCCAAAGCGGGATCGGGAGCCGGGTTGTTTAGCCCAGCCGCACAAATTCCCACCTCGTTCTCTCCCCTCCACTCTACCCGCACGCCCAGGGATTCCAGGAGTTCCAGGAGGGTTTCAACATCCCTTATCCGGGGTACGTTCTGCAGAATGACCTCTTCTTCCGTGAGAAGGGTCGCTGCGATGGCAGGAAGTGCGGCGTTCTTGTTTCCGGCGGGTCGGATGGTCCCCTCGAGGGCGTGACCACCTTCAACAACGAAGCGAGGCATGTGCGGCTTTCCGTGATTCGGGGGCATGGGGCGGGGCTCCGGACGGCGGGAACATACCGGCCCCCCTTGGTGTCCAGCAACCGAGATCCAGCTTTTTCTGCCGGCGTCACCGGGACCTCCTGCTTGGGAGCGCTCAGCGTTCAATCGGTCCTTCTCTGGAGGTTGAGGGCGCAGAATCCGCGCCGGACCCAGGAACGCCTTGACACTGTTTCTTTTGTCCCCCTACAATCCGATGGATCATCCCTCTCAAAAAACCCCGAAGGTCTACGATGCGGCTCAGCGATTATCTCCGTGATGACCTCGTTCTTTACCGGCTCGAGGCCGATGACTCTGCAGGTGCCCTCGAGGCCTTCGGCGCACTCTTCGAGGCTGGCGAACTCCTGCCCCCGGGCTTCGACGTCATCCTGGCCTTAAAGGCTCGGGAGGAAACCCACACGACATGTTTGGGCAAAGGGGTAGCCGTACCCCATGCTACGGTTCCGGGTCTTTCCAACCCCCTCCTAATGGTGGCCACCGCCAGCCCACCGGTTCCGTTCGGTCCTCCGGAGTCGGGCCCGGTGGATCTCTTTTTCATTCTACTTTCCCCCTCGGGCCGGGAGGGGGAGCACATCAAGCTGCTGGCCCGAATCTGTCGACTCGCCCACCATCCGGATGAACTGGATTCGGTCCGGGAATCCGAGAGCCCGGCGGCCCTTTTGGAGGCCATCCACACCCTCGACTCAAGGCATTCATGATGCCGGTACCCATGCAACTGCTGATCACCGTGGTGAACGATCCGGAGAAGGTGGACGAGATCCTGTCGGGGTATCTTGAGCTTGGGATCACCGGGGCGACCATCATCAACAGTGAGGGGATGGGCCGGGTGCTCAGCCACGACATCCCCATCTTTGCGGGCCTCCAGACTCTGATCTCCAGGTCCCGCCCTCAAAACCGAACCATCTTCAGCGTGATCGAGGACGAAAAGGTCGAGCCTGCTCTGGCTCTTCTCCAGGAGGTCTGTGGAGACCTGACGGCCCCTGCCACCGGAATCGCTTTCACCCTCCCCCTCGACCGAGTCGTGGGCCTGGCGCCGGAACTCGGAGAGGATGAGGGAGGCGTGTAGGAGCCCGTCCTATGCATCCTATCCTTCCACCTCTAATCCTGATCCTGGTGGCCCTGATAGGGGCCCGGTTTTCCTTCTCCACTCTCCGGGCACCTCCGGGCCCCCGGTTGGTGCTAAGAACCGGGACCCACTTCCTCCTGATCGGGTTCCTACTGGGCCCTCACGTCCTGGGGCTTCTTTCGCAGGACTCCCTTCGTCAACTCTTTCCCCTGCTTGGCATGGGCCTGGGGTGGATCGGCTTCCTTTTCGGACTCCAGCTGGACCGGAGAAACCTCAGCCATTTCCCCATTGCCCTCCACCTTCTGGCCATTGGTCAGGCGGCACTTGTCTTCTTCCTTTTTGTGGGGGTCGGGGGACTGGTCCTCACGGGTGCCGGCTTCTCCCAACGGACCCCCATGCTCCTCCTCCTGGGGGCCGCAGCCAGCGCCTGTATCTCCACCCCGGCTGGAATCGCGCTCATCTCCACGAACTACCGGGTAGTGGGAAGAGTACGGGACCTGCTCTTCTTCGTGGCCTCCGTGGACGCCTTGGTGGGCATCGCAGCCCTCCAGACCATCTATGCCCTCTTCCCACCGGGGGATCTGGGCATCGGCCTCCCCCTTCTTTCCCGGCTGACATGGATCGTGGCGGCTCTGGGGTTGGGTGTGATCTGCGGCATCCTCTTCCTCTGGCTCACCCGGCCTCGGCCCGGGAGCGAAGAGATGGTCCTTTTCCTACTGGGGATCGCAGCCTTCGCCAGCGGTGCCGCCCTTCAGCTCCAGCTTTCCCCTCTTTTCGTTTCTGTGGTAATGGGGTCGGTGGTGGCGAACTTTTCTCCGGATCCCCAGAGGGTTTTTCGAGTCCTCCACGAATGGGAAAAGCCCATCTACGTGGTTTTCCTTCTGCTTGCCGGAGCTTTGTTGGACTTCTCCACCCCCTGGATCGCGGTCCTTGCCCTGGGTTACGCAATCCTTCGGGGGGGCGGAAAGGTCATCGGGAATCTGGCCATGATCCGGGTCCTACCCCTGGAAGTGACGCCGCCCAGGCGGTTCGGACTCGGGTTGATCCCTCAGGGTGGGATCTCCCTGGCCATGGCCATTTCCGGGGTCCTTACGTACGGAGGACTGGTGTTGAACGGAATGGACGCGGCGGACCTCCTCTTCGCAGTGGTGGTCCTGGGAGTACTCCTTTCCGAGCTGGCCGGACCATTCTTCACCTTGAACATTCTTCAACGGGCGGGGGAGATCTCGCCGAAAATGGAAGCGGCCCTTGCTAAGGCCTCGGCCCCGGGAGCGTCAGGAGCCACGGAGAAATAAACGGAGAAATAAGACGATCCGGGCTGTGGATGGGGCCCCGGAGGCTTATTATGGAAGGGGGTTGGGGAAAGAGTTCGCGTTCCGGTATCTGGAACCGGAGGTCAGAGACACCGTCCTTGCGGCCCTTTCAACAGCCCGTTGGCGTTGGTAACCGAGACCCCTCATACCCAAACCGGGTAACGCCACATCGGGCCTCGAACTGGATCCTTGAGACGGCAGGCGGTTACACTTCAATGATGACGACACTTGCCCTTTCGCTACCCATGGCCCAAAACGCCCTTCCCGACACGGTGACAATGGTTGCGGCCCCCAGTTTTCTGGCCACCGCCGAAGCTGTTTCGAGCATTGTCCTGGGCGTAGCCGTTCTCGGCGTCCTGGTCGCACTCCTCCTGGTTCTTCTCCAGCTTCGGAAGTTGGCCCGGGTGGTCGGTACCGTTGCCCAGCGCCTCGAAAAGGACTCAGCCCCCGTTATGGCCCGGGCCCGGAGCGTGGCCGAGAACGTGGATTTCATCACAATGGCGGTGAGGACGGACGTTCAGAAGCTCAATGCATCCGTGTCTGGGCTGAATGACCGCCTGAGAGAGGCCTCGGTGAAGATGGAGGAGCGGATCCAGGACTTCACGGCCCTGGTGGAAGTCCTCCAGGACGAAGCCGAGGACCTGGCCCTGGATACGGCAGCGGCAGTCAGGGGGGTGAGGGCCGGAACCCGCAGTCTGGCCAGCGATCTGGATAACCGCCGGGGCGCTTCCAGGTCCGGGCATACCGAAAGCCCTCCGGAGCCACCG